>NZ_JBSFWB010000022.1:0-163972 GCF_053592635.1 Streptomyces sp. NPDC002623 | reverse complement strand
GTTCTTCTCCTCGGCCGGCCTGGATCTGCTCACCGCTCCGATCGTCGCGGTCGACTCCACCGCCGAGCCTTCCTGGTCCGGGCCCCTCCCCCCACGTTCCGGATGCGTTCCGGACACGTTCCGGCAGGGCCGGAAGGGCCGGCAGGGCTACGAGCGTGTCGACCGCGTCCGTACGACGGCGAAGCCGGCGGCCGCGAGGCCCAGCACCCCGACGACCAGCCCGGCGACGCCGAGGCCACGGGCGGTGGAGTCGCCGGTTCCGGAGGCGGCGGCTGTGCCGGTGGTGGAGGTGGTGGGGGCGGTGCCGGCCCGGTTCGTGCCGCTCGCGGCGGTGTCGGTGCTCTTGGTGCTCACCGTGGTCAGCTTCAGCACGGGCGCCGGGTTCTCCGGCTCGTCCGCGCCCGCCGCGGCCTCCTCGATCCAGCGGACGGTCTTGCCGTCGGAGTAGGTCTGCAGGGCCTTGAAGACCAACTGGCCGGTGTCATCGGGGAGCTGACCGAAGGCGACGTCGAAGTCCTCGTACTGTCCGGCGGCGATCCTCCCGCCGGTCCAGGTGATCTCGGTGACGGCCTCGGTGACGGCGCCGTCGTCCGTCTTGACCGGCGTCTTGAGCTCGGTGGTGGTCACCTTCGGCGTCCAGCCGTCCTGCGGGCGGACCAGCACGCCGAGGACGGGATGGTCGGTGGGCAGGAAGACCTGGACCTCGGTGGTGCTCGCCGTGTCCTCCTCGTCGGGCACCCGGAAGCTGAGGACGCCGTCGGTGGCGCCCTTGGCGTAGCTCTCGGGATGGACGGTGACGTGCGCGGAGGCGGCACCGGCCGCGCAGAGGACCGCGGCGGCGGCGAGGGCGGTGCCGAGAGCGGCCCGGCGCAGGGCGGAGCGGGTCGTGGGGGTGGAAGCGGGTGCGGACGTGGGGGTGGAAGCGGGTGTGGTCGTGGGGGTGGAAGCGGGTGCGGACGTGGGGGTGGAAGCGGGTGCGGACGTGGGTGTGGTCGTGGGTGTGGTCGTGGGTGTGGTCGTGGACATGGGTGAGTGATCTCCGTACAGGAAGGTGTGGGTCCGGCTCCGGGCCGGCTCGGGTTCAGATCGCGTACGGGATCGACGGGGGCGGTCCACGGCGGCTCAGGGCATGCCGGAGCAGCAACTGCCGGGCCGGGCCCGGCACCGGGGCGGCGGACCGGGCGGACGGCACGGGCGGTGGCGGGACCCGGGCGTCCCGCCACCAGGCCGCGAGACCCGGCAGGAAGGCGACCGCCCAGCGCAGCAGCGACCACAGGGCGGCCTCCCCGCGCCGCAGCCACCAGGAGGCGACGAGCGCGGCGAGGACGTGGGCCGCGGTGGCGTGCGGGGTCATGGCCGTCGCGGCGTGCGGGGTCATCGCCGTGGCGATGTGAGCGTGGGTGTGGGCGTGCGTATGGGTGTGGGTGTGGGTGTGCGCGGGCAGGTGCGGGCCATGGTGTGCGGACGTCATGGACATCGCGGGCATGGCCCGCGCGGCCGCACGGAAGCGGGCGGCGGCGTCGAAGACGATGTGCAGGCCGGCCTGGGTGACCAGCATGGCCGCGCCGATCCCGGGCAGCGAGCGCTCCCGGGCGCCCAGCAGCCACCCGGCGGCGAAGACCGCCAGGAATCCGGCGCCGTCCGCCCACGGCGGCGGCGCGTCACCCGTGGCGAGTCCGTGCCCGGCGGCGGCCAGCAGCACGCACACCGCGGCGAACACCGCGGCGCGCAGACTCCGGACCGCCGGGGACGCACTCATGATGCGGGATCCTCCCACGCCCGACGGATACGACGGGGACGACTCCCGCGTTCACTCCGGGTGGGGCGTGCGGGGTGCGCGGGGCGCGCAGGGCGTGTGGGCCGCGCGGGGCGCACAGGGCGTGCAGGGCGTGTGGGCCGCGCGGGGCGGCAGGGCACGCGACGACGGCAGCCGGCACCGCTGCACTCCGGAGGCGGGGAGGACGCAGGTGACTGCGCCGCCGCGGAGCACGACCGGCACCGTCACTCCCGCCTTCACGCTTTGCGGGCCCCGCGCGGCAGCAGGGCGACAGCGGCAGCCGGTACCGCGGCCAGCACCACCCAGGGCACGGCCGACGGCAGCCCGGAGTCGAGCAGGCTGCCGGTGACCGCGCTTCCGACGAGCACGATCAGCCCGGAGACCGAGGACAACGCCCCCGTGTACAGGCCGAGTCGGCCCTCTTCGGCGAGGTCGGGGACCCAGGCGCGGGCGGCGGGCGCGACGAGCATCTGGCCGAGCGTGAGCAGCACGACGAACCCGGCCGCGGGCAGCAGCCCGGCCGTCCCGGTGCGCCCGGCGGGCAGTGCGGCGGCCACGACGGCGAACCCGGCGGCGATCAGCGCGAGCCCCGCCGCCATCGAGCGGCGCAGACTCAGCCGCTCCCCCACCCACCGGGTGACCGGCAGTTGGGCGGTCACCACCAGCAGCGACGACAGCGCGAACAGCCAGGCCAGCGGCGCCTGCGAACCGACCGCCCGCTCCACCTCGGCAGGCAGGGCGAGGTAGAGCTGGTTGTAGGCGAGGAGGTAGGCACCATAGGCGCAGGCCAGCGCGAGGAAGCGGCGGTTGCGCAGCAACGGGCCCACGCCGCCGCGGACCCGGACGCGGGTCCGGCCGGGGATGTGCTGCGGCAGCAGCCACGCGTGAGCGGCCAGGACGAGCACGAAGACCCCTGCTCCGGCCACGCACACCGCACGGAAGTCGACCTCGAGGAGCAGCGCGCCGAGCAGCGGTCCGACGAACGCCCCGGCCTGCCCGGCGACCGTGAACAGCGCCAGCACCCGGGTCCGCGACCCGCCGCCCGACTCCTCGTGCGCGACGGCCTGCCGGGCCACCTCGGACTCGACGGCGGGTGAGAACAGCGCGGCCGCGAACCCGATCAGCAGCACCGCCCCGACGACCGTCCACGCCTGCCCGGCGTACCCGAGCCACCCGAACCCGGCGATCCGCAGCACGCACCCGGCGAGGACGACGGGCCGGACGCCGTACCGGTCCGCCAGCGCGCCGCCGACCACGAACAGCCCCTGCTGACTGAAGGTCCGCAGTCCCAGCACGAACCCGACCAGCCAGCCCGCCATGCCGACCGCGCCGCCCAGATGCTCGGCGAGGAACGGAAGAACGGCGAAGAAGCCTATGTTGAAGGCGAGTTGAGTGAGGATCAGCAGCCGTAGCAGCGGCGAGAGTCGAGTGGCTTCGCTCGCCGTCCGGCGCGGGGAGAGGCGCGTGGCCTTCACCGGGATCTCACCGACTCCGGTGGGGAGGAAGGCAGTTCGACTGCGTTCAGCTCGCTCGGGCTGTCCAGGTCTGCCGTACGACGACGTCGTGGCCGTCGCAGTGCTCCGGCCGCCGTCACCGCGAGGGCGCCGAGCAACGCCAGGACGGTGGCGGGGGCGAGGACGGCCCAGGGGGCGCGTTCGGCGTAGGGCTGGTTCTCGGCGAGGAGCAGACCCCACTCGGGGGACGGCGGCTGCGCGCCGAGGCCGAGGAAGCCGAGGGAGGCCAGGGCGAGGGCGATGCCCGGCAGACGCAGCAGGGCGTGGCGGGCGACCGGCGGCAGGACGGCGGGCAGGAGTTCGCTCCTCAGCAGGTACCAGGGGCCGGCCCCCAGGGCGCGGGTGGCGGTGAGGTGGACGGTGGCCCGCTCCTGCCGCAGCAGCGCGGAGGTGTGCGCGGCGAGCGGTGCCCAGGCCACCACCGCCACGGCGAGGACGGGCGTCGTGGGCCCGCTGCCCCAGACCGCGGCGACAAGGAGCGCGGCGAGAACGGGCGGCACGGCGTTGACGGTGTCGACGAGCGGCCCGGACAGCCGGGGCAGCAGCCCGAGCAGCACTCCGGCGGTGAGCGCGAGCGCGCTGATGGTCAGGGCGAGGAGCAGGGTGTCGAGGGCGCCGTGCGCGACCCGGGCGAGAACGTCGCGGCCGAGCGCGTCGGTGCCGAAGGGGTGGGCCGCGGAAGGGGGTCGGAGGCGGGCGGCGGTGTCGAGGGCGAGCGGGTCGCGGGGCAGACCGAGGCCGATGACGACCGACAGCAGAAGACTGTATGCAATAGGCAGGATCCTGCGGACGGTCGGCGGCGGCCCGTGGAGTGTGTGCAAAGCGCCGTCGCGCAGCGCCGGGCCGATCAGCCACCGGGCGCCGAGCCGGGCAAGGCCGGTGGCGAGCGCCGCGAGGACGACGAGCACCAGAGCGCCGGCCTGGAGGACGGGCAGATCCTGGGCGATCGCGGCCTGAAGGGTGGTCCGGCCGAGCCCGGGGATGTCGAAGATCTGCTCCACGGCGACGGATCCGCCGGTCAGCCCCACGACGAACAGCCCGAGGTTGGGCAGCAGTCCGGGCACACAACGGCGCAGCGCCTTACGGGCGATACTCCGGCCGGGCAGTCCACGCGCGGCGGCGGCCTGCGCCCAGGGCTCGGCGAAGGCGGCGGGCAACTGGTCGTCGAGGAGCCGCCCGAGGACCGCGCCGGCGGGCAGACCGAGAGCGAGCGCGGGCAGCACGGTCCACTGCGGGCCGTACCAGCCGAGGGCGGGCAGCCATCCCCACTGCACACCGACCACCGTGGCGAGGACGGACGCGGTGAGGAACTCCGGCAGCGCGGCGAGCACGGCGGAGCCGGAACCGACGGCCGACCGGCCGTCGAGCCGTCGCCGCGAGCCGAGGTACAGGGCACGGGCGCACACTCCGGCGGCGGTGACCACGGCGACCGCCAGCGCCACCGTCATCAGCAGCAGCGACACGCCCAGCGCATCGAGGACGCCGGGCAGGACGTCGGCGCCGGAGATCCAGGACCGTCCGGCGTCACCGCGCGGCAACCCCGCGAGCCACTGCCCGAGGAGGTGCAACGGGCCGCCGTCCAGGCCCAGTTGGATGCGGACGGCGGCGAGCACCTCAGGGGTGGCGTCACGGTCGGCGGACCGCGCCTTCAGTACGGTGAGCGCCGGATCCGTGTGCGAGAGCCAGGGCAGCAGCCCGATCCCGCACACCAGCAGCGCGGCCAGTCCGGCCCGCCACAGCAGCGCACCCACCTGCTGCGCGGCACCCCTGCTCCGCATGCCGTCGGCGCGAAACGCCGTCAGCGCCGGGTCCCGATGCCGACGAGGGTGCGCTCGTACGGGTCGAGAAGCACGCCGCTGACCTCGGCCCCGACACCGGTGATGACGCGCTGGTGGACCAGCGGGACGACGGCGTCGACGCCGAGGATCTTCGCCTCGGCGGCCATGACGGCGTCCTGCCGCTCGTCGGTGTCGGCGACCGCCTGCGCCGTGCCGACGGCCGTGTCGACCCCCTTGTCGCACAGCAGGGCCAGGTTGTAGCCGCCGTCGCAGGTGAAGTCGCTGGCCAGGAGGGAGACGGGGTCGCCCGTGTCGAGGAGGCTGTTGCGGGCGCCGACGAACGCATCGAACTTCCCGGCGAGCGCGTCGCTCTCCAGCCGCGAGTACTCACGCACCTCCAGCTTCACCGCGAAGCCGGCCTTCTCCAGCTGCTGCTTCAACACCTGGGCCGCTTCGGGGAGTTCGGGCCGGTTGTCATAGGTGGCGAGGGTGACCGAGGCCCCGCCGGGGTTACCGGGCTTCGCTCTGCCGACGGGCTGGACGCGCTTGCCCGCGGCCCAGGTGACGGCGGGGCCGTAGATCCCGGCGCCCGCGTCGGCGTGCCCTTCGTAGACGCCCTTGGCGAGGGCGGAGGTGTCGACGGCCGCGCGGGCGGCGGCGCGCAGTGCCGGGTCCTTGAAGACGCCCGACTTCGTGTTGAGTTGCAGGCTGGTGGTGCGGGTGGTGGCGGTCTCGCGGCGGGTCTTCGCGTCGAGGGTGGCGGCCTGGGCGACGGGTATGGCCTCGGCGAGGTCGACCTGGCCGGTGCGCAGGGCGTTGGCACGGGCGGTGCCGTCGGCGACGAACCGCACGTCGATGCCGGAGGCCTGGGCCCGGCCGCCCCAGTAGTCGTCGAAGCGGTCGAGGTCGGCGACGGTCGTGCCGGTCACCTTGGTGAGCTCGAAGGGGCCGGTGGCGGTGCCGACCGGGTCGACGGCGTCCTTCTTCGCGTACGCCTTCGGGGCGAGGACGGCGAGACTCGGGCTGGAGAGCCGCAGGGGCAGCACGGGGTCGGGCCGGGCGGTGGTGACGCGCACGCCGGTGCCGCCCTCCGCCTTCGCCGTGAGATCGACGCCGGCGAGGGCGGCCGGGGCGGGCTCGGCCTCGGTGGCACGGGTGAGGGAGGCGGCGACGGCGGCGGGCGTGACGTCGGTGCCGTCCTGGAAGACGGCCTCGCGCAGGGTGAACAGCCAGGTGCGGTCGTCCTCGCGGCGCCAGGACGCGGCGAGCGCGGGCGCGGCGGCGCCGTTGGCGTCGAGGGCGGTCAGCCCTTCGGTGACGCCGAGACGGCTGAGGATCGTCGCGTCGGCGCCGTACGGGGAGAGGTTCTCGGCGGGCGGGAAGGCGAGCGCGACCCGCAGCCGGGAGCCGTCACCGGCTCCGGACCCCTCGCCGTCGTCACCGCCGGAGGAGGCGAAGCAGCCGGCGAGGACGGGGGTGAGGAGGAGTGCGGCGAGGACCCGTGGACGGCGAGGAGGGCGGGGAAGGCGGGAAATGGGGCGGCGGTGAGGGAAGCGCATGGGTGGTTACCGGCCTAGGGGTGGGGGGAGACGGCGGCGGGGCGACGGGAGACGAGGGCGTCGAGGGGGACGTCGAAGTGCACGATCCCCTGACTGCCGCCCGGATCCGCCCGCTCGTCGTGCACGACCGTGCCGAGCGACCGCCAGAAGCCTTCGGCGCCTTCCACAGAGGGGTCGGTGTGCAGATACACGGCCCGGTAGCCGCCGTCCGCGGCCGCGAAGGCGAGCAGTTCGGCGACCAGACGCCGGGCAAGGCCCCGCCGCCGATGCTCGGACCGGACGTAGACGCGGCGCAACTGGGCGCTCTCGCCGGAGGGATAGCGCTCGGCCACGTGCCGGGGGTTCGGCGGGTGGAGGGGGCCGCGGGAGTCCAGGGCGCCGGTGGCGACCACCTGCCCCTCGGCGTCGAGCACGACCAGCAGGGTGTGGCGGGCGGGGACCAGATAAGCGGCGACCGGATCGATGATGTCGCCGTGCCAGCGAGGCACGTAACCGGTGCCGAAATCGCGGTAGACGGTGTCGAGCATGACGGCCCGGGCGCCGTCGAGGTCCTCTGGGCCCGCGGGCCTTATGCAGTAGTCACGCACTTGCACATCATATGCATTAAGCCGAGAGCATTCGATCACTCGATCGCCCCGCCTTGAGGATTTGACAGAGATCACGTCACGCCCTAAACCTAGCCACATGACATTCATTTTCAAAAAGGCGGTGCGGTGATGCGCATCGCTTTCGTGGGGAAGGGCGGCAGCGGCAAGACGACACTGTCGGCCCTGTTCGCCCGGCAGTTGGCGCAGTCCGGCGCACCGGTGCTCGCCGTGGACGGCGACATCAACCAGCACCTGTCCGAGGCCCTGGACCCCACGGCCGGCACACCGCCCTTCACCGCCCCGCCCCTGGCCGGGCACCTGGGCGAGATCAAGGACCTGCTGCGCGGCACCAACCCGCGGATCGCCTCCCGCGAGGCCATGGTCAAGACGACCCCACCGGGCCGCGGCTCCCGACTGCTGCGGCTGCTCGGCGACGACGAACTGCACACCCGCCACGTCCAACCGGTCGGCGGCGTGCCGCTCATGGTGACGGGCGCATTCGACGAGAGCGACCTGGGAGTCGCCTGCTACCACTCCAAACTCGGCGCCGTGGAGCTCTACCTGAACCACCTGGTGGACGGCCCCGGCGAGTATCTGGTGATGGACATGACGGCCGGCGCCGACGCCTTCGCCTCCGGCCTGTTCACCCGCTTCGACATGACGTTCCTCGTGGCCGAACCCACCCGCCGAGGCGTCTCCGTCTACCGCCAGTACCGCGACCACGCCCGCGAGTTCGACATCCCCCTCGCGGTCGTCGGCAACAAGGTGACCGGCGAGGACGATCTCCTCTTCCTCAAAGAACAGGTGGGCGACGACCTCCTCACCCACCTCGCCCTCTCCCCCTGGGTCCGCTCCGCCGAACGAGGCAGCCCCCAAGGCGAGCTGGAAGACACCAACCGCCACGCCCTCGACATCCTGCGCAAGACGGTCGACGCCCGCCCCAAGGACTGGCCGACCCTCCACCGCCACGCCGTCCACTTCCACCTGCGCAACGCCGAATCCTGGGCCAACGAGGCAACGGGGCAGGATCTGGCGGGCCAGGTGGACGCGGAGTTCGTACCGGGCCCGGAATCACTGTCCTGAAAGCCGGGGGGGCTCCCCCCCTCCCCCCTCCCCCCCCTCCCCCCTCCCCAAGAACAGGAACGACACCCATGTCCCTCGATGTCTCCCCGAAGCTCCTCGCCGAGGCCGAAGCCGGTGACATCCGTGAGGAGGACTTCGTGGACACGGTCCGCACGTCCCTCCCCTACGCCTACGACCTCGTCGCCTCCCTCGCAGCCGAGTTGCACGCCGGCATCGGTGAGTTCACCGACAACCAGACCCCTCCCGCGTCCGAGCAGGAGCGCGGTCAGCTTCTCCGCGCCCTCGCCAGCGACGCCATCCGCAGCAGCCTGGAACGCCACTTCGACGTCACTCTGGCCTTCCAGAACTGCCACCGGGTCGCGGCGTTCCGCCCGGGAGCACGGGACGGGGAGACCTTCGCGCGGTTCACGTCGGCGCGAGCACAGGTCCTGAACCAGTCCGCGGTGTTGCGGGACTGCTAGGTCGTCGGCCCTCCGGTCCGTCGTCAGGTCTGCCGTCAGGTCGGGCAGTTGGTCGGGCAGCTGAGGGGATCGGGCAGCCGCTCGGGCCGGTCGGCTGCCTCTCCCGACCACCGGGCACCCGCACTACCGGAACCCCTCACCGCCCGACACTCGCACCGCCAGACACCGCGCTACCGGACACCCGCCGCGTCAAGCAGCCGCACGAGATCCTTTCGCCCGTATCCGAGGAGCGAGGCGCGGTGAGCGACCGTCAGCAGCAGTTGCGCGACGATCTGCGCCCCGTATCCATCCGGGTCGTTCCGCGACCACTCGTCGGGCTCCTCGATGCCGAGGCTGTTCATCACCACGCCATGCTCACGGCGAATCTCCGCGACGGTGTCGGACACGGCGCCCAGGAGTGTGGGTCCTGACCGCTCGCACTGCAGAGCGAAGCAGCCGAAGTCGACCGGCTGACAGCCGCTGGGCGGATGCGTACGCAGGCTCTCGTAGCGCTCGTCCCGGAAGTCACCGCCGAACTCTTCGTGCACCAACGCGAATCGATGGACCCCCGGAGCCGACGGCGGCGTAGGCGTAGGTGTGGGCGTCGGGGGCGGATGCTCCCAGCCGGCATCCTCATGTACCAGCCGCTGAACCTCGTCCTCGTCGGCAGAGGTGGCCGTGAAGCCGGTCTCGTCGTTGCGCCCTGTCGTCGTGCCGTCCGCGTTGCGCTGGAAATGCAGGCTCACAGCCACCCCCGTGGTCGTCATGAGCGGGAAGATCCCGTCACCCGCACAACGGCCCGCCGAGGTCTCGCGTGCCCTCGCTCCGGAATATCACCCGTTCGCGTGAAGACGCCGCTCGCCGGTGACGGAGCCGCGGCGGGCACGTCGCCCATGGTCTGCTGTGAAGGTGGGCAGGGGGCGAGCCGCACAGCGGCTCGCACGGCAGGCGATCCGGTTCTCCCGGGAACACCGGTACCGCCACTTGACGCGCACCTTCGGATAGTTGAAGCATTCAGCGCTGAGAGAGCGCTCTCAAGGCGTTCTCCGTTCACTTCCTTAAATCAGCCGTTCACTCCGAGCGGCCTGTACCGAGGAGAGCCGCCCATGACCCACACCCCGCCGTCGGACACGCCCGCCGTGCGCCGCAGAGCGGTCCTCGCGGCCGCCGCCACCGCCGCGGCCGTGCCCGCCCTCTCCGGAGCGGCCTCCGCGCAGGCCTCCGCCGCCCAGGACCGCGACTGTCCGCACGCGCTGCCGGGCGGCGGCGATCTCGGACCGAACGTTCTCGTCTTCGGCCCGGCGACTCCCGACATCCAGGCCCGGGTGGACGAGGTGTTCCGGCAACAGGAGTCGGCCCAATTCGGAACCGGGCGTTACGCGTTGCTGTTCAGGCCGGGCGTCTATCACGGCCTCAACGCCCAACTCGGCTTCTACACCTCCATCGCGGGCCTCGGTCTCTCGCCCGACGACACCACCATCAACGGGGACGTGACGGTCGACGCGGGCTGGTTCGGCGGCAACGCGACGCAGAACTTCTGGCGTTCGGCGGAGAACCTCGCGCTCGTCCCGGTGAGCGGAACCAACCGGTGGGCGGTCGCCCAGGCCGCCCCGTTCCGCCGGATGCACATACGCGGCGGCCTCAACCTCGCCCCGTCCGGCTACGGTTGGGCCAGCGGCGGCTACATCGCGGACAGTCGCATCGAGGGTGAGATCGGCCCGTACTCGCAACAGCAGTGGTACACCCGGGACAGCGCGATCGGCAGCTGGCTCAACGGCGTGTGGAACATGGTGTTCTCGGGCGTCGAGGGCGCCCCCGCCCAGAGTTTCCCCGACCCGCCGTACACCACGCTCGACACGACTCCGGTCTCACGGGAGAAGCCTTTCCTGTACGTGGACGACGACGGCGACGGCGAGTTCCGGGTCTTCCTGCCCGCCAAGCGGACGAACGCCCGCGGAGTCTCCTGGGGCAACGGCACACCGCGCGGCAACTCGCTGCCCCTGTCGCGGTTCTACGTCGCCAAGCCGGGCGTCTCCGCTGCCACGCTCAACCAGGCTCTCGCCCAGGGCCTGAACCTGCTGCTGACGCCGGGCATCTACCACCTCGACCAGCCGATCCGGGTGACCCGGGCCAACACCGTTGTCCTGGGCCTGGGTTACGCCACCCTGATCCCCGACAACGGCGTCACCGCCCTGAAGGTCGCCGACGTCGACGGCGTCCGACTCGCCGGCTTCCTCGTCGACGCCGGACCGGTCAACTCCTCGACGCTGCTCGAGGTCGGCCCGCCGGGAGCCCGGCGTGACCACTCCGCCAACCCGACCACCGTCCAGGACGTGTTCGTCCGGATCGGCGGCGCCGGTGCCGGCAAGGCCACCACCAGCATGGTGATCAACAACCGGCACACGATCGTCGACCACACCTGGGTCTGGCGTGCCGACCACGGCGAGGGCGTCGGCTGGGACACCAACCGGGCCGACTACGGGGTCGTCGTCAACGGCCACGACGTGCTGGCCACGGGCCTGTTCGTGGAGCACTTCAACAAGTACGACGTGCAGTGGTTCGGCCAGCGCGGCCGCACGATCTTCTTCCAGAACGAGAAGGCCTACGACGCGCCGAACCAGGCGGCGATCCAGAACGGGTCGACGAAGGGTTTCGCCGCCTACAAGGTCGGCGACAACGTCACCGCGCACGAGGGCTGGGGCCTGGGAAGTTACTGCTTCTACAACGTCGACCCCACGATCGTCCAACACCACGGCTTCGCCGCTCCGAACGTGCCGGGTGTGAAGTTCCACGACCTGCTGGTGGTCTCCCTCGGCGGCCAGGGCCAGTACGAGCACGTCATCAACGACCTCGGAGCACCGACGTCCGGCACCTCGACGGTGCCGTCGACCGTGGTCTCCTATCCCTGAACCACTCTGCGGGACAAGATTCCTGACGCCTGATCAGATCGGAACGCGCACGGTAACGGCAAAGGTGCGGGTCCCCGGAACCTCGGGCCGAGGTTCCGGGGACCCGTACCCCGCTCCGGGGCCTACCGCGTCGTCGCCGCCGTCGGTGCCGGGGCGTATCCCGTCGGGCGGGCCGAGAAGGTGCCTCGGCCCTGCGTACGGCTGCGCAACCGGGTCGCGTAGCCGAACAGTTCGGCCAGCGGCACGGTGGCCGTGACCACCGCCGAGCCGCCGCGGACAGCCGAGTCGGTGATCCGCCCGCGCCGGCCGGCCAGGTCGCCGAGGACCCCGCCGACGGCGTCCTCGGGCACGGTGACCGTGACCTCCACAACCGGTTCCAGCACGGCCATCACGCAGCCCCGCAGGGCCTCCCGGAGCCCGAGCCGGCCTGCCGTGCGGAAGGCCATCTCCGAGGAGTCCTTCACATGGGTCGCCCCGTCGGTCAGGGTGACCCGCAGCCCGGTGACCGGGTGCCCGCCGAGGGGACCTTCGGCAAGGGCGTCCCGGCAGCCGGCCTCGACGGCACGCGCGTACTCCTGCGGCACTCGCCCACCGACGACGGCCGACCGGAACGCGAAACCGGTTCCAGCGTCACCGCCCGCGCCGCCTGCATCGCCCGCACCGCCTGCATCGCTCTCGCCCAGCGGTTCGACATCGAGCACGACATGCGCGAACTGGCCCGCACCACCGTCCTGTTTGACGTGCCGGAAGACCAGGCCGGACACCCCACGGACGACCGTCTCCCGGTAAGTCACCCTCGGACGCCCCACGTTGACCTCCAGTCCCAGGCTGCGGCGGATCTTCTCCACCGCGACCTCCAGGTGCAGTTCGCCCATGCCCGACAGCACGGTCTGGCCCGTCTCCGGATCGGTCCTGACGACCAGCGACGGGTCCTCCTCCGCGAGCCGCGCAAGTGCCGAGGCCAGCCGGTCGGCGTCGGCGCTCGTGCGTGCCTCCACCGCCACGGAGACGACCGGGTCGGGGACCCCCGGCGGTTCGAGAACGATGGGCGCCTCGGGCGCACACAGCGTCGAGCCCGCGCGGGCCGACTTCAGCCCGACCACGGCCACGATGTCACCGGCGACCGCACGCTCCAGCTGGGCGTGCCGGTCGGCCTGTACGCGCAGGATCCGGCCGATCCGCTCGGTGCGTCGCGCGCCCGACTCCCATACCGCGTCTCCCTTCTCGATCGTGCCCGAGTACACCCGCAGATAGGTGAGCCGACCTGTCGGGGTCGCGCTGACCTTGAACGCCAGCGCCGCGAACGGCGCGGCGGGGTCGGCGGGCCGTTGCTCGCCGACGACATCCTGCATACGGTCGACACCGTCTTGCATACGGTCGGCACCGTCGTGCATACCGCATACCGGCGGCACGTCCAGCGGCGACGGCAGATAGGCGACGGCCGCGTCGAGCAGCGGCTCGATGCCCCGGTTGCGGTAGGCCGAGCCGCACAGCACGACCACGCCGTCACCTGTACGGGTCAGGTCGCGCAGGGCTGCGGAGAGAGTCTGCGCGTAGAGAGTCTCCCGGTCGCAGAATTCCTCCAGCGCGGCCGGGTGTCGCTCCGCCACGGCTTCCTCCAGCAGGCGGCGCCGACGCAGCGCCTCCTCCCGCAGTTCCTCGGGTACCGCCCCTTCGACGGCACTGTCGCCGTCGTCGTTCCAGGTCAGCGCCCGCATGTGCAGCAGGTCGACGACGCCGGTGAAGTCGTCCTCCGCGCCGATCGGCAGTTGCACGACGAGCGGGACCGGATGGAGTCGTGCCCGGATCGACGCCACCGCGGCGTCGAGGTCGGCGCCCGCCCGGTCCAGCTTGTTGACGAACGCGATCCTCGGCACGCCGTGCCGGTCGGCCTGCCGCCACACGGACTCGCTCTGCGGCTCCACGCCGGCGACGGCGTCGAACACCGCCACCGCCCCGTCGAGCACCCGCAGGGACCGCTCCACCTCGTCGGCGAAGTCGACGTGCCCAGGGGTGTCGATCAGGTTGATGCGGTGGCCGTCCCAGTCGCAGCTCACGGCCGCGGCGAAGATGGTGATCCCACGGTCGCGCTCCTGGGGGTCGAAGTCGGTGATGGTCGTGCCGTCGTGGACCTCACCGCGTTTGTGCGTGGTCCCTGTCGCGTACAGGATCCGCTCGGTGACGGTGGTCTTGCCCGCGTCGACATGGGCGAGGATGCCCAGGTTGCGCACGGCGGAGAGATGACGGTCGAGGTGGTTGCGCACGGCCCTTGGCCTTTCGGGGTGTTCCGAGAACGGGCAGCGCGATTTCCCGACGAGGGGCGATGAGCGTCGAAGGTCGGCGAGTGGGACCAGACCTGTTTGACGCACCGTCAGGCATGCGGCCTCGACGGTGCGTCGGAGTGCTCAGGCGTTCGTCAGGACATCCGGTGCCGGCCGCGCAGCGAGCACCGGACGGACGTGGATACGAGGATCACCTCGTAGCGGGAGCGGGGAGCGACGACAGCGGTGTGGTCACGCATGGCCGGGCTCCCCTCGTTCGTCTCGGTACCGCACAGCCGCGTCATGTCGTGGGCTGCGCTCGGTCTTCAGCGAGTCTAGGGGCGAACGATCCTGCGCTGCACGTGATTTATCGCATGCCGGGCGTCGCCTGGGGGACCGTGTAGAACTGCCGGCGCACCCGGCGCAGCCATGCTTCGGCGGCCGTGTCGTCGGGGTGTTCGGGCAGCACGCTGCGCGTCTCGGCGAACGCCTCCTCGAAGCCGCGCAGCAGCGGCAGCGCGGCGTCGGGGTCGGCGGCGACCTGTTCGCCGAACCGGTGGTAGCTCTCCGGGTCCTCGACCCGGATCGTCAACTGCCCGGTGGCGTACAGCTCGTAGCCCTGGGTGCACAGCCGCTTGAGGTGACGTGCGTGCTTGGCGGTCCGCTTGCGGACGTCCTCGGAGAGAGTGCCCTGGCTGCGGTTCTGCAGTCTGCGGAACTGCTGCGTGGCGTAGCCGAGGTAGGCGTCGCGGACCCGGTGAGCGCTGAGCAACGTCTGGCGGACGGCGATGAGTTCGTCGCCGAGCGGAGTGCGCACCTCGTACAACTCGTCCGGCAGCCAGACGAGTTCCATCACGGTCGGGTTGCCGCCGAGGGCGAGTCGGCACCACTTCGCGGCCTCGTGCAGGGTGCGGTCGGGCGCCGTGCTGACGTGCGACTCCTTCGGTCCGTGCAGACCGTGCAGTTCGTCGGTGGGGGCGGCGAACATGCCGAGGCGGTCGATGTCCGAGCCTTCGTGGGCGAGTCCGTAGGCGGTCGAGCCGACTATGCCGGACAGCAGGATGTTGGTGACGGTCACAGGTGCCCCCGGTCGTTCCCCGACGATGATCACCCGGCGCCGCAGCCGGCGACGGAACTGCCATGATGCCCCGGCCTCGGCGCGGCCCACCTCGCATTTTCCGGCACCGCCCCCCTGCGCTTCGCCCGATCCCCCCACTCCGCCCTCTCCACCCTCGCCACCCGCTTCTCGCCCCCGTCTCGCGTCCCGCCTCTCGCCCCGCCCCGTCGCGCCTCACCCGTACGGCTCCTTGCGCTGGTCGAGCGGCCCGGCCGGTGGTGCGGTGGAGGGCAGGGGCAGCCGACCCCCGTCCTCAGGAGGTACTCGTGACCAGCCCTCGCCCGTCGTCCCGCCCGCCCTGCCCGTCCCGTCCCTCGGGCCCGGCCGGTCCGAACCGCCCGGTGCGTCCGGCCCGTCCGGCCGGTCCGGCTCGGGTGCTGGCCGCCGTCCTGGCCGCCGGAGCGCTGCTCGCCACGGCGGCCTGTTCCGACGGGGGCGACAGCGGGTCGAGCGGCTCTGGCGTGACGGCCTCGCCCGTCGCCGAACGCGCCGTCACCACGTCTGCGACCGCATCTCCGACCAGGTCTGCGACCGCGTCTCCCATCGAGCCGCTCACGCAGGCCGGCGCACAGATGGCGCTGATCACGGAGGGTGACCTGGAGGACGACTGGACGCAGGTGAAGACCGCGGCGAGCTGGCGGGACCGACTGCTCATCGACACGGTCGACGCGGCCCAGTTCGTCACGGCCAAGACGCAGTCCGACGCCTGCCAGCAGTTCCTCGACGGGCTCTACGACGACGACCTGCTGGGGAAGCCGTCCGGGGCGTCGGCGCTCACCGGCTTCCAGCAGGGCGACTCCCGTCTGCTCTACCAGGTCGCCGCGTACCAGCGGGCCGCCCTGGACTCGAAGCTGGACTGGCTGGAGTCGCTCCCGACGGAGTGCGACCAGTTCAACGCGGTCGGCTCGGACGGCTCCACACGCACCGTGCAGGTCATCGTGAACTCCCTGCCCAAGGTCGGCGACGCCCGATACGGCTTGACCATGACCATGCAGGGCGTCTCCGGCGGCTCTCCGATCACGCTCACCCTCGACGTCGCCGTCGTGCGGGTCGGGGACGACGCGATCACGGTCACCAACGGCGGACTCGACGGCGCGGATCACGACAGCACCAAGGACGCGGTGAGCCAGGGGACCACGCGTCTCAAGGACGTCCGGGAAGGCCGTACCCCGGCCCCGGAGCCCAGCGAGTTCGACTGAGCGTGCGCCTGGCACTGGCCTTCGGGCCCTCGTGGCCTTCTTCCTCCGGACAGAGCAATGTGACATATTACTGGTGTGACCAAGCGACCGAGCGGTGACGTCGTGGTCGTCGGCGCCGGCATGGTGGGTGCCGCCTGCGCGCTGTACGCGGCCCGTGCCGGGCTGGACGTGGTCCTGGTCGACCGCGGCCCGGTGGCCGGCGGCACGACCGGCGCGGGCGAGGGCAACCTGCTGGTCTCCGACAAGGAACCCGGACCGGAACTTCAACTGGCCTTGCTGTCCTGCCGTTTGTGGGGCGAGCTGGCCCAAGAGCTGGGAACGGCCGTCGAGTACGAGCCCAAGGGCGGGCTCGTCGTCGCGTCCACGCCCGAGGCGCTCGCCGCCCTGACGGACCTGGCGGCCGGACAGCGCGCGGCCGGGGTGGAGACGGTCCACGTCGACGCGGGCCGACTCGCCGATCTGGAACCGTACTTGGCGCCCGGTCTCGCGGGCGGCGTGCTGTATCCGCAGGACGCCCAGGTCATGCCCACCCTCGCGGCCGCCCACCTGGTGAAGGCGTCGGGTGCGCGGCTGGAGACCGGTCGCACGGTGACACGCATCCTGCGCGGTGCCGAAGGGGCGGTACGGGGCGTGCGGACCGACCGGGGCGACATCCTCGCGCCGGCCGTGGTGAACGCGGCCGGGACCTGGGGGGCGGAGGTCGCCGCACTGGCGGGGGTCGGACTGCCCGTGCTCCCCCGCCGCGGTTTCGTCCTGGTCACCGAGCCGCTGCCGCGCCGGGTGCGGCACAAGGTGTACGCCGCCGACTACGTGGCCGACGTGGCGAGCGACTCGGCCGCCCTGCAGACCTCGCCGGTCGTCGAGGGAACGGCCGCCGGGCCGGTGCTGATCGGCGCGAGCCGCGAACGGGTCGGCTTCGACCGGTCCTTCTCGCTGCCGGTCGTCCGCGCCCTGGCGGCGGGCGCGACGCGTCTGTTCCCGTTCCTGGAGCATGTCCGGGCGATGCGCACGTACGTCGGCTTCCGCCCCTACCTGCCCGACCACCTGCCCGCTGTCGGGCCCGACCCCCGCGTGCCCGGGCTGTTCCACGCCTGCGGCCACGAGGGCGCGGGCATCGGCCTGGCGACCGGCACCGGGCATCTGATCGCGCAGACGCTCACCGGCGGGAGCCCCGAGCTGGACCTGACGCCGTTGCGCCCCGACCGCTTTGCCGAGGAGGCTGCCGGGTGAACCCCTTGAAGCTGGTCCGGGCGCGTCCCGGCGCCCGGTTCACCGTCACCTTCGACGGCCGGGAGATCGAGGCGCTGCCCGGTCAGACGATCGCCGCGGCCCTGTGGTCGTCGGGTGTCACCGCGTGGCGCACCACCCGGGGCGAAGGGCGTGCGCGCGGGGTCTTCTGCGGGATCGGCGTGTGCTTCGACTGCCTGGTGACCGTCGACGGCCGTCCCAACCAGCGGGCCTGTCTGGTGCCGGCCCTGCCGGGCGCGGACGTCCGTACGCAGGAGGGGACGGGCCACGATGACCTCGACGACCACGACGGCTGAGCACCGTCCGGTGCTCGCGGTGATCGGGGCCGGTCCGGCCGGGCTCGCCGCCGCTCTGGCAGCCGCTGCGCGTGGGGTGCGCGTGGTGCTGATCGACTCGGCCGCCGAGGCGGGCGGGCAGTTCTTCCGGCAGCCCGCCCGCGGACTCGGCGCCCGGCGTCCACAGGCGCTCCACCACCAGTGGCGTGCCTGGGAGCGCCTGCGCGCAGGGCTCGACGACGAGCTGGCCGCCGGTCGCGTTACGCACCTGAGCGACCGTCATGTGTGGTGTGTGGAGAGGGAGTCGGGTGGGTCCGCGGCGGGCGGATTTACCGTGCACGCGCTGCTCGGGCCGCTGCAGGAGGAGTCCGTCGCGGTCCGCGCCGACGGCGTGCTGCTGGCGACCGGCGGCTACGAGAAGGTCCTGCCGTTCCCCGGCTGGACACTGCCCGGCGTGGTCACCGCGGGCGGCGCGCAGGCTCTGCTGAAGGGCGGGCTCGCGCTGCCCGGCCGTACGGCGGTCGTCGCGGGCACGGGCCCGCTGCTGCTGCCCGTCGCGACCGGCCTCGCGGCCGCGGGCGCCCGGGTCGTCGCGCTCGTCGAGTCGGCCGATCCGCGGAACTTCGTACGGCGCACCAAGGTGTGGGCCGCGGCCCCGGCGAAGCTCGCCGAGGGGGCCGGGTTCGCGGCCCAACTCCTGCGGCACAGGGTTTCGGTGATGATGCGTCATGCCGTGCTGGAGGCGCACGGGACCGAGCGGCTGGAGTCCGTCAGCGTCGTCGCGCTGGACGCCGGGGGCCGGCCCGTGCCCGGCGCCGAACGGCGGCTGCCCTGCGACACACTCGCCGTGGGCCACGGCCTGTTGCCGCACACCGACCTCGCCGAGGGGCTCGGCTGCCGCCTCGACGGACCGAACGTGCGCGTCGACGACGAACAGCGCACCGACGTCCCCGGTGTCTGGGCCGCCGGCGAGACCACCGGGATCGGCGGCGCGGCCCTGTCGCTCGCCGAGGGGCACATCGCCGGACGGTCGGCGGCGGCACGGCTGACGGGTGCCGTTCCCGACCTGCGGGAGTGGGGTCCGGCCGCCCGGGCCCGTGCCCGGCTGCGGGCGTTCTTCGCGGCACTGGACGACGCCTACGCCGCGACTCCCGTCCGGTGGGTGGAGCAGGTGACCGACGAGACGGTCGTGTGCCGCTGCGAGGAGGTCACCGCCGGCGCCGTCCGTGAGGCCGTCGGCGCGCTCGGCGCGGGCGATCTGCGTACCGTGAAACTGCTGACCAGGGCCGGAATGGGCTGGTGCCAGGGCCGCATGTGCGAACCCGGGGTGGCCGGCGTCGCGGGCTGTGCGCTCGTCCCGGCCCGACGGCTGCTGGCGCGCCCCGTGCCTCTGGGGGTGCTGGCCGCCCCGACCGAACCGACGACACCGCAGTGACGGCCACAGTGATATGTCACATGGCACTCATGCCCACTCATGGCATGGATGCCACTGATGCCACTCATGGACTCATGGACTCATGGACTCATGGACTCATGGACTCAGCGAAGGGACCTCCGCGCATGACCGCCCCCACGACATCCTCAGCACCCGCCGCTTCCTCGACGTCCACCGCCGCCCGGCGCCGACCCTGGCGTGGTGTCCTCGTGGCCACCGCGCTCCCGCTCGACGACGACCTCTCCATCGACTACGACCGGTACGCCGAGCACTGCGCCTGGCTGGTGGCGAACGGCTGTGACGGCGTCGTCCCGAACGGTTCCCTGGGCGAGTACCAGGTGCTGACGCCGGAGGAACGCGCCAGGGTGGTGGAGACCGCGGTGGCCGCGATCGGCGGCGAGCGGGTGATGCCCGGGGTCGCCGCGTACGGCTCGACGGAGGCCCGGCGCTGGGCCGAGCAGGCGGCCGAGGCGGGCTGCGGGGCGGTGATGCTGCTTCCGCCGAACGCCTACCGTGCCGACGAGCGTGCCGTCGTGGCGCACTACGCGGAGGTCGCCCGGGCGGGTCTGCCGGTCGTGGCGTACAACAACCCGATCGACACCAAGGTCGATCTCGTGCCCGAGCTGCTGGCCCGGCTGCACGGCGAGGGGCACATCCACGGGGTGAAGGAGTTCTCGGGGGACGTCCGTCGCGCCTACCGGATCGCTGAACTCGCCCCCGATCTGGATCTGTTGATCGGTGCCGACGATGTGCTGCTGGAGTTGGCCGTGGCCGGCGCCAAGGGCTGGGTGGCGGGTTATCCCAACGCGCTGCCGAAGGCGTCGGTGGAGCTGTACCGGGCGGCCGTCGCCGGTGATTTCACCGCCGCGCTCCCCCTCTACCGTCGGCTTCACCCGCTGCTGCGCTGGGACTCGCGCGTCGAGTTCGTGCAGGCGATCAAGCTCTCGATGGACGTCGTGGGCCGCCACGGCGGTGCCTGCCGCCCGCCGCGGGTCCCGCTGCTGCCGGACCAGGAGGCGGCGGTCCGCGCGGCCACCGAGAAGGCCGTCGCCGCAGGGCTGGCGTAACTCCGAAGTGGACAAGGGGACTTCATGCGCAGCAAGCTCGTCCTGCACGCCGTCGACTCGCACACCGAGGGCATGCCCACCCGAGTGATCACCGGCGGGATCGGCGCCATCCCCGGCGCGACGATGAACGAGCGTCGGCTGTACTTCCGTGAACACCGCGACGACGTCAAGCAGTTGCTGATGAACGAGCCGCGCGGTCACTCCGCCATGAGCGGCGCGATCCTGCAGCCGCCCACCCGGCCGGACTGCGACTGGGGCGTCGTCTACATCGAGGTCTCCGGCTATCTGCCGATGTGCGGGCACGGCACGATCGGGGTGGCGACCGTGCTCGTCGAGACGGGCATGGTCGAGGTCGTCGAGCCGGTCACCACCATCCGTCTGGACACCCCGGCCGGGCTCGTCGTGGCGGAGGTGGCGGTCGAGGACGGCGCGGCCACGTCCGTGACCTTGCGGAACGTCCCCTCCTTCGCGGTCGCGCTGGACCGCGAGGCGAGGCTGGCGGACGGCCGCAGGGTGCGCTACGACCTGGCGTACGGCGGCAACTTCTACGCGATCCTGCCGCTTGAGGAGTTCGGGCTGCCCTTCGACCGCGCCCGCAAGGACGACATCCTGCGGGCCGGTCTGTCGCTGATGGAGGCGATCAACTCCGAGGCGGAGCCGGTCCATCCCGAGGACCCGTCCATCCGCGGCTGTCATCACGTCCATCTGTACGCGCCCGGCGCGACCGCCCGCCACTCCCGGCACGCGATGGCGATCCATCCCGGCTGGTTCGACCGCTCGCCCTGCGGCACGGGGACGAGTGCGCGTATGGCGCAGCTGCACGCGCGGGGCGAACTGCCGTTGCACACCGAGTTCGTGAACGAGTCGTTCATCGGCACCAGGTTCACGGGCCGGCTGCTCGGCACGACCGAGGTGGCGGGCCGTCCGGCGGTGTTGCCGAGCTTCACGGGCCGTGCCTGGATCACCGGAACGGCCCAGTACCTGCTCGATCCGACGGATCCGTTCCCGGCGGGGTTCGTCCTGTGACACCGCAGGTGCCCGCACCGTAGATACTGGTGGTACGTGACATGGCACAGCTGCCGATGCCACGGTGACAGGCACAGTCCGCATCCGAGGAGACCCACGATGGCCGCCCTGCCCGAGAGCAGCAGCCAGCCGCCCGCCGAGCCGTCGCTGCCCGTGCTCGGCGGGCGGCGCAGCAGCTACCGCGAGCGGGTCGCCGACGCCTTGCGGGCCGCGCTGATCGCGGGCGAACTGCGGCCGGGCGAGGTGTACTCGGCGCCCGCGCTGGCCGCCCGCTTCGGCGTCTCGGCGACCCCGGTGCGCGAGGCGATGCTGGACCTCGCGAAGGAGGGCCTGGTCGATGCCGTCCCCAACAAGGGGTTCCGGGTCACCGATGTCTCCGACCGGCAACTGGACGAGTACACCCACGTCCGCGCGCTCATCGAGATCCCCACGGTGGTGGCGTTGGCGACGACCGCCGACCCGGTGTCGTTGGAGGCGCTGCGCCCGGCCGCCCGGGAGATCGTCGCCGCCGCGGTCGCGGGGGACCTCATCGCCTATGTCGAGGCCGACACCCGTTTCCACCTCGGGCTGCTCGCGCTCGCCGGAAACGCTCACCTCGTCGAGGTCGTCCGGGAACTGCGCGGTCGCGCCCGTCTGTACGGGCTGACCGCCCTCTCCGCGTCGGGCCGGCTGCTGGCCTCCGCCGAGGAGCATCTGGAGCTGCTGGACGCCCTGTCGGCGCGTGACGAGCGGGCCGTGCGCGAGGTCATGACACGGCATCTGGGGCATGTGCGGGGGCTGTGGGCCTCCGCTCGCCCGTAGCGACTCGCCCGAAGTGGGCGGATCGTCCGGCGAAGTCCCCCATACCCGTCTCCTCCTCTCCCGCCACCTCGGCCGCGGGATCCCGCCTGTGATCCTTGTCGCCGGTGTGCGAAGAGTGAGGGGTGCATCGCACGGGCATTCAATTGCCCGTGCGCGAAAGGAATGGTGTCTGACCTGTGGGGGAATCCGTGCGTCTGTGTCTGATCGGTGCGGGTCTGTCAGGGCTGGCGACGGCACACGCTCTGAAGGCGGCCGGGGTCGACTTCGTCTGTCTGGAGCAGTCGGACGACGTCGGCGGGATCTGGCGTCGGCCGCAGGCGGGCGAGCGCGGCCCCGGTTATCTGTCGTTGCACCTCAACACCGCCAAGCAGCTCACGGGTTACGGCGCCTACCCGATGCCCGACTCCTATCCGCTCTATCCGCGGCACAGTCAGATCGCCGTGTATCTACGCGCGTTCGCCGAGTGGGCCGGCGTACTGGACCGGGTCGAGCTGGGGACGACCGTGGAGTCCGTGCGGCAGGAGGCCGACGGCGGGTGGACGGTCGTCAGCCGGGATGTCGGCGGCACGGTATCGTCCCGCGGTTTCACGCATGTGGTCGTCGCCTCCGGGCACAATTCGGAGCCGTCGATGCCCGCGCTGCCACAGGGTGCCGAGACGTTCACGGGAACGATCTGCCATTCCCTCGACTATCTCGACGGCGGCGCGTACGCCGGACAGCGCGTCATCGTCGTGGGGCTCGGCCCCTCGGCGGTGGACATCGCCGCGGACCTGTCCCGGTACGCCGAGCAGACGATGCTCTCGGTGCGCCGGGGACTGCACATCGTGCCCAAGCAGTTGTTCGGCATGGCCCTGGACCAGATCGCCGACGCGCCCTGGTGGATCAGCATGTCCCTGTCCGAACAGCGCCGTTTCATCGAACAGGCCCTGCTGGTGGCCCGCGGCAAGCTCGGCGACTACGGCCTGCCCGAGCCGGACCACCCGCTCTTCGCCTCGGCCATCACCATCTCCGACGAGATCCTCAGCCGTATCCGCCATGGCGCGGTCACGCCGAGGCCCGCGATCGACGCCATCGACGGCGACCGGGTCTCCTTCACCGACGGCACGTCCGTCAGGGCCGACGCGATCGTGTACTGCACCGGCTACCAGATGACCTTCCCGTTCCTGGAGCCCGGCTGCCCGGTCGGCGCGCAGGGCTCGGTCGAGCTGTACAAGCGGATTGTCGCCCCGGATCGTCCCGGTCTGTTCTTCGCCGGTCTGATCCGGCCCGTAGGTTCGATCACGCGGCTGGTGGAGGCCCAGGCGCGGTGGATCGCACGGCTCGTCACCGGCGACGAGGTGCTGCCGGAGGCGGAGTTCATGCGCAAGGAGATCGCGACGTACCTGAGCGGCATCGCGGGTCAGTACGGGCAACGGGAGGGGGCGTCGATCCAGGTCGACATGGCACCGTATCTGCAGGAGCTGCGGGAGGAGCACTCCTCGCAGTGACCGCCTGCAGCGACACCGCCAAGACACCCGAGGCACAGGAATGCCCGCCCCGAAGGGCGGGCATCCGGACTTCTCGTGTGCACCTACTTGGTCAGCCAGTTGAGGAACTTGCTCCACACACCGGCCTGTTCGGGCTGGCGGGCCGCCACCGGACTCGGGCGCGCCGACGCCTGGGCGGCGGTCTGCCGAGCCGGCCGCGTCACCGGCTTGATCGGGGTGTACCGGGCGGGGAGCGTGGCGAGACCGCGGCTGAAGGCTCCCGGACGCCACGTCAGACTGGACTCAGGAATGCTGAGTTCGACGTCCGGCAACCGGTTGAGGAGGTTCTCGATGGCCGACACGGCGATCTGCCGGGCCGGTTCCTTCGAGGGGCAGGCGTGCGGTCCGGCACTCCAGGCGAGGTGCGCCCGGTTGCTGCCGGACTTGCGGGCCGCCGACAGCGTGGGGCCGGTGTTGGCGGCGCCGAAGCCGATCAGCATCAGGTCGCCGGCGGTGAGCTTCTGGCCGGCGAACTCCATGTCGGACACCGGATAGTGGGCGGCGAAGGTGGTCATGGGCGGGTTCTCCCACAACGTGTCGTCCATCGCCTCCTCGATCAGCCCACCCTCATGTGCGTACCGGTCGTCGGTGAGCAGCCGGTGCAGGGTGTTGCCGATGAGGTTGACCAGGGGCTCGGCTCCCGCGCCCAGCAGCAGGGCGACCTGGTGCAGCATCTCCTCGTCGGTCAGGTCCGTGTGATGCTGCAGAAGCCAGGAGGTGACGTCCTCGCCGGGCTTGCGCCGCTTGAGGGCGACCAGCTCACCGACGGCCTGGAACAGCACCTCGCCCGCCTTCTCGGCGTTGACCCCGTCGAATATGCCGGAGATGCCGAAGAAGACGCGGTCGCCGATGTCGGCGGTGCAGCCGAACAGCTCGTTGAACACGAACAGCGGAAGCTGCTTCGCGTAGGAGCCGATGAGATCGGCCGAACCGCGTTCTGCGAACTGGGAGATGAGGAAGTCGGAGATCCGCTCGACGCTCTGGCTCAGCTGCATCGGGTCGATGCGCGACATGCTGTCCGTGATGGACTGACGCAGCCTCAGATGCTCGGCGCCGTCGCTGTACATGCAGTTGGGCCGGTGGGCGAGTACCGGCAGGACGGGACTGTCGGGGGCGATCCGGCCCTCGTTGAGGTCCCGCCAGCGGCGCGCGTCCTTACGGAACGAGCCGGAGTCCTGCAGGAGTTGGAGAGCGGTGGCGTAGTCGGTGACGAGGGTGGCCTCGACTCCCGGGGTGATCTCCACGGGCGCGGTCGGCCCGTAGTGCCGCAGATAGGTGTAGTAGGCCTGCGGGTCGGCCGCGTACTCCGGCCCGTACAGCGGCACTCTGCCTCCGGGCTGGTGCGCCGGGCAGCCCGGCGGGGGCACGGGGGCGTTGGGTTGGTCCATGTCTGCTCCTAGTGGGCACGGTCCTGCAGGTGGCGGACGAGGGTGATCAGCGCGTCGGCCGACGACTTCTCGTCTCGCGCGTCGCAGGTGACGACGGGTGTGTCGTCGAGCAGGTCCAGTGCGTCACGCAAGGCCGTCTCGTCCCGCGGCGGGGCGCCGTCGAAGTGGTTGACGGCGATGGCGTAGTCGAGTCCGTACTGCTCGATCAGATCGATCACGGCGAAGGAGTCCGCGAGTCGCTCGGGGTCGACGAGCACCAGCGCGCCGAGCGCGCCGCGTGCCATGTCCTCCCACATCTGTACGAAGCGCTGCTGGCCCGGCGTTCCGAACAGGTAGAGCACCACGCGGTCGCTGATGGTCAGGCGGCCGAAGTCCATGGCGACCGTGGTGGTGGTCTTGCCCTGGACTCCCTTGAGGTCGTCGACCGACTCCGCGGCCCTCGTCATGGTCTCTTCGGTGGTCAGCGGCTCGATCTCGGAGATCGCCCCGATGAACGTGGTCTTGCCGACCGCGAAGTGGCCCACGACGAGGATCTTCACCGCCGTCTGCGTCGCGCCGCCGCGGACGTAGGCCTGCTCATCCAAACTTGGCCCTGAGACCATTCAGCACCTCCTCCAGGATGTCCCGGTCGGCGAGTGGGGCCCGCTGCACGGGGGGACGCGTGATGAGGTAGCCGCCTTCGGTGAGGGCGGCGAGGAGGATCTTCACCACGCCCAGGGGCAGTTGGGTGTGCCCGGCGATCTCGGCGACCGAGAGGTAGCCGACGGCGCACAGGTCCAACAGGTTCTGTTCCTCGGGGGACAGACGGGTGGGCCGTTGCTGGTGGTCGGCGGTGGCCGTGACCAGCGTGATGAGGGAGAGCTGTCCCTCGTCGGGCAGCCCGCGCCCCTTGGTGATGACGTACGGACGCACTAACTCCGGTGTCTGGGGCTCCAGTTCGTCGAAACCGGTCATGACCGCGCGCCGAGGTTCTCGCGCGGCGGCGTGGTGAGCGCCTTGCCGAGCTGTCCGACGAGCTGCTGCATCCGGAAGGTGATGTCCTGCATGTCGACGTCGGGCGAGGCCGAGACGCCGAGGTAGGCGCCCTCGCCGGCGGAGATCAGGAAGACCCAGCCGCCGTCGAACTCGACCAGCGTCTGCCGCCAGCGCATCTGCGGGTCCTCGCAGAAGAACGCCAGGGAGCGGCTGAGCGACTGCACACCGCTCATCGCCGCGGCCACCCGGTCCGCGTCGTCCTTGCCGAAGTCCTGCGTCCGTGCCATCAGCAGGCCGTCGGCGGATATCAGAACGGCATGCAGGGCCCCGGGAATCTCCAAGGCGCTGTCAAGCATCCATGACAGATCGTCGTTCACGAGACCTCATGCCCTTCGCTGCTTGCACCACGTGTGCTGCTCGACTTTTCCGCGGGATTCGCAGGCGTGGCCCGGCCCGACTGGGTGCCCCGTTGGAAGGCACCCATGATCGCCGCCGTCTCGGCGCCCGAGCGGGCGGGAGTGGCGGCGGACGCGCTGCCCGGCACGATGGCCATGGGCCGCTTGCGACGCCGCTTCGGCAGGCCGTCGGCGGTGGTGCTGGCGGTGAGCGTGCCTTCTGCGCCACCGAGGCCCGTGGCGGCGACGGCGGGAGCGACCGGGGACGGCTCCTTCTGCTCGGGCGCGCTGGTGAGCAGATCGTGCGGCAGGAGGAGAACCGCCCGGACGCCACCGTAGGGGGAGGTGGAGTCCACGGACACCTCGAAGCCGAAGCGCTCGCTGAGCACGCCGATCACCGCGAAGCCGAACTGCGGCGGGTTGCCGAGTGCCGAGACACCCGAGACCCGGTCGCTCGTCAGGAGTCGGTCGGCGCGGGCGCGCTCTTCGTCGTTCATACCGACACCGGCGTCGTCGACGACGATGCAAATGCCCTTGGGCACGGTACGAATGTTGATTTCGACGACGGTGTCGGGGCTGGAATAGCTCGTGGCGTTGTCGAGCAGTTCGGCGAGGGCCAGTGCGACCGGTTCGACGGAACGGCTGGTGATGCCGAAGTCGACCTGGGAGAGAATCTCCACCCGCCGGTAATGACGAACCCTGCCCTGCGCGCTGCGCACCACGTCGTATACGGACGCGACATCGCGTGCGCGCCCCAGCCAGCCGTCGCAGAGGACGGCGATGGACTGGGCACGTCGCCCGAACTGCGAGTTCGTGTGGTCGATCTCCAGGAGGTCCTGGAGGATGACCGACTCGCCATATTTGTTCTGCAGCCGCGAGACAATCAACTGCTGTTCCGCGGCAAGGCCCTGAAGGGTCCGCATCGCGGACTTGAGGACCGTCTTCGTTGCGTCTTCGGCTCGTTCCTGAGCTGCCTCGACGGATTGCGCGTACTCGTTCTCCAAAGCGGAGTAGTGGGTCCTGAGCCCCGCGATCTCCTGCCTCAAAGCACGCGCCGCCCTGCGCTGACGAACAATGAGGGCGACTGCGATGAGCACGGCGACGAGGAGAGCCCAGAGTGCCGGGTTCTGTATGTAATCAGTCATAAGACTCTCTTCAGGCGACTGACGGCCAGTTGCTGAATTCCCGTCAATGCGGGTGGACCGGCGGACCGCCCACACCGGGGTGACCGCCCGGACTGTCCCCGTAGTCGGAGATGTCGTCTTGCACCCATCCGCCCGCTCTACAAGCGAGCGTGATCGTATCACCACAAGAAGACGTCACAGACCGTCAATATGCTGACTGAGGTGAACATTGACGCTCCGTCAGCGCGACCTGCGAGCGACCGGTCGGCGACCGGGAAGCGACCCCGACACAGGGGCGTCGGGCGATGTGACAGGACAACCGATAAACGGGCTTCCGCGACATTCGGCGGCAATGGAACGGAAACAACAAAACCCGCACCCGGCGAACGCCGAATGCGGGTATCAGAAGTGAGCACCGAGTGCTCACCGAGCGGAATCCGCTCACCACGGAGAGTGAAAGTGTCCGAGGGGGGACTTGAACCCCCACGCCCGATAAAGGGCACTAGCACCTCAAGCTAGCGCGTCTGCCATTCCGCCACCCGGACCAGGTGTCTGTCGCCACGCGTGTTCCCCGCGGCGACATGGACAACAATACCAAGCTTTCAGGGTGCGTTTCACCTGCATAACCGCTGGCCCAGCGGCTGCCGGGCCGCCGGCGCGAGCACCTCACGCCGGGTGACCGGACGATCACTTCGGCGCCGGGTCCCCGCTGCTCATCGGCGGCTGGGACCCGGCTGCCGCGTCCGGTCGCCGAGTGCGCGGACCCGTGCGGCGTGCCCGGGTCCGGCAGGTCAGGGCATCAGCTGGTACTCCGGGAAGTTCCCCGGCAGCCGCTCCCCCGCCGGTCCCTGCGTCACCGCGCGTATCAGCAGCTCGCCGCCCACGAACGCACCCCGCCAGGACGCGCCGAAGCCGCCGAACAACTCGTCGCGGTCGCCGCGGGAGCGGGGCATGCCGTGGCCGATCTTGAACGCACGGATCTGCGGGGCCAGCCGGTCGTACGTGCTGCGGTCGTCCGTGGACAGGGTGGCCACGAGCGCACCGTTGGACGCGTTCATGGCAGCGAGCAGCTCCGCCTCCGTGTCGACCAGGACGATCGTGTCGACCGGGCCGAACGGTTCCGCGTGGTGCAGCGGCGAGGACGGCGGCGGTCCCAGGAGCGTGACGGGCTGGACGTACGCGGAGGTGTCCTGGCCGGGCAGGAAGCGGGCGTCGGCCGGGTGGCCGCGGTGCAGCGGGACCGCGCCCCGGTCGATGGCCTCGGCGACCTGGTCGTGCAGTTCCTTGGCCTTGGCCGCGTTGATCACCGGCCCGAAGTCCAGCCGTGGGTAGGGATCGTCGCGCTTCTCGACGGCCAGCGGATGTCCGAGCGTCAGTGTGCGCACCGCGGGCAGGTACGCGGCGAGGAACTCGTCGAACAGCGCGCGCTGGACGACGAAGCGCGGATACGCCGTGCAGCGTTGCTTGCCGTAGTCGAAGAGCTTGGGGAAGACCGCGGCGAGACTGTCCCAGTCGGATGTGTTCCAGATGCCCCAGGTGTTGAGTCCTTCCTGTTCGAGGATGTGGCGCTTGCCCAGGTCGGCGACGGCCGTGGCCACCGCGGCGCCGGTGTCGCGGCCGCCGACGAAGGAGACGCAGCCGATCTCGGGCGCCCGCACCAGCGCCTGGGACAGCTCGCCCCCGCCGCCGCTGACGAGGGTGATCGGGACGCCCTCCCGTGCGGCCAGTGCACAGGCCAGGGTCAGACAGGCGACGCCGCCGTCGGTCGGGGTCTTGGCGATGACCGCGTTGCCTGCCAGTGCCTGTACCAGCAATGCGTGAACGAGCACGCTCATCGGGTAGTTCCAGCTCGCGATGTTGGAGACCGGTCCGTCCAGCGGGGCCCGGCCGTCGAGCATGGGTTCGATGCCGTCGACGTACCAGCGCACGCCGTCGACGGCGCGGTCGACGTCGGCCTGCGCGAGCCGCCAGGGTTTGCCGATCTCCCAGACGAGGAGCAGGGCGAGCAGTTCGCGGTGTTCGGCGAGGGCGTCGAGGGTGGCCGCGACCCGGGCCCGACGTTCCTCGAGCGGAACGTGCCGCCAGGCGCGGTGCCGGTCCAGGCAGGCGCGGACGGCTCGGTGGGCGGTGGCCCGGTCCAGTCGGGGCGGACCGGCGATCGGAGCGCCGTCGACCGGGCTCGTCGCCGGCAGTGTGCGGCCGTCCGCCTGCCAGGAGCCGTTCCAGAGGTTGAGGACGCGGTCGTCCCGGAAGGCCTCCGGGGCGACGGCAAGGCAGCGCCGCCAGGCGTCGGACCAGGACGTGCCGGATTTGAGGGTGAGGGCAGTGGTCTTCATCGTGCTGCTCCGCTCTCGGTGCACAGTCGGGGGCGGGTGCGTACGTGATGTTTCGAGGGTCGTCATGGTTCGAGGGTCGTCATGTCTCGGGGGACGTCATGCTTCGGGGGACGTCACGCTCGTTCTTCGAGTGCGGCGAGTGCGAGGCGGGCGGTCTCGGTCGGGGTGGCGCCCACCCGGACGCCGGCCGCCTCCAGCGCCTCCTTCTTCGCCCGCGCGGTCCCCGAGGAACCGGACACGATCGCGCCGGCGTGCCCCATGGTCTTGCCCTCGGGCGCGGTGAAGCCGGCGATGTAGCCGACGACGGGCTTGGTGACGTGCTCGCGGATGTAGGCGGCGGCTCGTTCCTCGGCGTCGCCGCCGATCTCGCCGATGAGGACGACGAGTTCGGTGTCGGGGTCCGCCTCGAAGGCGGCCAGGCAGTCGATGTGGCTGGTGCCGACCACCGGGTCGCCGCCGATGCCGACGCAGGTCGAGAAGCCGATGTCGCGCAGCTCGTACATGAGTTGGTAGGTGAGGGTGCCGGACTTGGAGACCAGTCCGATGCGGCCCGGCTTGGTGATGTCGGCCGGGATGATGCCCGCGTTGGACTGGCCGGGGGTGATCAGGCCGGGGCAGTTGGGGCCGATGATCCGCGTCCCGCGTGCCGTGGCGTGGGCCGTGAAGGAGACGGCGTCGTGGACCGGGACGCCCTCGGTGATGACGACGGCGAGGCCGATGCCGGCGTCGGCGGCCTCGGTCACCGCCGCCTTGACGAAGGCGGGCGGCACGAAGACGACGCTGACGTCGGCACCGGTCGACCGCATACCGTCGGCGACCGACCCGAAGACGGGTACGGCCCGCTCGTCGAAGTCGACGGTGCGGCCCGCCTTGCGGGGGTTGACTCCGCCGACGACGTCCGTGCCGGCCGCGAGCATGCGCCGGGTGTGCTTCATGCCCTCGCCGCCGGTCATGCCCTGGACGAGGACCTTGCTCTCCTTGGTGAGGTAGATGGCCATGGCGTCGACTCCTCAGGCTGCGGTGGCGAGTTGGGCGGCGCGGCGGGCGGCGCCGTCCATGGTGGTGGCCTGGTGGACCAGGGGATGCCGGTGCTCGTCGAGGATCGCGCGCCCCCGGGCCGCGTTGTTGCCGTCGAGCCGGACGACGAGCGGCTTGGTCAGCCGTACGGTGTCCAGGGCGCGGACGATGCCCTCGGCGACCGCGTCGCACGCGGTGATGCCGCCGAAGACGTTGACGAAGACCGACTGCACGGCCGGGTCGGAGAGGATGACCGACAGGCCGTCGGCCATGGTCTGGGCGGATGCCCCGCCGCCGATGTCGAGGAAGTTCGCGGGGCGGGCGCCGCAGCCCGCGACCACGTCCAGGGTCGACATGACGAGGCCGGCGCCGTTGCCGATGATGCCGACCTCGCCGTCGAGTTTCACGTAGTTGAGGCCCTTGGCCGCGGCCGCCGCCTCCAGCGGGTCGCCGTGCGCGGCGCTCTCGGCTCCCCAACGCTCCTGTCGGAAGCGGGCGTTGTCGTCGAGAGTGACCTTTCCGTCGAGGGCGAGGATCTGCCCCTGCGCGGTGCGCACGAGCGGGTTCACCTCGACGAGGACGGCGTCCTCGCGGACCAGCACCTGCCACAGCCGTACGAGGACGTCGACGGTCTGCGGCGGGAGTCCGGCCGCCTCGGCGATCTCGCTCGCCCTGGCGGGAGTGACGCCCTCGGCCGGGTCGATGTGGATCCGGGCGACGGCCTCCGGTCGGCTCGCGGCGACCTCCTCGATGTCCATGCCGCCCTCCGCGGAGGCGATCGCGAGGAAGCCGCCCGCCGCGCGGTCGAGGACGTAGGAGACGTAGAACTCGCTGTCGATCTGCACGGGTTGGGCCAGCATGACCTTGCCGACCGTGTGCCCCTTGATGTCCATGCCGAGGATCTGACGGGCCGTTATCTCGGCGGCGGCCGGGTCCGCGGCGAGCTTCACCCCGCCCGCCTTGCCACGGCCACCCGTCTTGACCTGGGCCTTCACCACCACACGACCGCCCAGCCTTCGGGCGATCTCGCGCGCTTCCTTGGCCGAGTCGGCGACCTCCGCCCTCGGCGTCGATATGCCGTGTTCTTCGAAGAGTTCCCTTGCCTGGTGCTCGAACAGGTCCATCTCGGCTCCTGACCTAAAAGTGCCGCACGCCCCCTGGACACCACCCATCGGATGCGGGATAACAAGCTTCATACAGTATTCGTCGACTGTATGCAATGTACCGCGAGAGCCTGCCAACCCCCTACGAAGGGACGGGACTTCGCCATGCCCGACGACACCCAGGACATGATTTCCGGTGGTCATCTCGTTGCCAAGGCGCTGAAGGCAGAGGGGGTCGACCGCATCTACACCTTGTGCGGCGGCCACATCATCGACATCTACGACGGCTGCGTAGACGAGGGCATAGAAGTCGTCGACGTACGCCACGAACAGGTCGCCGCCCACGCCGCCGACGGCTATGCACGCATCACCGGCAAGCCCGGCTGCGCGGTCGTCACCGCCGGGCCCGGCACCACCGACGCCGTGACCGGCGTCGCCAACGCCTTCCGCGCGGAGTCCCCGATGCTGCTCATCGGCGGCCAGGGGGCGCTCACCCAGCACAAGATGGGGTCCCTGCAGGACCTTCCGCACGTCGACATGATGACGCCGATCACCAAGTTCGCGGCGGCCGTGCCGGACACGGCACGCGCGGCGGACATGGTGTCGATGGCGTTCCGCGAGTGCTACCACGGCGCGCCCGGGCCCTCCTTCCTGGAGATCCCACGCGACGTCCTGGACGCCAAGGTGCCCGTGGCCAAGGCGCGTGTGCCGAGGCCCGGCGCCTACCGGGCCTCCACCCGCTCGGCCGGCGACCCCGAAGCCGTCGAGAAACTCGCCGACCTGCTGGTGCACGCCGAGAAGCCCGCGATCCTGCTCGGCAGCCAGGTGTGGACGACGCGGGGCACCGAAGCGGCCATCGACCTGGTGCGGACGCTGAACATCCCGGCGTACATGAACGGCGCCGCCCGCGGCACCCTGCCCCCCGGCGACCCGCACCACTTCCAGCTGTCGCGCCGCTACGCCTTCTCGAACGCCGACGTGATCGTGATCGTCGGCACGCCCTTCGACTTCCGCATGGGCTACGGCAAGCGGCTGTCGCCGGACGCGACCGTCGTCCAGATCGACCTCGACTACCGCACGGTCGGCAAGAACCGCGACATCGACCTCGGGATCGTCGGCGATGCGGGACTCGTGCTGAAGTCCGTCGCCGAGGCCGCCACGGGTCGCGTCAACGGCGGGGCGTCCAGGCGCAAGGAGTGGCTCGACGAGCTGCGCGCCGCCGAGCAGACCGCCATCGACAAGCGGCTCCCGCAGCTGCGCTCGGACTCCTCGCCCATCCACCCCTACCGCCTGGTCAGCGAGATCAACGACTTCCTCACCGAGGACTCGATCTACATCGGCGACGGCGGCGACATCGTCACCTTCTCCGGGCAGGTCGTGCAGCCCAAGTCGCCGGGCCACTGGATGGACCCGGGCCCGCTGGGCACCCTCGGCGTCGGCGTCCCCTTCGTGCTCGCCGCCAAGCAGGCGCGGCCCGACAAGGAGGTCGTCGCCCTCTTCGGCGACGGCGCGTTCTCCCTGACCGGCTGGGACTTCGAGACCCTTGTGCGTTACGCCCTCCCGTTCGTCGGCATCGTCGGCAACAACTCCTCCATGAACCAGATCCGCTACGGCCAGGCCGCCAAGTACGGCCCTGAGCGCGCGCGGGTCGGCAACACCCTCGGCGACGTCCACTACGACAAGTTCGCGCAGATGCTGGGCGGTCACGGCGAGGAGGTGCGCGACCCCGCCGACATCGGACCCGCCCTGCAGCGCGCCCGCGAGTCGGGCAAGCCGTCGCTGATCAACGTCTGGGTCGACCCGGACGCCTACGCCCCCGGAACGATGAACCAGACGATGTACAAGTGAGGTGCCCCCGATGACCCCCATCACAGGAACGGCCGGCAAGGCTCTCGAAGGCATCCGCGTCCTCGACATGACGCACGTCCAGTCGGGCCCGTCCGCGACCCAGCTGCTCGCCTGGCTCGGTGCGGACGTCGTCAAGCTGGAGGCGCCCTCCGGCGACATCACGCGCAAGCAGTTGCGCGACCTCCCGGACGTCGACTCCCTCTACTTCACGATGCTCAACTGCAACAAGCGGAGCATCACCCTCAACACCAAGACCGAGCGCGGCAAGGAGATCCTCACCGAGCTGATCCGGCGCTCCGACGTCATGGTCGAGAACTTCGGTCCGGGCGCGGTCGACCGTATGGGCTTCACCTGGGACCGCATCCAGGAGATCAATCCGCGGATCGTCTATGCCTCCATCAAGGGGTTCGGGGACGGCCCGTACACCGACTTCAAGGCGTACGAGGTCGTCGCTCAGGCCATGGGCGGGTCGATGTCGACCACCGGTTTCGAGGACGGGCCGCCGCTGGCGACGGGGGCCCAGATCGGGGACTCGGGGACGGGTGTGCACGCCGTCGCGGGGATTCTCGCGGCGCTGTACCAGCGGGAGAACACCGGGCGTGGGCAGCGGGTCAACGTGGCCATGCAGCATGCCGTGCTCAACCTCTGCCGGGTGAAGTTGCGCGACCAGCAGCGCCTGGCCCATGGACCGCTCGCCGAATATCCCAACGACGACTTCGGCGACGAGGTTCCCCGGTCCGGAAACGCGTCCGGCGGCGGCCAGCCCGGCTGGGCGGTCAAGTGCGCGCCGGGCGGCCCCAACGACTACGTGTACGTCATCGTGCAGCCCGTCGGCTGGCGGCCGATCAGCGAGCTCGTCGGCCGGCCCGAGCTGGCCGACGACCCCGAGTGGGCGACGCCCGAGGCCCGGCTGCCCAAGCTCACCAAGATGTTCCAGCTGATCGAGGAGTGGTCCTCGACCCTGCCCAAGTGGGAGGTGCTGGAGAAGCTCAACTCCCACAACATCCCGTGCGGACCGATCCTGTCCACCAGGGAGATCATCGAGGACGAGTCGCTGGCCGCCAACGAGATGGTGGTCCGCGTGGCGCACCCGCAGCGCGGCGAGTTCGTGACCGTGGGCAGTCCCCTGAAGCTCTCCGACTCCCCCGTCGAGGTGACCGGCTCACCGCTGCTCGGCGAGCACAACGAAGAGGTCTACATCGGCGAGCTCGGCCTCGGGGACGAGGAACTGCGCCTGCTCAAGTCGAACGGGGTGATCTGACGTGATGGCCGAGGACCGGGCGCCGAGGGTGCGCGCACTGCTCGACGCGGTGCGGGCCGAGGGACGGACCGCGCTGACCGCGCCCGAGGGCAAGGTGATCGCCGACGCGTACGGGATCGCCGTGCCGGGCGAGGAGCTGGCGAGGGACGTCGAGGAGGCCGTCGCGTACGCGGCGCGCTTCGGCGGGCCCGTGGTGATGAAGATCGTCTCGCCGGACATCCTGCACAAGACCGACGCCGGCGGAGTGGTCGTCGGGGTGCAGGGCGCGTCGGACGTGCGGGCGGCGTTCCACGCGATCGTCGAGAACGCGCGCGCGTACGACGCCGCCGCCCGGATCGAGGGCGTGCAGATCCAGGAGCTGCTGCCGCAGGGCCTGGAGGTCATCGTCGGCGCGGTCACCGACCCGACGTTCGGCAAGGTCGTGGCGTTCGGGCTCGGCGGGGTGCTCGTGGAGGTGCTCAAGGACGTCACGTTCCGGCTGGCTCCCGTGGACGCCGACGAGGCGCTGTCGATGCTGGACTCGATCCGGGCGGCGGAGATCCTGCGCGGGGTGCGCGGACAGGCGGCCGTGGACCGGTGGGCGATCGCCGAGCAGATCCGGCGGGTCTCCCGACTGGTCGCGGACTTCCCGGAGATCGCCGAGGTGGACCTCAACCCGGTGATCGCCACGCCCGAGGGCGCGGTCGCCGCCGACATCCGGGTGATCCTGTCCGACGCGCCCGTCAAGGAACGGCGTCGCTACACGCGCGCGGAGATCCTCACCTCGATGCGCCGGCTGATGCAGCCGAACTCCGTGGCCGTGATCGGCGCCTCCAACGAGCAGGGCAAGATCGGCAACTCGGTGATGCGCAACCTCGTCGACGGCGGCTTCGCCGGGGACATCCATCCGGTGAACCCCCGGGCCGATGACATCGTGGGCCGCAAGGCGTACAAGAGTGTCACCGACGTTCCCGGAGAGGTGGATGTGGCGGTCTTCGCGATACCCGCCAAGTTCGTGGCCGCGGCCCTGGAGGAGGTGGGACGCAAGAACATCCCGAACGCCGTGCTGATCCCCTCCGGGTTCGCGGAGACCGGGGAACACGCGCTCCAGGACGAGATCGTGGCCATCGCCGAGCGCTACGGCGTCCGGCTGCTCGGGCCGAACATCTACGGCTACTACTCGACCTGGCAGGACCTGTGCGCCACGTTCTGCACTCCGTACGACGTCAAGGGCGGGGTCGCGCTGACCTCGCAGTCCGGTGGCATCGGGATGGCCATCCTGGGCTTCGCGCGCACCACCAGGACGGGCGTGTCGGCGATCGTGGGGCTCGGCAACAAGTCGGACCTGGACGAGGACGACCTGCTGACCTGGTTCGGCGAGGACCCGCACACCGACTGCATCGCGATGCACCTGGAGGACCTCAAGGACGGGCGCGCCTTCGTGGAGGCCGCGCGGGCGACCGTGCCGAAGAAACCGGTCGTCGTCCTCAAGGCGGGCCGAACGGCGGCGGGCGCCAGGGCGGCCGGTTCGCACACGGGCGCGCTCGCGGGCGACGACGCCGTGTACGACGACATCCTGAAACAGGCCGGCGTCATCAGGGCTCCCGGGCTGAACGACATGCTGGAGTACGCGCGCGCGTTGCCGGTGCTTCCCACCCCCAAGGGCGACAACATCGTCATCGTCACCGGGGCCGGCGGCAGCGGTGTGCTCCTCTCGGACGCGGTGATCGACAACGGTCTGTCGCTCATGGAGATCCCGCCGGATCTCGACGCGGCCTTCAGGAAGTTCATCCCGCCGTTCGGTGCGGCGGGCAACCCGGTGGACATCACCGGGGGCGAGCCGCCGTCCACGTACGAGGCGACGATCCGGCTGGGGCTGGAGGACCCGCGCATCCATGCGCTGGTGCTCGGCTACTGGCACACGATCGTCACTCCCCCGATGGTCTTCGCGGAGCTCACCGCGCGCGTGGTGGCCGAATTCCGCGAACGCGGCATCGAGAAGCCCGTCGTGGCGTCGCTCGCGGGTGACGTCGAGGTCGAGGAGGCCTGTCAGTACCTGTACGAGCGGGGGGTCGTGGCGTACCCGTACACGACCGAGAAGCCGGTGGCCGTGCTCGGTGCGAAGTATCGCTGGGCGCGGGCGGCAGGACTGTTGGGAGCGCCGTCATGAGGTGAGCGAGGGCGGGGGCGGCCGACGGGTGCGCGTCGGCCGCCCCCGGGACCCGTGCGCGCACGAAAGGCATTGGACAGGGGGCGCTGGCCAGAACTTTCGACGCTAGGGGTGCGACACACATGACAACCACCGACATCTCGACCTCCCTCCCCTACCGGGAGGTGGCGGACCGCAACGGCCGCGTGTACCGGCTCGGGGAGACCGACCGGGACATCATGGGACGGCCACGATGGACCATGGTGCTCTTCCCGTGGATGGGCATGCTGGGCATCAGCTCTTCGGAGTACGCGTTCACGTCCGCCGAGGACACCCTGCACGAGGCCCATCTGTGGAGCAGTGGGCACATCTTCTGGCTGATGGGCGTCTGGGTGTTCTTCCAGGCCGCCGTCGCCTTCCCCGCCGGGCAGCTGCGGGAGAGCGGCAGGCTCCCCGCGCGGTACGCGATGCTGCTGGGCGCGCTGGGCACGGTCCTGGGGTATCTCTCGCTGGCCTTCGCGCCGCATGTGATCGTCGCCTACATCGGCTTCGGCATGTTCAGCGGCATCGGCGCCGGTCTCGTCTACGCGACGTGCGTGAACATGGTCGGCAAGTGGTATCCGGAGCGCAAGGGCGGCAAGACCGGCATGGTCAACGGCGGTTTCGCCTACGGCTCGGTGCCCTTCGTCTTCCTGTTCACCTCGTACATGGACCTGAGCAACTACAAGAGCGTCCTGGTCATGGTGGGCGTCATCTGCTGCTCGGTCGTGGCGTTCGCCGGGTGGTTCTTCAAGGACCCGCCGAAGAACTGGTGGCCGCCGCACGTGGACCCGCTGAGGGCCACCGACGACCCGAAGATCCGCCGGGCCCTGGAGAAGAACCCGCCGGCGGTCAAGCAGTACACCCCCAGGGAGGCCGCTCGTACCCCCGTCCTGTGGATGATGTGGTTCTGCCTGCTGTGCACGGCCGGCATCAACATCTTCGGCATCGCCTTCCAGGTGCCGTTCGGCAAGGACATGGGCTTCGCGGGCGGGATCGTGGCCACGGCGATGTCCCTGAAGGCCATCGTCAACGGCACCGGGCGCGGTGTCATCGGCTGGATATCGGACCGCTACGGGCGGCGCAACACCCTGATCATCGTGTGCATCGTGCTCGGCACCGCGCAGTTCGGCGTGCTGATCTCCGGCCAGATGGGCAGCATGCCGTTCTTCCTGTTCTGCTCCATGGTCTCCGGCTTCGGCGGCGGCGCGATCTTCCCGCTGTTCGCCGCCATGACGGCGGACTACTTCGGCGAGAACAACAACGCCACCAACTACGGGATGGTCTACAGCTCCAAGCTGATCTCGGGTCTCGTGGGCTCCGGCGTGGGCTCCATCGTGGTCGGCGTGTGGGACTACGAGGGCGCGTTCGTCATCGCCGGTTCCATCGGGCTCGCCTCCGCCGTCCTGGCCACCTTCCTGAAGGCCCCGGGCCGGCCGAAAGCACAGCGCATCGCTCCCAACCCGCAGCCGCTCGGCGAGGAGACGGCGTGAGACGGATTGAGACGACGCTGCGGCGGCCGGGGCGGACGAGTCGGGCGAACCGGGCTCCGCAACCGCGGCCCGCGAGCTGACCGCACGGCTTCGCCGCCCTCCGGCGGACAGGCACCGGACGGCCGGACGGCCCTCCCCACGCGGCATGTCGCGGGGAGGGCCGTCCGGCGTGTCGTCAGTGGCGCTTCTTGCGCAGCGCCGCCAGGTTGTCGTAGCCGATCTTCGCGTACGCCAGCGACTGCGCGGGGTCGGTGGCGCTCGGGGCGTTGTCCTGCTCGACCATCGGGTTGTGGTAGTCCCGCTCGCCGACGCGCGAGAAGAACGTCCGGTAGTCGATCACGCCGGCGCCGAACGGCACCATGTCGTACCCCATGCCGTTCGTCGTGTTGACCGTGCCGTCCTTGGCGTGGAAGAGCGGGTAGCGCTTGTTGTTGCAGGCGACGAGCCCCGCCGGGTCGAAGACCTTCTCCCGGACGGAGCCGTCGTGGGCGGTGTACGTGTGGAACTTGTACTGGGCCACGTGCGCCCAGAAGACGTCCATCTCCAGCCAGACCGACTTCGGGTCGGTGACCTTCAGGAAGTACTCCAGCTTCCGGATGCCGGAGCTGCGGGTCGGGCGGCCCTGGGCGTCCGACGGACCCCCGTCGAGCAGGAAGCCGTACGCCGCGTCGTGGTTGTGGGTGTAGAGCTTGATGCCCTCGCGGCGGGCGATGCGGCCCAGCGCGTTCCACTTGTCGGCGGCCACGTCCCAGTCGGCCCGGTAGGAGCTGCCGGTGGGGTCGCCGCCGGTGCCCATGTGCGCCATGCCGAGGATGTTGGCGATCTCCAGGTGCTTCTTGAAGGTGTCCAGATCGGCCGTGGTGAGCGGCCAGGACGGCGGTATGAAGCCGTGGTTGCCCTGCGCGCGCAGCCCGTGGTCGTCGAGCCACCCGCGCAGCAGCCTGGCGCCTGCGACGGACTCCAGGCTCGCGCCGCCCGGGGCGTTGGCGTGCTGGCCGTATCCGGCGAACTCCACCTGCCGGTAGCCGAATCGCGAGAGCTGCTTGAAGACCTCGCGGAAGCCGGAGGGCAGGTCGGTGGCGAGCGGGTCGCGGCCCGTCGCGTCGCGGACGGTGTACAGGATGATGCCGCGCCGGTCGGCGGGGACGAGTGTCTCGCCGCCGTGGTCGTGGCCTCTGCCCCGGTCCTGTGCCTGGGCCGCGGCGGGTGCGGCGCCGAGGACGGGGGCGGCGATCACCGCGGTCGCGGCGGCGGTGCAGGTGCTGAGGAAACGGCGGCGGTTGACGCCGAGAGCGCGACGCAGGGCGTCGCCGGTTCCGGATTCGTCGTTGAACGCGGTCACGGTTTCTCTCTTTCGGGTCGGTGTTCAGCGGTGGCGGGTGCCGGGCGGTCTGCCGCTCGCGCCCGGGTCGGGCCCGTGGCGTGCCAAGGAAACTCCCAGGTCAAAAGCGCGTGGAGCGTGCGGCGGACGCGTTGTCAGTGGCGCGTGCTTCACTTTCTGTAGTCGCTCGTCACGGCTTGTCAGGTCTCGTCAGCCGAGGCCGGCCAGGTCGAGCAGCAGGGATTTCACTTCGGTGGCCGCGACGCGGCCGGATACAGCGCGGGGGGTGGAGCAGATGAGGAGCGGACCGTCGTCGTCGCTCGTGGGAAGGCGGCCGTGGCTGCCGCGAACAGGTGAGGGATCGAGAGGCACGACCGCCATGCGGTAGCGCATGCCGAGCTTCTTGCGGGCCAGCGCCGTGGCCGCCTTGACCTTCGCATAGGGGTCATGGGGGTCTATGAACAGCTCGACCGGGTCGTAGCCGGGTTTGCGGTGGATCTCGACGAGGCGTGCGAAGTCGGGCGCGCGGGCGTCGTCGAGCCAGTAGTAGTACGTGAACCAGGCGTCCGGCTCCGCCACCGCGACGAGTTCGCCGGAGCGCGGATGGTCGAGGTGGTGCGCCTTCTTGCCCTCGTCGTCGAGGAGTTGCTCGATGCCGGGCAGATCGGCGAGCACGGCGCGGACGGCGTCCAGGTCCTCGGGGCGGCGCACGTAGACATGGGCGATCTGGTGGTCGGCGACGGCGAACGCGCGGGACGCCATGGGGTCGAGGTACTCCATGCCGTCCTGGGTGTGCACCTCCAGCAGTCCGGCGCGGCGCAGGGCGCGGTTGACGTCCACGGGCCGGCTCACCGGGGTGATGCCGTACTCGGAGAGCGCGACGACGGTACGGCCCTCGGCGCGCGCGTCGGCCAGGAGCGGGGCCAGGGCCCGGTCCAGGTCGCCGGCGGCCTTCAGGGAGCGGGGGTCGTCGGGGCCGTGGCGCTGCAGGTCGTAGTCGAGGTGAGGGAGGTAGCAGAGCGTCAGATCAGGGTGACGGGTGCGGATGATGTGGCGGGTGGCGGCGATGATCCAGCGGCTGGACGTCAGGTCCGCGCCGGGGCCCCAGAAGCGGAAGAGGGGGAAGGTGCCGAACGCGGCGGTGAGTTCGTCGTGCAGCGCCGCGGGCCGCGTGTAGCAGTCGGGTTCCTTGCGGCCGTCGGAATAGTAGATCGGACGAGGGGTGACGGTGATGTCGGTGTCGGCGCCCATCGCGTACCACCAGCAGATGTTGGCGACCGTGTAGCCGGGGTGGGCGCGGCGGGCGGCGTCCCACAGTTTGTCCCCGGCGACGAGTCCGTTGTGCTGGCGCCACAGCAGGACGTCGCCGAGCTCGCGGAAGTACCAGCCGTTGCCGACGATGCCGTGCTCGGCGGGGTGGGTGCCGGTGAGGAAGGTGGACTGGGCGGCGCAGGTGACGGCGGGCAGGACGGTCCCGAGCGCGGCCCGGGAGCCGGCCCGGGAGAGCGCCCGGAGGTGGGGCATGTGGTCGAGGAGACGGGGGGTGAGACCTACGACGTCCAGGACGAGGAGTGGGGTGGGGGCCGCTGTGCTGTGGGCCGTCACGGCAGCTCCTTGAGGCCGAGGTCCGTCAGGAGGTCGCGGGCGAAGGCGAGTTCGGCGGCGATGCCGTCGGCGAGCTGGGACCGGGCGCGCGGACGCAGCTCGGGTGGGAGTGCCTGCCAGGTGTAGGTCTCGACCTCGAGGTGCCGGGTGAGCGGGTGCGGGCCGCCGACGAGGCGGGTCAGCGCGGCCTTGAGCACCGGGAGCGTCGCGGTGAGGGGCGCGACGGGGGCCGCGTGCAGGGGGATGTGGAAGTGGGCGCGCCAGGGCGTCCCGTCGGGCAGGGCGCCGCCGGCGAGGGCCTCGCCGAGGTCGTCGGTGCCGTGCAGGGCGGGGGCGGAGGCGGTTCCGGTGGCGGAAGGGGTTCGGGTGGCGGTGACCGTGCGGGTCTGGTGCAGGAAGCGGGGTTCGTCGAACTTGGCGAGGGCTTCGCGGACGGCTGGGAGACGGGGGTGTTCGGCGTGCAGGGCGGCTGACAGCTGGGATTTGACGATGGGGACGCGGGCCTCGGCCAGCGCGTCCAGGGCGGTGTCCGGGTCTTCGAAGGAGGTGGCGAGATGGCAGGTGTCGACGCAGACGCCGATGCGGTCGTGCGCGATCGCGGTGAGCGGGGTGAGGGCGTCGGCGGTGGTCTCGATGATGCAGCCGGGTTCCGGTTCGAGTCCGACGCGGACGGAGCGGCCGGTCAGGTCCGCCAGCGCGTCGAGGCGTTCGGCGAGGGTGACCAGGGCGGTGTGGGCTGTCTCGGCGCGGTCGGCGTCCCAGGCGGTGCGCCAGCCCAGCGGGAGGGTGGAGACGGTGCCCTCGGTGACGTCGTCGGGGAGGAGTCCGGCGAGGACCCGGGCCAGGGCCGTGGTGTGCTCGAGCCGTTCGGGGTCGGCCCAGTCCGGCTTGTACACCCGGTACTTGACCTCCTCGGCGCCGAAGCCCTCATAGGGGAAGCCGTTGAGGGTGACGACCTCCAGGCCGCGCCGGTCGAGTTCGGTGCGCAGCCCGCGCAGCGCCGCCGGGTCGGCGTCGAGTGCGCGGGCTGCGTCCCTGGCCAGCCACAGGCCGATGCCGAGCCGGTCGCGGCCGAGCCGGCGGCGGACGGGTTCGCAGTGGTCCCGGAGTTGCGCGAGGACGCCGTCGACGGTCTCGGCGGGGTGGACGTTGGTGCAGTAGGCGAGGTGGACGGTCGTGCCGTCGGGGTGGCGGAAGCGCATCGCTCACTCCCCGCCGCGCAGGATGGAGTTGCCCTCGTGGGTGGCGTCGAGGGTGGCCACGTCGAGCCGAAGCCGACCGCTGAGGCCGTAGAAGGCGACGGGGTTGCGCCACAGGACGAGATCGACGTCGTCCTCGGAGAAGCCCTCCGCAAGCATCAGGTCGGCGACCCTGCGCGTCTTGAGGGGGTCGCTCCTGCCCCAGTCCGCCGCCGAGTTCACCAGCGCCTTCTCGGGGCCGTGGACGCGCAGGATCTCGATCATGCGGTGCTCGTCCATCTTGGTGTCCGGATAGATGGAGAAGCCCAGCCAGCAGCCTGCGTCCTTGGCCTCTTTCACGGTGGTCTCGTTGAGGTGGTCGAGCAGGACCCGGTCCGGGGACAGGGCGGACTCCCGCACGACGTCGACGGTGCGGCGCAGACCGGCGAGCTTGTCGCGGTGCGGGGTGTGCACGAGCGCGGGCAGGGCGTGCTCGGCGGCCAGCTGGAGCTGGGCGGCCAGCGCGGCGTCCTCGGCGGGGGTCATCGAGTCGTAGCCGATCTCGCCGACGGCGACGACGTGGTCCTTGACCAGGTAGCGGGGCAGCTCCTGGAGGACGGCCGCACAGCGCGGGTCGTTCGCCTCCTTCGGGTTGAGGGCGAGCGTGCAGTGATGGGCGATGCCGTACTGGGCGGCCCGGAAGGGCTCCCACCCGAGGAGGGAGTCGAAGTAGTCGAAGAACGACGCCGGGGACGTGCGGGGCTGGCCCAGCCAGAACGACGGCTCCACGACGGCACGGACACCGGCCGCCTGCATCGCCTCGTAGTCGTCGGTGGTGCGCGAGGTCATGTGGATGTGGGGGTCGAAGATGCGCATCAGGACTCCTTGCCGTGGGGGTGGGCCGGGCGGTGGAAACTTCCCGTGCCGTGGAGGTCCGTGCGGTGGAGATCTGGGCGGTGGAGATCTGGGCGGCCGGGGCTGCGCGCCTGGTCCGGGCTGCTTGCCTCGTCCCGGCCGCCTGCCTCGTCCGGGCCGCCTGCCCGGTCCGGGCCGGTGGTGCGTGACGGCTGCGTGGTCTGTGCAGGGGGTGTCGGGCGGGAGGGCATGGCGGGCGGGGCAGGCGCGGCGGGGCTGCCTGTGTCGGTCAGCGCCAGGACGCGTTGCAGGTCACCGGGTACGGGGCGGCCGGCGGCGGTGCGTTCGGCGGCGTAGTCGCCGAGCATGCGGGCGAGTTCGCCGTCGGCGCGGGCGCGCTGTTCGAGGCCTGCCACCTCGTCGACGGGCACCCCGACGAACAGGCACTTCAGGACGGCGTGCCGCCAGGCATGGGCGTCGAGGTGGCGGGCCGCGTAGGGGCCGACCGCGGCGGCCAGGAGCCGGGTGTCGTGGGTGCGCAGGGCGTCCTCGACGAGCGGGCGGGCCTCGGGGCCGGGCACCAGGTGGGGCAGCGCGTGCAGGACCGCGCGCCGCTCGTCGGCGGTGCCCTGGTAGTAGACGCGGGCCAGGGCGGCCGGGTCGGCGCGGGCGGCGTGGAGGATGAGCACGCGGGCGGCGTCGGCGTACCGACCGCCGCAGCGGCGTCCGGCCTCGGCGAGCCTCAACTCCCAGACGGAGATGGGTCCGTGGGTGCCGGGGTGGGCGGCAGCCTCGTCGAGAGCCTGGCCGAACCAGGCGCGAGCGGCGCCGTCGAGCCGGGCGTCGAGCTGGCTGCGCAGGGCGTCGAGGGGAGTGCGGGCAGGGGTGGGGCCCGTCCGTTCCGCTTCCGGGGTCGCCGGGGCGGCGTGGGGGTGGGTCATGGGGTGCTCCCTTCCGGGGTGGCGGAGGGCTCGCCGGGTGGTGCGGCAGGCGGGTCCGCGGCCGGGTGGGGGCGACCCGGAGGCGGGGCGGCGGACGTGCGGTGGGTGGCCTCGGCGCATGCCGCCGCGCGACGGAGCAACGGGAGGGAGAGTTCGGCGTAGTGCGGGCCGGCGTGGGAGTGGCGGGGCAGTTCGACCACCGTCAGCCCGCGGTAGCCGGTGGCGGCCAGGGCCGCGAGGACGGCCGGGAAGTCGATCTCGCCCTCTCCGAGCGGGAGGTGTTCGTGGACGTCACGACGCATGTCCTCGATCTGGACGTGCCGCAGCCAGGGGCCGGCGGCGCGGACGCAGTCGGCGGGAGGGAGTGGTTCGAGGCACTGGCAGTGGCCGATGTCGAGGGTGAGGCCGAGGGACGCCGGGTCGCCGAGGCTGCGGCGCAGCCGGTGGAAGTCGGCGAGCGTCGCGAGAAGGTGGCCGGGCTCGGGCTCGATCGCGAGGGGGATGCCCGCGGTTGCGGCGGTGTCCAGGACGGGGGCGAGCGTGTCGGCGAGGCGCCGCCATGCCGTCTCCGGGTCGGTGCCCGGCGGCGTCGTCCCGCTGAAGCAGTGGACGGCGTGCGCGCCGAGGTCGCCGGCGATCCGGACGGCGCGCAGCAGCAGGTCGACGCGGCGGGCGCGGTCGTCCGGATCCGGGTCCAGCAGGGACGGCCCGTGCTTGCGGCGCGGGTCGAGGACATAGCGGGCGCCGGTCTCCACGGTGACGCCGAGCCCGAGCGCGTCCAGCCGCCGCGCGAGGCGTCGGGTGCGGGCGGCGAGGTCCGGGGCGAGCGGGTCGAGGTGCATGTGGTCGAGCGTCAGTCCGACGCCGTCGTAGCCGAGGTCGGCGAGGAGGCCGAGGGCGTCGTCGAGGCGGAGATCGGCGAGGCCGTTGGTGCCGTAGCCGAAGCGGAGCGGGGGCCGGGCGGTCTCCGCCTCCGCCTCCGTGTATCCGACGACTCCCCGCGTCGCCCTTCTGCCCCCGTTCACCCCGCTCACCCCGTTCACCCCGCTCACCCCGTCTCCCCGCCGGACCTCGTGCCGGACCCGCGCCGCGCGTCGGGGGTCTCCCGTCCGCCGCGGCCGCCGGCCTCGCCGCCGTCCTCGCCGCCTTCACGCGATTCGCCGGATTCGCCGGATTCGCGGGGCGCGCCCTTCAACCGCTGGGCGAACCGCTCCAGTTCCGTGTACTGCTCGGCCAGGGCCGACGACGCGTCGCCCACGGGGTCCTTGAAGAAGTAGGCGAGTTCGGCGAGCGGCCCGGACAGGGCCACTTCGTGGGCCCGGGCGGTGAGGCGGGCCAGATCGAGGACGAGGGGCGCCGCGAGCGCGGAGTCGCAGCCCTGCCAGATGGTCTGGAGGATCATGCGGGTGCCGAGGAAGCCGTCGAAGGCGACGTGGTCCCAGGCCGTCTTCCACTCCCCCAGGGCGGGGACGTCGTCGATGTGGACCCGGCCCTCGGGAGTGGTGCCCAGCGTGTCGGCGAGGACGCGTTCCTTGCCCGCGTTCTTCGCCTCGGCCGCGGCCGGGTCGGCCAGGGCGGCTCCGTCGCCGCCGCCCAGCAGGTTGGCGCCGGACCAGGCCCGGACGGCGAGCGCCCGCCCGGCGAACATCGGACCGAGGGCGGAGCGCAGCAGCGTCTGGCCGGTCTTGCCGTCGCGGCCCGCGTACGGCAGCCCGCTGGACTCCGCCAGGGAGGCGAGCGCCGGATGGTGCAGCCCCGTGGACGGGGTGAAGTTCACGTACGGGCAGCCCGCGCGCAGGGCGGCCGCCGCGTACAGCGAGCTGGGCGGCAGCGCGGGGCCGGTCGCCGCGGGTTCCGTGGAGGCCACGTTCACCACCACCGCACGCGCCAGCCCGGACCGTCGCACGAAGTCCCGTATGTCGGCGGCGAAGGCCGCGATCAGCTGTTCCTCGGTCCGGGTGTCCCCCGGGGCGGGGCCACCGGGTCTGATCTCCCGGTCGGCGGCGGTGAGTTCCGCGTCGACCGCCGTGGGGAGACCGAACGGGAGGACTCCGCCGGCCGCGAGCTGTTCGGCGCGTTTGGGCAGGGGGCAGTCGGTCGTGTCGTGTCCGCCGAACACGAGGCGGGACAGGGCTGGCAGGCCGGTGTCGGCGAAGGCGGGCGTCTCGGTGACCAGGCCCGTCGGCGGATGCAGGCCGGCCGTGACGGCGGCGTGTCCCGCGACCACCGTCGTGGCCACGGAACCTCGGGCCCCGATCAGCCAGACGCCGACGCGCGGGGTACGGGAGAGGGACACGGACATGAGCAGCCTCCTTGTCGTGCGCGAACCCCGGAGAACGAGGAGGAAGGGCGGGAGAGCGGGAGAGCGGGAGGGCGGGCCGGAGGTCCACCGCTGGGAAAGGGCAGGGTGGTGACGGCGGGCGGGGGTCCGGCGTCCCCCGCCCGCCGCCGTTCAGTCGCCCTGTACGGGCCGTTCCCCGCCGGGCAGTTCCTTGATCCGGACGTCACGGAAGGACACCTGGTCGTCGGCTCCGTGGTTCTGCAGGCCGAGGTGTCCGTCGCGCAGGCTCCGGGCCGGATCGGTGTTGGTGAAATCGTTGATCTTCACGCCGTTGAGCCAGACGCGCAGGCGTTCGCCCTCCACGCGGATCTCGTACGTGTTCCACTCCCCCGGCGCGTTCAGCGCGCGGTCCCGCTTCTTCAGGTCGGCGGACTGGAAGCCGTAGACGGACCCGGTGGTTCGCTCGGGGACGTCGGTGGCGTCGATCTGGATCTCGTATCCGTTGTTCACGGCGGACCAGGGGTCGTCCGACGGCGGGAAGCCGACGAACACACCGGAGTTGTCCTCTCCGGAGCCGGAGCCGGAGCCGGCGTCGGAGCCTGAGCCGGAGCCGCCCGGAGCGCCGGCCGTGGTTCTCCAGTCGAGCTTCAGGGAGTACGCCCCGAAACTCCGATCCGCGTACCAGAGCAGGCCCATGCCGCCCGTCGACGTCAACGTGCCGTCGTCGGAGAGGGTGAAGGAGCCGGGTCCGGCCTGTCGCCAGCCCTCCAGGGACGTACCGTCGAACAGTGGACGGTATCCGTTCTCCGGTCGACAGTCCGCCTGCATTCCGTCGACTGCATACAGGATCCCGCCCAGCAGGTGTCTACGGAATACCGGATCCCCGTAGGACTCCTTCGTGTGACCGCCCCCGGTGTAGAAGGCGCGGCCGCCCTGGTAGGTCTGGCACCAGGCGATCGGATGGTCGCCGTTCATGGTGCCGCCCGTGTAGGACGACTCGTCGAGCGAGGCCAGGACGTGAACCCGCTCGCGCGGATTGGAGCGGTAGTTGTACCACTCGTCGGTGCGGCTCCAGGTGCGATCGAGTCCGGAGGTCGCCGAGTGGGCCCGGTCCTCCACGTCGACCGTCGCGGTCTGGATCGCCGGGTGCGACGCGAACCAGGCGCCGACGAGGCCGCCGTAGAACGCCCAGTCGTACTCGGTGTCGGCCGCCGCGTGGACTCCGACATAGCCGCCGCCGTGCCGGATGTAGCCCTCGAAGGCGGCCTGTTGGGCGGCGTCCAGGACGTCCCCGGTCGTCGACAGGAAGACGACGGCGTCGTAGCGGCGCAGGTTCGCCGGCGTGAACGCGCCGGCGTCCTCCGTCGCGTCGACCCCGAAGCCGCTCGTCGCGCCGAGCTCCCGCACCGCCGTGACACCGTCCGGGATCGAGTCGTGCCGGAAACCGGCCGTCTTCGAGAAGACCAGCACGCGTTTCGCTCTGTCCCCTTTCCCGTCGGTCCCGGAGTGCGACACGGCCGGGCCCGAGAGGCTGCCGAGGAGCAGCGCCGCGCCCACTGCCACGGTCGCCAGTCTGCGGGTTGCAGGCATCACGTGCCCTCCTCTCAGCCGGTCGTGAAGGTGAAGTCGTCCACGTCGAAGAGAGCTCCGGAGCCGCCCTTGAAGACGAGGTAGAGCGTGGTGGTGCCGCGCGGCGTGCGGGACAGGTCGGCGCTGACGTCCTGGAAGGTCTCCCAGCCGCCGGTCACCGGGACAGCGGCCTTGCCGAGCAGGGTGCCGGTCGGCGAGCCGGCGCGGATCTCCAGCCGTCCGCCCGCGCCGCCCGAGGAGACGCGTGCCGTGATCTTCTTGGCGTTGCTGACGACGTACGGCGTGAAGGAGATCCAGTCGCCGTTGTCGATGTCGCCGACCGTCCTGCCGCCGTGGGCGACGTCCTTGGAGATGACCGTGACACCGGAGGCGTCGCCGAAGTGCTCGGCCTGACGGTGGCGCGGCTGGAGAACGCTCTGGTCGTGCGAGGTGAGCGCGGCCTGGCCGCCGCCTCCGCCGTCGGTGTACTGCGCGTCGAGGACGCCGAAGATGTTGGCGTCCTCGTCGTGCCCGCCGTCGGCACTGGTCTGGAGGGTGCCGGTGCAGCCGGTCGCCGACGTCACCGGGTGGCCGTGGCTGTCATGGCCGAGGACGAAGGTGACCTCGACCTTGGAGCAGTCGATCGCCCTGCCGTCCTCAGGGTCGGTGACCTTCACCTTGAACGGGATCGCGTCGCCGAAGCTGAACAGCTGCCCGTCCTTCGGGGTCTCCAGGACCACCTTGGGCGCCGTGTTTCCGACGACGATCTGCACACTCGCGCTGCCGGTGCGGCCGGAGGCGTCCTCGGCGGTCAGGGTCGCGGTGTACGTGCCGTTCTTCTTGTACTTGTGGGTGGGGTTCGCCGCCGTCGAGGTGCCGCCGTCGCCGAAGTCCCAGCTGTAGGTGAGCGCGTCGCCGTCCTGGTCGGTGGTGCCGGCGGAGGAGAAACGCACCTTCAGAGAGGCCTGTCCCGACGTGCGGTCGGCCGTGGCCTGGGCGACCGGGGAGTGGCCGTCGGTGGCGTTCTCGATGCGGTACAGACCCGAGTGCTCGTCGCCGCCGAACCAGGCGGTGCCGTAGTCGAGGACGTACAGCGCGCCGTCGGGCCCGAACGCCATGTCCATCACCTGGGTGCCGGTCCACGGGACGGAGTTGATCGACTGCACGGCGCCGTTCGCGTCGCTGGTGATGCGCTTGATCCAGCGGCGGCCGAACTCCCCGGCGAAGAAGTCGCCGTCGTAGGCCTCCGGGAACTTCACCGGCGAGTCGAGCGAGGCGTCGTAGTGGTAGACGGGGCCGCCCATCGGGGACTCCGAACCGTCGCCGAGGTCGGGTACCGACGGGCCGTTGTACGGGATCCAGGCGGGCTGGGCCGGGGGCAGGTCGGTGAGGCCGGTGTTGTGCGGCGAGGTGTTCTTCGGGGCGTCGCAGTCGAAGGGCGCGCCGGAGACACCGGTCGCGAAATCGTATGCGATATACGGGTCATTGTCGCCCGTGCAGAACGGCCACCCGAAGTTGCCGGGGCCGGTGACGCGGGCGAACTCGACCTGACCGGCCGGTCCACGGGCCGGATCGGCGGCGCCGGCGTCGGGGCCGTAGTCGCCGACGTAGAGGATGCCGGTGGCCTTGTCGACGCTGAAGCGGAACGGGTTGCGGAACCCCATCGCATAGATCTCGGCCCGCGTCCTGTCCGTGCCGGGCGCGAAGAGGTTGCCGTCGGGGATGGCGTAGGAGCCGTCGGCGTTCACCTTGATGCGCAGGATCTTGCCGCGCAGGTCGTTGGTGTTCCCGGAGGAACGACGGGCGTCGAAGGCGGGGTTGCGGCCTTCGCGATCGTCGATCGGTGTGAAGCCGTCCGACTGGAAGGGGTTAGTGTCGTCGCCCGTGGACAGATACAGGTTTCCCGCCGCGTCGAAGTCGATGTCACCGCCGACATGGCAGCACAGGCCGCGCGACGCGGGCACGTCGAGGATCTTCGTCTCGCTCGCGGCGTCGAGGGTTCCGTCCGTCTTCAGCACGAAGCGGGAGAGGCGGTTGACGCCGTCGAAGGGAGCGAAGTCGGCGGCCGTTCCGGTCTCGGGAGCGTCGCCCGCCGGGGTGTCCAACGGCGGTGCGTAGTAGAGGTAGATGAAGCGGTTCGCCGTGAACTCCGGGTCCACGCCGATGCCTTGGAGGCCTTCCTCGTCGTGGGAGTAGACGTCGAGCTTGCCCGCCAGTCGGGTGTTGCCGGCGGCGTCGGTGATGCGGAGTTCGCCGTCGCGTGAGGTGTGCAGGACCGAGCGGTCGGGCAGCACCGCGAGCGACATGGGCTCGCCGACCTCGGCCTCCCCCTTGGCCAGCGTGACCTGCTGGAAGTCCTCGGCGGCCGCGACCACCGGGTCGGCGACGGCTGCGCCGGCCTGGGGTGTGGTGAGGGTGAGGGACGCGCCGGCCAGCAGCGCGCCGCTCAGGAGGGCGATCGCTCTGCGCAGCGAAGGGCGTCGTCTGTGGGTCTCGGCTCTGCGGGTGCCGGTGGTGGGGTCGTTCCCGTGCACGGATGCCTCCAGGAAGGGGCTGGTTGTACGGGCGGGTGCGTGCGCCGGGATGCGCCGTCATCCCGGAGACTGGTGGAGCGTCAGTGACTGATCAGTTCTGACGAAGGATCAGAGAATGCCGATTCGGGCTCAGTTGCCGAAGGCCGCGTCGAAAGCGGCGGTCGGCGGTTCGAAGTCGTAGGCCTTGAGGCGGGTCAAGGCCTCCGGGGCGCCCTGCAGTCGGTCCATGCCGGCGTCCTCCCACTCCACGGAGATCGGACCCTGGTAGTCGATGGAGCGCAGCATGCGGAAGACGTCCTCCCAGGGGACGTCGCCGTGGCCGGCGGAGACGAAGTCCCAGCCGCGGCGCGGGTCGCCCCAGGGCAGATGGGAGCCGAGGCGGCCGTTGCGACCGTCGAGGCGCTTGCGGGCCTCCTTGCAGTCCACGTGGTAGATGCGGTCGCGGAAGTCCCACAGGAAGCCGACCGGGTCGAGGTCCTGCCACACGAAGTGACTGGGGTCGAAGTTGAGGCCGAAAGCCGGTCGACGGTCGACTGCATCCAGTGTGCGTACGGTCGTCCAGTAGTCGTATGCGATCTCGCTGGGGTGGACCTCGTGCGCGAACCGCACGCCCTGCGCGTCGAAGACGTCGAGGATCGGGTTCCAGCGCTCGGCGAAGTCCTCGTAGCCGCGCGCGATCATCGACTCGGGGGCGGGCGGGAACATCGCGACCAGGTGCCAGATGGCGGAGCCGGTGAAGCCGATCACCGTGTCGACCCCGAAGGCCGCCGCGGCCCTCGCGGTGTCGGCGATCTCGGCGGCGGCCCGCCGCCGCACACCCTCCGGCTCACCGTCGCCCCAGATGCGGGCGGGCAGGATGGCCTGGTGGCGTTCGTCGATGATGGCGTCGCACACCGCCTGCCCGACCAGGTGGTTGGAGATGGCCCAGCACTTGAGGCCGTACTTGTCGAGGAGTTGGTGGCGGGACTTCACATAGTCCGGATCCGCAAGCGCCTTGTCCACTTCGAAGTGGTCGCCCCAGCAGGCGAGTTCGAGGCCGTCGTAGCCGAAGTCGCGGGCGAGGCGGCAGACCTCTTCCAGGGGCAGGTCGGCCCACTGGCCGGTGAAGAGTGTGAATGTGCGTGGCATGCTCCAGGCCCTCCTCGGTCCTCAGTCCGCTATCGGGGTGTAGACGGAGTTCTTCTCGGCGCTCTCCTCGACCGCCGCCAGGACGCGCTGCACCTGCAGCCCGTCGGCGAAGGACGGCTCGGGCCGGTGGCCCTCGGCGACGGCGTGGACCAGATCGCGGGCCTGGTGGACGAACGTGTGCTCGTAACCGAGGCCATGGCCCGGCGGCCACCAGGCGTCCAGGTAGGGGTGGTCGGGTTCGGTGACGAGGATGCGGCGAAAGCCCGCGTGCGTGCCGGGTTCGGTGGCGTCGTGGAACCACAGTTCGTTGAGGCGTTCCAGGTCGAACGCCAACGAGCCGCGCTCACCGTTGAGTTCAAGGCGCAGGGCGTTCTTGCGGCCCGTGGCGAACCGGGTCGCCTCGAAGGAGGCCAGCGCCCCGGAGGTGAAGCGGCCGGTGAAGAGCGCGGCGTCGTCGACGGTGACCGTGCCCACGCCGTCGGCGGACGTCGCGCTCAGCCCGCTCGTCGGACCGCCGGGCAGCGGCCGCTGCCGTACGAAGGTCTCGGTGAGCGCGGAGACTCCGGCGAGCCGCTCCCCCGCCAGGTGTTGGGCGAGGTCGACGATGTGCGCGCCGAGGTCGCCGAGGGCCCCGGAGCCGGCCAGTTCCCTGCGCAGTCGCCAGGTCAGCGGGAACTCCGGGTCCACGAGCCAGTCCTGAAGGTATGTCACCCGCACATGGCGCAGGGTTCCCAGCCGTCCCTCGGCGACCATGCGCCGGGCCAGGGCGGTGGCCGGGACGCGACGGTAGTTGAAGCCGACCATCGCCAACTGACCGCGCTCGTAGGCGGTTTCGGCGGCGCGGGCCATGGTCTCGGCTTCCTCGACGGTGTTCGCGAGGGGCTTCTCGCACAGTACGTGCTTGCCGGCGGCCAGCGCGGCGACGGCGATCTCGGCGTGCGAGTCGCCGGGGGTGCAGATGTCGACGAGGTCGACGTCGTCCCGGGCGATCATGGCACGCCAGTCGGTCTCGGTCGCCGCCCAGCCGTGCCGGTCGGCCGCCGCGCGCACGGCGGAGGCGTCGCGGCCGCAGATCACGGCGAGGACCGGACGGCGGGGCAGATCGAAGACGCGACCCGCGGTGCGCCAGCCCTGGGAGTGGGCGGCGCCCATGAACGCGTAACCGACCATCCCCACGCGGAGCGGCGGCTTGCCGGCCTCCGGTCCTGCTGACTGCTGCGGCTGTTCCATACGGTTGTCCTCCTCGTCGTCGTGGCACGGTGGGGGGTGGGACGCCGTCGGGCTCAGGGGCGGACCGTCCGCCGACGGACCCCTGGCGGGAGCCGGTGGCACCGCCCGGGAGGCGCTGGGGCCGGGTCTCGGGCGGAGCCCGCCAGGACGGGCCGCGATCGCTCGAATCTCGGCCGCCTCAGCCGCCTCAGCCGCCTCGGCCGATGAGCACGTCGGCCGATGGACACGCCGGCCCTTCGGGGACATCGGACACATCGGTCTGTCGAGCACCGAGCTCCGTCGGTCCGTCGGGCAGCCCCCGGCCGTCGGCAACCTGTGGCGCCTACGGTGAGGAGCCCGCGGCCTCCGACAGCGCCGCCTGGAACGCGCCTGCCTGGTGCTGATGGCTCCGCACCGGAAGCCGCGGATCTCGCCCCCGTCGGCCCACGGCCCGTGTCCAGTGCTCTTGACCCGTGCCCCGTGCCCCTGTCCCGGCCCCTGCCCGCACCCGTCCCCGGTGGGCGGCTCCCGCCCGTCGGACCGGGCGCGTCCTACTTGAAGCCGGTGGACATGTACTGGTCGACGTTGGTCTTGTCGACGACCGCCGAGTAGAGGGTGATCGAGGCGGGGATCTCGTACTCGGCGAGACCTCCGACGCCCTTGCCCTGGCCGAGTGCGCGGGCGAGGTCGATCGCGGAGGCGGCCATGGTGGGCGGGTAGAGAACGGTTGCCTTCAGGACACCGCTGTCCGCCTTGATCGCCTGGAAGGCGGCCAGGGCGCCCGCGCCGCCGACCATCATGAAGTCGTCGCGCCCGGCCTGCTCGATGGCGCGCAGCGCGCCCACGCCCTGGTCGTCGTCATGGTTCCACAACGCGTCGAACTTGGGCTGGGCCTGCAGGAGTTGGGCCATCTTGGCCTGCCCCGACTCGACCGTGAACTCGGCGGCCTGGCGGGCCACCTTCTTGATGTTGGGGTAGTTCTTCAGAGCGTCGTCGAAGCCCTTGGATCGCTGTTTGGTGAGCTCCAGGTTGTCCAGGCCGGCCAGCTCGATCACCCGGGCGTCGGGCTTGCCCTTGAGTTTCTCGCCGATGTAGTGGCCTGCGTTGAGCCCCATGCCGTAGTTGTCTCCGCCGACCCAACACCGGTACGCCTGGGGGGTGTTGAAGATCCGGTCGAGGTTGACCACGGGGATGCCCGCGCGCATCGCCTTCAGGCCGACCTGGGTGAGGGCCTTGCCGTCGGCGGGCAGTACCACCAGGACGTCGACCTTCTTGTTGATGAGGGTCTCGATCTGGCCGATCTGCTGGGCGGTGTCGTTCGAGCCCTCGGTGATCTCCAGGCTCACATCGGAGTACTTCTTCGCACGGCTCGTGGCGTTGTCGTTGATGGCGTTGAGCCAGCCGTGGTCGGCCTGCGGTCCGGCGAAGCCGATGGTGACCTGCTTGCCGGGCTTGTCGTCGGCGGCCGGCTGATCGTTCGCCGCCGGTTCCTCGTCCTTGGATTCGTTGCTGGTGCAACCCACGAGGAGGGTGCCGGCGGAGACGGCGGCGGCCCCGAAGAGCATGTTTCTGCGACTGGTGAAGCGGCTCGGATAAGGTGTCGGCTCTGGCATGGCGGTGAACCCTTTCCTCAGGTCGTGCTCGCGGTACGGCGCTGGACCAGCACGGCAGCGACGATGATCGCGCCCTTGGCGATCTGCTGGACGTCGCTCTGCAGGTTGTTCAGGGCGAAGATGTTGGTGATCGTGGTGAAGATCAGTACGCCGAGCACGGAGCCGGTGATGGTGCCGCGGCCCCCGGTGAGCAGCGTGCCGCCGATGATCGCGGCCGCGATGGCGTCGAGCTCGTAGAGGTTTCCGTTGGTGTTCTGGCCCGAGCCGGACAGGATGATCAGCAGGAAGGCCGCGATGCCGCAGCACAGGCCGGACAGCAGGTAGAGGTAGAGCCGTTGGCGGCGTACGTCGATGCCGGCGAGCCGGGCGGCCTCCGCGTTGCCGCCGACGGCGACGGCGCGGCGGCCGAAGGTGGTGCGGTTCAGCACCAGCCAGCCGATGATCGTCACAATGGCGAAGACGATCACCAACGGCGGGACGCCGAGCACATACGAGTCGCGCTCGCCCAGGTCGAGGATGCCGTCGACCGTCACGATCTGCGTCCGGCCGTCCGTGATCTGCAGCGCCAGGCCACGGGCGGAGGCCAGCATGGCGAGCGTCGCGATGAACGGCACCATCCCCCCGTAAGCGATGAGCAGTCCGTTGACCAGGCCGCAGCCCACGCCGACGATCACCGCGGTGAAGAAAATGCCCGCGAAACCGTATTCCTGGGTGGCGACCGTGGTGGCCCACACCGAGGAGAGGGCGACGATCGCGCCGACCGAGAGGTCGATCCCCCCGGAGGTGATGACGAAGGTCATGCCGACGGTGACGACGCCGATCACCGAGGCCTGGGTGAGGACGAGTTGCAGATTGCGGGTGTCGAGGAACTCGTCCGGCTTGGTGATCCCGCCGATCACGACAAGCGCGGCGAGCACGCCCAGCAGGGAGAGGGTGCGGACGTCGGTGCGGGACATCAGGGTGCGCCAGGCGGGAAGCGGGATCTGCGGCACCTTGTCGGTGCTGTCCCGCGGTGGGGAGACGGGCTGCGTCATGACGCCGGACTTCCTTCCATGACGAGATCGAGTACGCGGTGTTCGTCCAGCTCACGGGCGGGCGCCGTGTGGACGACGCGGCCCTCGCGGAGCACCAGCACACGGTCGGCGAGACCGAGCACCTCGGGCACCTCGCTGGAGACCAGCAGCACGGCGAGGCCTTCGTCCGCCAGTCGACGGACGACTGCATACAGTTCGGCGCGGGCGCCGACGTCGACGCCGCGCGTCGGCTCGTCGAGCAGCAGCACGCGGCAGCCGCGCAGCAGCCATCGGGCCAGGACGGCCTTCTGCTGGTTGCCGCCGGACAGAGTGCGCACGGGGACGGACGGGTTGTCGGGGCGTAGGGACAGCTCACGCGTCGCGGCCCGCGCCGCCCCCCGTTCGGCCCGCCGGTCGATCCAACCCCCGCGCGAGAAACGGGACATGGAGGAGACGGAGACGTTGCGGGTGACGGACTCCAGCATCAGCAGAGCCTGCGCCTTGCGCTCCTCGGGGGCGAGCCCGAGCCCGGCCCGTACGGCCGCGGGCACACTGCCGGGGCGCAACGGCCGCCCGTCGACCAGGACTTGCCCCGCGCTGGGCTTTCGCGCTCCGTAGATCGTCTCCAGGATCTCCGAGCGTCCCGAGCCGACCAACCCGGCCAGCCCGACGATCTCTCCGGGCCGCACGGTCAGGTCGAGGGACGCGAACTCGCCGTCCCGGGCGAGCCCTCGCACCTCCAGCACCGGCTTCCCGGACCCGGCCGCAGCTGCGGCTGCCGCGTCGTCCGACGGCCGCTCGGGGAAGACGTACTCGACGTTGCGCCCCGTCATCAACGCCACGACCTCCCGTGTCGGCGTCGCCTTGGCGGGCAGCCCGCCCGCCACCGCCCGTCCGTCCTTCAGAACGGTCACGCGGTCGCCGATGCGGCGGATCTCCTCCAGGCGGTGCGAGATGTAGACGACAGCCACTCCGTCAGTGGTCAGGCCGCCGACGATGCGGAACAGGTTGTCGACCTCGTCGGGATCGAGGGCGGCGGACGGTTCGTCCATCACGATGAGCCGTACGTCGTGGGAGAGGGCCCGGGCCATCGAGACGATCTGCTGCTGCGCCGCCGACAACTCGCCCACCAGACGCGCCGGATCGATCTCGGGGTGCCCAAGTCGCTTCAGCAGAACGGCCGTCGAGGCGCGGGCGGCCTTTCCCCGTACGACGAACCCGGCGGCCGTGGGCTCATGTCCCAGGTGGACGTTCTCGGCCACCGAAAGGTGCTCCACCAGGTCGAGTTCCTGGTAGATGGTGGCGATGCCCAGCCGCATGGCGGCAATGGGGGAACGGAGCGTGACGGGGTCGCCCTGCCAGCGGATGACGCCGTCGTCGGGCTGGTGCGCGCCGGCCAGGACCTTGATGAGGGTGGACTTCCCGGCACCGTTCTGGCCGAGCAGACAGTGCACTTCGCCGGCCTGGACGTCGAGGTCGACGCCGTCCAACGCCCGTACTCCGGGAAAGGACTTGGTGATGCCGGACATGCTGAGCAGCGGTGGTGGTGATGCCATGTGGGTTCCCCTCGGCGGGCGGGCGGGCCGGAGTCAGGGCAGAACAGGTCGTCGTTCTCAGGGCAGGGTCGAGCAGGACGCGTGCCGGTGAACCGTGTCAACGGGATCGACTGCGGGCTTGCCGAAACCGTGTGTCGGGTAGCGGGTGGCAGGTAGGAGACAGGCAGCTGGTCTATGCGGGTGAGAACAGGTGGTCGCTGATCAGTCGGGCCGCGCCGATCACACCGGCGGTGGGGCCCAACTCCCCCAGAACGATGGGCAGGTTGCCGGTCGCGAGCGGCAGCGACTGGCGGTACACCTGGGTGCGGATCGCGGCGAGCAGGGTGTGGCCGAGCCCGGTCACCCCGCCGCCGATCACCACCAGGCCGGGGTTGAAGAACGAGACGAGTCCGGCGATGACCTGGCCGACGCGATTGCCGCCGTCCCGGATCATCTCGAGGGAGGTGGCGTCGCCCGCGGCGGCCGCGGCGGCGACGTCGACGGCGGTGAGGCCGCCGTTCGTCTCCAGCCGTGCCGCGAGTTCCGCCGAGCGGCCCTGCTGGACCGCTTCCACCGCGTCGCGGGCCAGGGCCGCGCCGCTGAAGTAGGCCTCCAGGCAACCGCGGTTGCCGCAGGCGCACGGACGGCCGTCGGGCACGGCCTGGATGTGCCCGATGTCCCCCGCGCTGCCGGTGGTACCGCGGTAGACCTGGCCGCCGACGACGATGCCACAGCCGATGCCGGTGCCGATCTTGACGCAGAGGAAGTCGGCGACGGTACGGGCGACGCCCGCATGCTGCTCCCCCATCGCCATGAGGTTCACGTCGTTGTCGACCATGACCGGGCAGCCGAGTTCCTGGCTGAGCGCCTCCCGTACGGGGAAGCCGTCCCAGCCCGGCATGATCGGCGGCGCGACCGGCACGCCTTCGGGGAAGCGGACCGGCCCGGGTACGCCGATGCCGGCGCCGTCGAAGCCTTCGGCGAGCCCCGTCGCCCTCAACTTCGCTGCCATGGAAAGGACTTGCTCGAAGACCGCGACCGGGCCGTCACGTACGTCGAGGGGTTGGTTGAGGTGTCCGAGGGTCTCCAGTTCGGCGTTGGTGACGGCGACGTCGACCGAGGTCGCGCCGATGTCGACGCCGAGCAGGCGCAGCCCCGGGTTGAGCCGGACGTTGTGGGAGCGGCGGCCGCCACGCGAGGCGGCGAGTCCGTCGGCCACGACCAGCCCCGTCTCCAGGAGCCGGTCCACCTCCACCGCCAGCTTGGACCGTGACAGGTCGACCTGATCACCCAGTTGGGCACGGGAGTTGGGGCCGCTGTCCCGCAACAGCTTGAGCAGACGGGCCTGATGAGCGTTCGCGGGTCGTGCCGTCATACGTCTCACGAACCCCTCCCCGCCTCAATTCGGCCACCATCGTCGGGCTTTCGTAGGGAACGTAGCAGCGGCTGCCGAACCTGGGAAGAAGATGTGCACGGATTGCCGTCAACTTTCTCCACTCCCAGGACAAAGATCTGGCACAGCGGTGCGATGCGATACGGCTGCGGCTGCGGCTGCGGCTGCGGCAGGCGTGCACTGTGCCGGGGCAGGCGGGAGCCCCGGCACAGGGCATCGGCGGTCGCCGAACTCACCGTGCCGGTAAGGGTGTCGATGGGAGCATGCCGCTGATGGAAGCCTGCGGGACAGACGCCCCGCAGGTGCTCAGGACTTGGCGCGGGCGTGGTACGAGCGACGGGTGTGCTCGGTGTGCTCACGCATCAGCTGAGTGGCCAACTGCTCGTCGTGGGCGACGATCGCGGCGATCAGATCGCGGTGCTCGATCCAGGACTGGTGACCGCGCTGGCGCGCGACCGGCGTGTAGTACCAGCGCACCCGGCGGTCGACCTGTGACGCCAGCTCCGCGAGGACCGCGTTGCCCGCCAGCTCGATGACCTTCGCGTGGAAGCGGGCGTTCATGGCGACCGCGGCGTCCACGTCGTCGCGGGCCACGGCCATCATTCCCTGCGCCACGATCTCGTCCAGGGCCTCGATGCCGGCCTTGTCCGCGTGCGCTGCGGCGAGCCTCGCGGCCTCGGCCTCCAACAGCGTACGAACGGTGAGGAGTTGATCCGCCTCGTCCTCGGTCGGCTCGTGCACGAACGCGCCCTGGGCGGGCCTGAGATCGACCCACCCCTCGGTGTTCAGCCGCTGCAGCGCCTCGCGCACCGGCTGCCGTGAGACGCCGAGGTGCGTGGCGAGCTCACTCTCGACCAGGTGCTGGCCGGGCTGGAGGGCGCGGGTGGTGATCAGTTCGAGCAGTGCCTCGTAGACGCGGTCGCGCAGCGGGCCCGGCCGTTCGAGCTTGGGCACCGCACCCTGTGGCAGTCCTGGCGACAACATCGGTCGGTCCCCCTCCTGAGCAACACCGGACAACTGCAGACGGAAAGCCAGATCGATCGACGTATCGGCTGTCCGCAGCCGAACGACGGGTACGACTGTCCACAGCCGAGTATCGATTGTCTTTCGTCTACAGTCTACGGCGCACAGTAGACCAGAGCCGGGAGCAGTCGATCGCGTCACACTATGCCGCGACCACCCGCACGACCGGCCCGCCGACTGCGTCCCGCCCCTCGTTCACGGGCAGCGCACGACCTGTCCCGCGTACGACAGATTGCCGCCGAAGCCGAACAGCAGCACCGGGTCCCCCGTGGAGACCGCGCCCTGCTCGACGAGCTTGGAGAAGGCGAGCGGAATGCTGGCGGCGGAGGTGTTACCCGATTCGGTGACGTCACGCGCGACCACCGCGTTGACCGCGCCGATCTTCTGCGCGAGCGGTTCGATGATGCGCAGGTTCGCCTGGTGCAGGACGACCGCCGCGAGGTCCTCGGGCGTGAGTCCGGCCCGCTCACAGGCCTGCCGGGCGAGGGGCGGCAGCTGGGTGGTGGCCCAGCGATAGACGCTCTGCCCCTCCTGCGCGAACCGCGGCGGCTGCCCCTCGATGCGCACCGCGTGCCCCATCTCGGGCACCGATCCCCACAGCACGGGCGCGATGCCGGGCTCGACGCCGTCGGGACAGGCCTCGACCACGGCGGCGCCCGCTCCGTCGCCGACGAGCACGCAGGTGGTGCGGTCGCTCCAGTCGGTCACCTCGGACATCTTGTCGGCACCGATCACCAGGGCGCGGGTCGCGGCGCCCGCCCGGACGGTGTGGTCGGCGGTGGCCAGCGCGTGCGTGAAACCGGCGCAGACGACGTTGACGTCCATCGCGGCCGGCCCCGGGATGCCGAGGCGGGCCGCGACCCGGGCTGCCATGTTGGGCGAGCGGTCGATGGCCGTAGAGGTCGCCACCAGCACCAGGTCGATGTCGCCCGGCGTGAGGCCGGCCGTCGCGAGGGCCTTGGCGGCGGCGTGCGCGGCCAGCTCGTCCACGGGCTCGTCGGGGCCGGCGATGTGGCGCGTGCGGATGCCCACCCGGCTCCTGATCCACTCGTCACTGGTGTCGACCAGGCGCGCCAGATCCTCGTTGGTGAGCACCTTGGCGGGCTGGTAGTGGCCGACGGCGGCGATGCGTGAGCCGTTCATTGGGGGGTCCCCCTCGTTGCCGTGGGTAGCGGGATCCACCAGTCTGATCAGTGACTCACCGGTACGAGGGCGCGTGAAGCGACAGGAAACCGGTTCCCAGGTTGTCGGCTTCCCCATAGCCCCAGGCCGCCCGAACAGCCGCCGAACGCCTTCCCGCCGAACACGCGCCGTGCCGCTGCCGCTACCCGGTGAACAACTGCGTCGCCTTCCGTACCAGCTCATACACCCCGTACGCGAGCGGCGCCCCCACCCACAACCAGGCGAAGGCGATCAACGGCCGCCGGTCAGGCTGCGGACTCGGGCTGCTGTCGTTCGACATCGGCGGCCTTCCTCTCTGCGGGAACGTGGTGACGGGCGTCGACGGGCCGGACGAGTTCGTTGGCGACGAATCCGACGGCCAGCAGCCCGATCATGATGAACAGGGACTGGGTGTACAGCGACGAGCCGTGTTTCCCGGCCTCCTCCTGCCGGTCGGCTATCCAGTTGACGATCAGCGGGCCGAGGACGCCGGCGGTGGACCAGGCGGTGAGCAGGCGGCCGTGGATCGCGCCGACCTGGTAGGTGCCGAACAGGTCCTTGAGGTAGGCGGGGATCGTCGCGAAGCCGCCGCCGTAGAAGGAGAGGATCACCAGCGCGCACAGGACGAAGATCGGCTTCGACGAGTCGCCGACGAGCGCGATCAGGGCGTACATCAGGGCGCCGGCGCCCAGGTACACGCGGTAGATGTTCTTGCGTCCGATCAGGTCGGAGGTCGACGACCAGCCGATCCGGCCGGCCATGTTCGCCGCGGACAGCAGGGCGACGAAGCCGGCGGCCGCGGTCACCGACACAGGGGTGGAGGTGTCGGCGAAGAAGTCCTTGATCATCGGCGCGGCCTTCTCCAGGATGCCGATGCCCGCGGTCACGTTCATGCAGAGCACGACCCACAGGCACCAGAACTGCGGGGTGCGCACCGCGCTGCGCGCCGAGACCTGCACGCCCTCGACCGCGCTCGGCGCGCCCGCGACCGGCCGCTCGCCGCGCGGCACCCGCACCAGCAGGACGCCCAGCGTCATGAATACCGCATACGAAAGCCCGTGTACGAGAAACGCGAGCGCGATCCCGGAGCTGTCGGAGCCGAACGACTCCAGCATCTGCGCCGACCAGGGCGAGGCGATGAGCGCGCCACCGCCGAAGCCCATGATGGCGATGCCGGTGGCCATGCCGGGACGGTCCGGGAACCACTTGATCAGTGTGGAGACGGGCGAGATGTAACCGATTCCGAGGCCGATTCCGCCGACGAAGCCGTAGCCGAGGACGATCAGCCAGTACTGCTCGGTGGCGGCGCCGAGCGCGGAGATCAGGAAGCCGGACGAGAAGCAGACCAGGGCGACGGTCATCGCCCAGCGCGGCCCGTTGCGCTCCACCAGCGTGCCGCCGAAGGCCGCGGAGAGGCCGAGCATCACGATGGCGAGCTGGAACGGGAGCGCGCTCTGCGTACCGCTGAGGTCGAGGGCGGACTCCAGCGGCGGTTTGAACACGGACCACGCGTAGGCCTGGCCGATGGAGAGATGGACCGAGAGGGCGGCCGGGGGGACGAGCCAGCGGCTCCAGCCTGGCGGCGCGACGGGGGGACTCATAAATCCTGAACAGTAGGAACCGGCAAGGGCGTTGAGAAGGCGGCGCGTCGACGGCATTCGCTGAACGGTATGGGGGCTGCGGCGAACGGTCGGACCGACCGGTTTCCGCGGCACCTCGGCCGCAGTCTCCGCCGTCGACGCTGCGCGAACCCTTGCCGCCCCAACCTCCATACTGTAGACAATATTTCGTCGACAGAGTTCGGCAGTTCCTCGGTACCCTCGACCGAACGGAGCTCCCTCGCAATGAAAGTCGCAGTCCTCGGCGCCGGTGCGATCGGCGCCTACGTCGGTGCAGCGCTCCACCGCGCAGGCGCCGACGTGCATCTCGTCGCCCGTGGACCGCATCTCGCGGCCATGAGGCGTAACGGGGTGCGGGTGCTCAGTCCGCGCGGCGACTTCACCGCCCGCGCCCACGCCACCGACGACCCGGCGGAGATCGGCCCGGTCGACTTCGTCTTCCTCGGCCTCAAGGCAAACTCGTACGCGGCGTGCGGGCCGCTGATCGAGCCCCTGCTGCACGACTCCACCGCAGTCGTCGCGGCCCAGAACGGCATCCCCTGGTGGTACTTCCACCGGCACCGCGGCCCCCACGACGGCCGACGCGTCGAGAGCGTGGACCCGGACGGCGCGGTCAGTGCGGTGCTCGCGCCCGAACGGGCCGTCGGCTGCGTGGTCTACGCGGCCACCGAGCTCGAAGGCCCGGGCCTCGTACGGCATTTGGAAGGCACCCGGTTCTCCGTCGGCGAGCCCGACCGGAGCGTCTCGGTGCGCTGTCTGGCGCTCAGCGAGGCCATGCAGGCGGGCGGGTTGAAGTGCCCGGTGGAGCCGGACCTGCGCAACGACATCTGGCTCAAGCTGCTGGGCAACATCTCCTTCAACCCGATCAGCGCACTCGCCCGCGCGACCATGCGGCAGATGTGCCTGCACGGCGGCACCCGCGAGGTCATCGAGACGATGATGCGCGAGACGCTCGACGTCGCCGAGGCCCTCGGCTGCGAGGTGGGCGTCTCCATCGAACGCCGGCTCGCGGGCGCGGAGAAGGTCGGCGACCACCGCACCTCCACGCTCCAGGACCTGGAGCGCGGCAAACCGCTCGAACTCGACGTCCTCCTCGCGGCCGTCGTCGAGTTGGCGGAGATCACCGGCGTCCGGGTGCCCACCTTGCGCACCGTGCACGCCATCTCGGACCTGCTCGCGCTGAGGAGTGCCGCATGAGGAAACGCGACCGGACCCCGAAGACCTACACCCGGCTCACCCGACCACTGGTCAGGGACTCCCGCAACGAGCCTTTCCGTGAGGCGAGTTGGGAGGAGGCCCTGGAGCGCACCGCGCTGGGCCTGCAGCGCAACCGCGGCGCGTTCGGCATGTTCTCCTGCGCCCGCGCGACCAACGAGATGAACTACGTGGCCCAGAAGTTCGCCCGGGTCGTCATGGGCACCAACAACGTCGACTCGTGCAACCGCACCTGCCACGCCCCGAGCGTCGCGGGCCTGTCGGCCGCTTTCGGCTCCGGCGGCGGGACGTCGTCCTACGAGGAGATCGAGCACACCGACGTCATCGTGATGTGGGGTTCCAACGCCCGTTTCGCCCATCCGATCTTCTTCCAGCATGCGCTGAAGGGCATCCGGAACGGCGCCCGGATGTACGCGGTCGACCCGCGGCGGACGTCCACCGCCGAGTGGGCGGAGAGCTGGCTCGGCCTCAACGTGGGCACGGACATCCCGATGGCGCACGCGATCGGCCGCGAGATCATCCAGGCGGGTCTGGTCAACGAGGCGTTCATCGAGCGGGCGACCAGCGACTTCGAGGAGTACCGGGCGCTGGTCGAACCCTGGACGCTGTCCCTCGCGCAGAAGGTGACGGGCGTACCGGCCGCCGCCATAAGGGAGTTGGCGCACGCCTATGCCCGCGCCGAGCGGGCCCAGCTCTGCTGGACCCTCGGCATCACCGAGCACCACAACGGCACGGACAACGTGCGCGCGCTCATCAACCTGTCGCTGCTGACCGGGCACGTGGGCCGGTACGGCTCCGGTCTGCAGCCCCTGCGCGGGCAGAACAACGTCCAGGGCGGCGGTGACATGGGGGCGATCCCCAACCGGCTGCCCGGCTTCCAGGACATCCTCGACCCGGGCGCCCGGCTGAGGTTCGAGTCGGCCTGGGACACCGTCATCGAGCCGCACTACGGGCTGAACCTGACGGAGATGTTCGAGGCGATGGAGGAGGGCTCGCTGAAGGCCGTCTACTGCATCGGGGAGAACCCCGCGCAGTCGGAGGCCGACAGCGAGCAGGCGGTACGCCGTATGCGGGCCCTCGACTTCCTCGTCGTGCAGGACATCTTCCTCACGAAGACAGCCGAGTTGGCGGACGTCGTGCTGCCCGCGACAGCCGGCTGGGCGGAGACGAACGGCACAACCACCAACAGCGAACGGCGGGTTCAGCGGGTGCGGCGCGCCGTCACCCCGCCCGGTGAGGCGCGCGAGGACATCGACATCCTCTGCGATCTGGCGGCACGGCTCGGTCACGAGTGGAAGTACGCGGACGCCGAGGCGGTCTGGAACGAGCTGAGGTCGGTGTCCCCGGACCACTACGGCATGACGTACGACCGGCTGGCGGAGCACCAGGGCATCCAGTGGCCGTGTCCGAGCACCGAGCGACTCGAACCCACCTATCTGCACGGCCGGTTGTGGGAGAAGGAGCCGGAGCGGCGAGGCAGGCGGGCGCCGTTCGGGATCGTCCGGCACGACCCGCCGGTCGATCTCACAGACGAGGACTACCCGATCCGGCTGACGACCGGCCGTCGGCTCGACTCCTACAACACCGGTGTGCAGAGCGGGAGTTTCGCCTCCCCGCTGCGGCGCGGCGAGTTCGTCGAGCTGTGCCCGGAGGACGCGGAGCGCTACGGAATCGTCGTCGGCGAGGAGGTCCGGGTGACCTCACGGCGTGGATCCGTGGTGGCACCCGTCTGGGTCGACACCGCCCTGCGGCCCGGGCTCGCCTTCATGACCATGCACTTTCCCGACGAGGTGGACACCAACCAGCTGACGATCGAGGCGAATTGCCCGATCGCGGGGACGGCGGAGTTCAAGGCGTCGGCGATCCGGATCGAGAAGCTTTTGGCCCCGACCCAGGTGAGGTGATGGCGTGGACCTGCACTTCGGCGACAGCAAGCCGACGGACGAGGAACGGGCTGCCGTGGACGCCCTGTTGGGCCCACCGGAGTCCTCATGGGAGGGCGCCGCCCGCGACGAGATGCGGGCCGCCGATCTCAGGTGGGCCCGGGGCGGACGCGAGGCCCGGGACCGCCGCGAGCTGCTGCTGCCGGGGCTGCACGCCGTCAACGACCGGGTCGGCTGGATCAGCGAGGGCGCCCTCGACTATCTGTGCCGCCGCCTGACCGTGCCCCCGGCGGAGGCGTACGGCGTCGCCACCTTCTACGCGATGTTCTCGGTCCGACCGCGGCCGGCGACGGTGCTGCACGTGTGCACGGACCTCGCCTGCACGGCCGCCGGCGCCTCGGAGCTGTGCGCGGGGATCGAGGGACGCCTGGGCCCGGGCAGCGGCGTCCGCGTCGAACGCAGCCCCTGCCTCGGCCTGTGCGAGCGCGCCCCGGCCGCGCTCGCGATCAAGGCGGGCGATCCGGTGCGTACGGCGGTGTCGGCGCCGGCGAGCGTCGAGACGGCCGTGCTCGCCGCGAGCGCGCCCGACTCGGCGGCCGAGGAACCGCCCGCGGTGACGGCGGTGCCCCAGGCCGGGAACCCGTCGCTGACCCTGCTCGGCCGGGTCGGTGCGGTGGATCCGTCGTCGCTCGACGACTACCGGGCGCACGGCGGGTACACGGCGCTGCGCCGGGCTTTCGCGCTCGGTCCGGCCGCGGTCATCCGCGAGGTCACCGACTCCGGGCTGCTGGGGCGGGGCGGCGCCGCCTTCCCCACCGGCCGTAAGTGGCAGGCCACGGCGTCCCAGCCCGACCGCCCGCACTATCTGGTGTGCAACGCGGACGAATCCGAGCCCGGCACCTTCAAGGACCGCGTGCTGATGGAGGGCGACCCGTACGCCCTGGTGGAGGCGATGACGGTCGCGGCGTATGCGATCGGCGCCCACCAGGGCTATCTGTATCTCCGCGGCGAGTATCCGCGTGCGATATACCGTATGCAATATGCGGTCGACCGTGCACGGGAGCGCGGGCTGCTCGGCGACGACATCCTCGGCCAGGGCTACGCCTTCGACATCGAGATCCGCCGGGGCGCGGGCGCGTACATCTGCGGCGAGGAGACGGCCCTGTTCAACTCCATCGAGGGCTACCGGGGCGAACCGCGCTCGAAGCCGCCGTTCCCCGTGGAGAAGGGCCTGTTCGGGAAGCCGACGGTCGAGAACAACGTGGAGACGCTGGTCAACGTACTGCCGATCCTCACCATGGGCGCTCCGGCCTACGCGGCCATCGGCACGGCCAGGTCCACCGGCCCCAAGCTGTTCTGCGTGTCCGGCAGCGTCGACCGCCCCGGCGTCTACGAACTCCCCTTCGGCGCGACGCTGGGCGAACTGCTCGAGCTCGCCGGGGTCCGCGAGGGCCTGCGCGCCGTGCTGCTCGGCGGCGCGGCCGGCGGCTTCGTACGGCCCGACGAACTCGACATCCCACTGACCTTCGAGGGCACCCGGGAGGCCGGCGCCACGCTCGGGTCAGGGGTCGTGATGGCCTTCGACGGCACGGTCCCGCTGCCCCGACTGCTGTTGCGGATCGCCGAGTTCTTCCGGGACGAGTCGTGCGGGCAGTGCGTGCCCTGCCGGGTCGGGACCGTGCGGCAGGAGGAGGCGTTGCACCGCATCGCGGCACGGACCGGCGCCGACGCCGCCGGCGACATCGCCCTGCTGCGCGAGGTGGGCCGCGCGATGCGCGACGCCTCGATCTGCGGCCTCGGGCAGACCGCGTGGAACGCCGTGGAATCAGCCATCGACCGCCTGGGGGCGTACGAATGACCACGACCGGACGCACAGGAGCCGCCGTATGACCGCCGTATCGCTGGGAGTGCCGCGTCGGCTGGTGGAGTTCACGATCGACGGGCAGGAGGCCAGGGTCCCCGAGGGGGCGACGATCCTCGACGCCTGCCGGGCGGCCGGGAAGGACGTCCCGACCCTGTGCCAGGGCGACACGCTCACCCCGAAGAACGCCTGCCGGGTCTGCGTGGTGGAGGTCGAGGGCTCCCGGACCCTGGTGCCGGCGTGCTCCCGCAGGGCGGAGCCCGGCATGGAGGTCCGTACCGACACCGAGCGCGCCCGGCACAGCCGCAAGATCGTCCTGGAACTGCTCGCATCCTCGGTCGACCTGTCCACGACACCGATGGCCGCGGAATGGATCAAGGAGTACGAGGCGAAGCCGGACCGCTTCGGACCGGACGCGGCCCGGCTGAACGAGGAACCGAAGATCGACAACGAACTCTATGTACGCGATTACGACAAGTGCATCCTCTGTTACAAGTGCGTCGACGCGTGCGGTGATCAGTGGCAGAACACTTTCGCGATCTCCGTCGTGGGACGCGGCTTCGACGCCCGGATCGCGGTCGAGCACGACGCTCCGCTGACCGACTCGGCGTGCGTGTACTGCGGAAACTGCATCGAGGTGTGCCCGACGGGAGCGCTGTCGTTCAAGTCCGAGTTCGACCGGCGGGAGGCCGGAGAGTGGGACGAGGCTTCCCAGACACGGACCACGACCGTATGCGCATACTGCGGGGTGGGCTGCAACCTCACACTCCATGTGCAGGACAATGAAATCGTGAAGGTCACCTCACCGCACGACAACCCGGTGACTCACGGCAATCTTTGCATCAAGGGCCGCTTCGGCTACCAGCACGTACAGAACCGGGGCTGATCACGACATGGGACGAGTCACCGAACGACGCAAGGTGATCCGCATCAGGGACGGAGTGGTCTCCGCCCGACCGGACACCCTCGTCGCCGAGGAACCACTGGAGATACGGCTCAACGGCAAGCCGCTCGCCATCACCATGCGCACGCCCGGTGACGACTTCGCGCTGGCCGCCGGCTTCCTGGTCAGCGAAGGCGTACTGGCCAACGCATCCGATCTACTGAATATCGTCTACTGTGCGGGCGCGACCGTCGACGGATCCAACACCTACAACGTGGTGGACGTACGGACAGCCCCCGGTGTGAAGATTCCCGACATCACCCTCGAGCGGAACGTCTACACGACCTCGTCCTGCGGCCTGTGCGGCAAGGCGAGCCTGGACGCGGTCCGCACGACGACCCGCTGGCCCATCGCCGACACTCCCCCGCTCCGGATCGAGCCCGAGTTCCTCGCGAGCCTCCCCGACCGGCTGCGCGCGGCCCAGCGGGTGTTCGACCGGACCGGGGGGCTCCACGCGGCGGCCCTCTTCTCCGAGGACGGCGAGCTGCTGGACGTGCGGGAGGACGTGGGTCGGCACAACGCGGTCGACAAACTGGTCGGCCGCGCGCTGCAGAACGGGGACCTGCCCCTGTCCCGGACGATCCTGCTGGTCTCCGGCCGGGCCTCGTTCGAGCTGGCGCAGAAGGCAGTGATGGCGGGGATCCCGGTGCTCGCGGCGGTCTCGGCGCCCTCCTCCCTGGCGGTGGACCTGGCCGTGGAGACCGGGCTGACTCTGGTGGGTTTCCTGCGAGGAAGTTCCATGAACGTGTACGCGGGCGAGGACCGCATCGCTCTGCGGACCGCGGCCGCCCAGGGCTGACCCGGTTTCCCCGCTGCACGGCGGCGGGGCCCCGACCGGCGGGGAGCGCCCCCTGCGCCGAGGGGCCCCGCCTCAGCCCTTGACGACCTCGACGAACACCCCGGAGAACGTCGCGCATACTGCATACCGTCGACTCGCGGTCGACTGTAGACAGTAGCCGGCAGACGGCAGACGGCAGACGGCAGACGGCAGACGGCAGACGGTCTCACGCTGGGGCCGGAGCCCGCTCGTCCACCCGTTCCCCGGACGGCTCCAGTGGATCTCGCGCACGACGTTTGGCGATGATCGCGCAGACCATGAGCTGCATCTGGTGGAAGAGCATCAGCGGCAGTACCGCGAGAGAGGCGTGTGCGCCGAACAGGACGCTCGCCATGGGCAGCCCGGAGGCGAGGGACTTCTTGGAGCCCGCGAACTGGATGGCGATGCGGTCCTCACGGTTGAAACGCAGCGCCTTGCTGCCGTACCAGGTCACAGCAAGCATCACAGCGAGCAGAACGGCCTCGACGACGAGCAGCCCACCCAGCCGTACGGCGCTGACCTGGTGCCAGATGCCCTGGACCATGCCCTCGCTGAACGCGGTGTAGACGACGAGGAGGATCGAGCCGCGGTCGACGAGTCCGAGCACCTTCTTGTGCCGGGTGACGAATCCGCCGATCCAGCGGCGCAGCAACTGGCCCGCGACGAACGGTACGAGCAGTTGCAGCACGATCTCGACGACTGAGTCCGCGGAGAATCCACCGCCGCTGCTGCCGAGCACGGCGGCGGCCAGCAACGGTGTGACGACGATGCCGACCAGCGAGGAGAAGGAACCCGCACAGATCGCGGCGGGCACGTTGCCGCGGGCGATGGAGGTGAAGGCGATCGACGACTGGACGGTCGACGGCACGAGCGTGAGGAAGAGCAGCCCCTGATAGAGCGGGTGGGTGAGAAACACCGGGACCAGGCCGCGCGCCGCCAGGCCCAGCAGCGGAAAGATCACGAACGTGCAGACCAGGACGGTCACATGGAGGCGCCAGTGTTTCAGTCCGTCCAGCGCCTCCCGGGTGGACAGGCGAGCGCCGTACAGGAAGAAGAGGAAAGCGATCGCGGCCGTGGAGGCGCCGGAGGCCACATCGGCGGCGGCGCCGCGCGCCGGGAACAGAGCAGCCAGCCCGACGGTCCCGAGCAACAGCAGGATGTAGGGGTCGACCGGCATCCAACTGGGCCAGTGCAGGCGTTTCACGGTGCTCCACGTGCGGTTCGATGGGCGTGCGTCGGGGCCCGGAGGGGCCCTCTCCATCGTCCTCCTCCGAACCGTGATCGGGAATCCGGTATACGGCTCTCACTGTCATCACGAAACGCGATGACAACCGTTTACAGTGGCGGCGTGTACGAGCCCTCTCATCTGCGGACCTTCCTCGCCGTGGCGCAGACCCTGAGTTTCACGCAGGCCGCGCGGCGGCTCGGGCTGCGTCAGTCCACCGTCAGCCAGCACGTGCGTCGGCTGGAGGACGCAACCGGGCGGGCGCTGTTCACCCGGGACACGCACTCCGTGGAACTGACGGAGGACGGCGAGGCGATGCTCGGGTTCGCCCGCCGGATCCTGGACGTCCATGAGCAGGCCACGGCGTTCTTCACCGGCACCCGGCTGCGCGGGCGGCTTCGCTTCGGCGCGTCGGAGGACTTCGTGCTGACCCGGCTGCCGGAGATCCTGGAGGGTTTCCGCCACGACCATCCCGAAGTCGACCTGGAACTGACGGTGGAGCTGTCGGGCACCCTGCACGAGCAGCTCGCCGCGGGAAAACTGGACCTGGTGCTGGCCAAGCGCCGCCCCGAGGATCCGCGCGGCGAGCTGGTGTGGCACGACAAGCTGGTGTGGATCGGCGCGGAGCGGCTGCGGCTGGACGCCGATCGTCCGGTCCCGCTGATCGTGTTTCCGCCCCCCGGCATCACCCGCGCCCTGGCTCTGGAGGCGCTGGAGCGGCAGGGGCGGGCCTGGCGGATCGTCTGCACGAGCGGCAGCCTCAACGGACTCATCGCGGCGGCCCGAGCGGGCCTGGGTGTGATGGCGCACTCACGGGGCCTGATCCCGCCGGGTCTGGTGCGGATCCCGGAACGGGCAGGAATGCCTGAGCTGGGGCGGGTCGACTTCGTGCTCGTACACGGACGCAAGGCTTCGTCGGCGCAGGGTGCCGCCGACGCGCTGGCGGCGGCGATCCTGGCGGGCGGCGACCGACTGCACCGCCGGACGGCGTCCGCCGTCCCTCACCGCCCACCACGCTGATACGTCAACTGCTTCACCCTCCGCAGGAACGGCGTGGCATCCACGTGCTGGACGCCCTCCAGCCGGCCCAAGGGCCCGCTGAGGTAGCCGTACAGGTCTGCCGTCCCGCGGGCCACCGCCGTGACCACGATCTGGGAGGGGCCGGCCGTGGCCGAGGCGAAGGCGACCTCCTCGTGGGTGGCGAGCGCCTCGCCGACCGCATGCAGCGCGGAAGGCGTCGTGGTGATCCACAGGACGGCGGCGAGGGGATAGCCCAGGCACTCGGAGTGGTACTCGACGTCGATGTAGACGGCACCGGAGGCGAGCAGGGCCGCAAGACGGCGTTTGACGGCGGACTCGGAACGGCCGGTGGCCTTCTGGAGTTCGGGGTAGGTGGCACGGCCGTCGCGTTCGAGTACCGCCAGCAGGGGCTCGTCCTCGGGGTCTATACGGGCCGGCCCCAACGCCGCCCCCACCGCACCCCCCACCGCTCCCGCCGCTGTTCCCGCCGCTGTTCCCGCGACCGCTCCCGCTGCCGTTCCCGGGTCGAGGCGCGGGGTCAGGGCGGCGACCTGTTCGTCGTCGAGCGCCCTGAACTTGCGCATCCAGCCGGTGGGGCCGCCGTAGAAGCGGTGGAGGAGTTGCTGGGCGCGGATCTCCACCACGCTCGGCGTGCGCGGAAGCTTGCCGAGCAGCAGGTCGTCGTGGTCGCCGGGGTGGCGGGGCCGGGTCATACAGACGATCTCGGTGCCGCCCGAGCCGAGGCCGATCCAGTACGTGTCGGGCCGTTTGGCGAGCGCGTCGGCGATGACCGTGGCGCTGTCGGGAATGCAGCGCAGGCGCAGCATCCACTGGTCCTGCCCGAGGCGTTCGGCGTCCCGGACGGCGACGACCCTGAGCCCGGCCTCGGCGCAGAGCCGACGGTAGCGACGGGCGATCGTCTGGTCGGAGACCCCGAGGACCGTGCCGATCCTGCTGAACGAGGCCCGGCCGTCCACCTCCAGCGCCGACAGCAGCTGGAGGTCCAGCTTGTCCAGGGTGTGGGATTCCATCTCCATCGAGCTGTCCTCCATCGGATTTCGTCGACCGGTCATCAGTTTCCATGGTGATCGACCGCTTCCGTCCCAGGGTGGAGACGCAGGAAATCCATCGCAGGAAAACGGGAAGATCGAGGAGTGGGGACATGCGCACAAGTGGAAACATGCGCACATGGGGGCCGCTGACCGCGGTATGCCTGGGCACGTTCATGTTGCTGCTGGACGTGACGATCGTGCTGGTGGCCCTGCCGGACATGGCGCGGGCGATGGACGCCTCGCTGAGCGATCTGCAGTGGGTGGTCGACGGGTACGCGCTCGCACTGGCCGCGCTGCTGCTGGGCGCGGGAGCCGCCGCCGACATCCTGGGTCGGCGCCGGGTGCACGTGGCGGGGGTGGTGCTGTTCGCGGCCGCGTCGCTGCTGTGCGGGCTGGCGAGCGGGCCGGAGACCCTCGTGGCCGCGCGGGCCGTGCAGGGCGTGGGTGCGGCCGCGATGTTCGCGACGACGCTCCCGCTGCTCGGCTCGGTCTACCAGGGCCGGCAGCGGTCGGTGGCGCTCGGGGTGTGGGGTGCGGTGAGCGGCGCGGCGGCGGCCGTCGGACCGGTGCTGGGCGGGCTGCTGACGGAGGGCCCGGGCTGGCGGTGGATCTTCTATGTGAACCTGCCGGTGAGCCTGGTCGCGGTGTGGCTGACGCTGAGGGCGGTGCCGGAGTCGAGGGGCGCGCGCGGGATGCGGGTCGACTGGGCGGGCACGGCGACCTTCGCGGCCTTCGCGGGCGGGACGACGTACGCGGTGGTGCGGGCCGGTGAGGACGGCTGGACGGCGTCGGCGACGCTCGCCTCGTTCGGGCTCGCCGCGCTCTCGCTGGTGTGTTTCGTACTGGTGGAGCGTCGGGCGGCGCATCCGCTGCTGGATCTGTCGCTGTTGCGCCGGCCCGCGTTCGTGGGGGTGATGGTGGGTGCGCTGGCCTTCAACGGCGTGGCGTTCGGGGTGACGCCGTATCTCTCCCTCTGGATGCAGACGCTGTTGGGGATGAGTCCGGTGCGGGGCGGACTGACGCTGCTGCCGATGACGGTGGCCGCCATGGTCACCGCGATCCTGGTCGGGAAGCTGCTGCACGGGGCGCCGGCCCGGCTGACCATCGGAGGCGGACTGTTTCTGATCGGTTCCGGCTGTTTCTGCCAGGCCGTGCTCGACTCGGGCTCGGACTGGACGGCGTTGGTACCCGGGTTCGTGCTGGTGGGCATAGGAACCGGTTTCGTCGCGCCCACCGTGGCAGGGGCGGCGCTGGCCGCGGTGGAGCCGGCGCGGGCCGGCATGGCGGGCGGTGCGGTGAACACCGTGCGGCAGCTCGGCTTTGCGCTCGGGGTGGCGGTCTTCGGCACCGTCGCGACCTCCCGGATGGCCGACACCCTGCCGCACGACGCGGCCCACACGCTGGCGGGCGGAGGTGCCGCGGCCCTGCGCGGCACGTTCTCCGAGCACACCCTGCGGTCCGCGTTCGCCTCCGGGCTGGACGCGGCGCTGGTGGTGGCGGGCTGCACGGGCATCGCGGCCGCCGCGCTCGTCCTCGCGCTGGTCAGGAGGCCGCGCGCGGCCGCGGCAGGAGCAACGGAAGCAACAGGAGGAGTAACAGAAGAGGCAACGGAACAAGTAACGGAATCGGCGACTCCGGCGCTGTCCGAGGAGAGGGTGACCCCTCACCCGTGACGTCGGGGTACGGGGTCTGGCGGTGCAGGCCGTGACGGGCCTCGGAAGGGGTCGGGCAGCGTAAGCGGTAGGGGCAGATTCGGTGGAGATTACGGTACCGAAACTTACTCAACCGTCAGTTTTCTGTCCGACCCTTCCCCATGTGAGCCCATTTTCCAGCACTGACCAGCGCAGACACGAGCATCGCTCGCTTTCCGCCCCCCTCCCGCCCAGTCGTTCGGTGGGGTAGCTTTCACGGCGCTGTGCGGCCATGAGAAGCGGGGTGCTGGGTTTGCGCGAGTTCACCAACCCTCCGTTGGCGTTGGCACCGCCCGTCGGCGGTCTGGCCGACGTCGTCTTCCGGCACGCCCAGGAGGAGCCGCACTACATCGCCCTCGGCCGCAAGGACGACCGGGGCGAGTGGCGGGACGTCACCTCCGCCGAGTTCCGCGACGAGGTCCTCGCCCTCGCCAAGGGCCTCCTCGCCCAGGGCATCCGCTTCGGCGACCGCGTCGCGATCATGTCCCGCACGCGCTACGAGTGGACGCTGTTCGACTACGCCCTGTGGACGGTCGGCGCCCAGGTGGTGCCGGTCTACCCGACCTCCTCCGCCGAGCAGTGTTTCTGGATGCTCTACGACGCCGAGTGCACGGCCGCGGTCGTCGAGCACGAGGACCACGCGATGACGATCGCCACCGTCATCGACCGGCTCCCCCGGCTGCGTCAGCTGTGGCAGCTGGACTCGGGGTGCGTGCAGGAGCTGTACGACGCCGGTGCCTCCATCGAGGACGACGTCGTCCACCGGCACCGGGAAGCGGTTACCCCCGACTCGACCGCGACGATCATCTACACCTCCGGCACGACGGGCCGGCCCAAGGGCTGTGTCATCTCGCACGGGAACTTCATGTTCGAGGCGGACACCGTGATCGAGCGGTGGGAGCCGGTGTTCCACTCGAAGAAGGGCGACGAGGCGGCGACGCTGCTGTTTCTGCCGCTCGCGCATGTCTTCGGCCGGATGGTGCAGATCGCCGCGATCCGCGGCAGGGTCCGCTTCGGCCACCAGCCGCAGCTGCACGCGTCCGCCCTGCTGCCCGACCTGGCCGCCTTCAGGCCGACCTTCTTCCTGGCCGTGCCGTACATCTTCGAGAAGGTCTTCAACGCGGCCCGCCGCAAGGCTGAGCGGGAGGGCAAGGCAGGGCCCTTCGAGAAGGCCGTCGACGTGGCCGTGAACTACGCGGAGGCGGTCGAGGCGAAGGCGTGGGGCATCGGGCCCGGCCCCTCTGCGGGCCTGCGCATGCAGCACCAGCTCTTCGAGAAGCTCGTCTACTCCAAGGTCCGCGCGGCCATGGGCGGCCGCGTCCGGCACGCCATGTCCGGCGGCTCGGCCATGGACCGCAAGCTCGGCCTGTTCTTCGCCGGCGCGGGCGTGCAGATCTACGAGGGCTACGGTCTGACCGAGTCGACGGCGGCCGCGACCGCCAACCCGCCCGGACGCACCCGCTACGGCACCGTCGGCCAGGCCATCCCCGGCATGACCGTGCACATCGCGGACGACGGCGAGATCTGGCTGCACGGCGAGAACATTTTCCAGGGTTACCTCAACAACCCCAAGGCCACCGACGAGACCCTGCACGACGGGTGGCTCGCCACCGGCGACATCGGCGCCCTCGACGAAGACGGTTTCCTCACCATTACCGGCCGCAAGAAGGAGATCCTGGTCACCTCCGGCGGCAAGAGCGTCTCGCCGGGGCTGCTGGAGGAGCGGGTCCGCGACCATCCGCTGGTCAATCAGTGCATCGTCGTCGGCAACGACCGGCCGTTCGTGGCCGCTCTGATCACCCTCGACCCGGAGGCCGTCGAGCACTGGCTGCAGATGCGCGACAAACCGCAGCTCACGCCGGTCGAGCTGGTGCGCGATCCGGACCTGGAGGCAGAGGTGCGGCGGGCCGTCGTGGCGGCGAACACGCTGGTCTCACAGGCCGAGTCGATCCGTACTTTCCGGATCCTCGCCCAGCCCTTCACCGAGGAGCACGGTCTGCTGACCCCGTCGCTGAAGCTGAAGCGCAAAGCCATCGAAAACGCATACGCGAACGAGGTCGACGCGCTATACCGCTCGTAGGGTTTCCCACAGACGGTAAATGTGGTTCATGCGTTTCATGTGATCCTGGAACCGCGTGAAACGTGTTTCCGATGGGCTCCCGCGAACGAGAACAGGGGTCAGGAATGCAGCACCCGCCGTGATCGTTCACGATGGGAGCATCACTTTGACGGACAACCGAAGGATCAAGAGCTCGTGAGCAGCAAGGTCCCCCCGATCATCCTCAACAACGGCGTGGAGATGCCCCAGCTGGGCTTCGGTGTCTGGCAGGTGCCGGACGACGAGGCGGAGCAGGCGGTCGCCACCGCGCTGGAGGCCGGGTACCGCAGCATCGACACAGCGGCGATCTACGGCAATGAGGAGGGCACCGGCAAGGCCATCACCACCTCCGGCGTGCCCCGCAAGGACATCTTCGTCACCACCAAGCTCTGGAACGGCGACCAGGGGTACGACGCGACGCTCCGCGCGTTCGACGCATCCCTGGAGAAGCTCGGTCTGGACTACCTGGATCTGTACCTCATCCACTGGCCGCTCCCGGCCCGCGACAAGTACGTCGACTCGTACAAGGCGTTCGAGAAGCTCCTCGCGGACGGGCGCGTCCGGGCGATCGGCGTGTCCAACTTCCTGCCCGACCACCTGGAGCGGCTGATCGGCGAGACGTCGGTCATCCCGGCGGTCAACCAGATCGAGCTGCACCCGCACCTGCAGCAGCACGCCTCCCGCGAGTTCCACGCGGAGCAGGGCATCGCCACCGAGGCCTGGTCCCCGCTCGGCCAGGGCAAGGGGCTCCTCGAGGTCCCGGCGATCGTGGCCATCGCCCAGAAGCACAACCGCACGCCGGCCCAGGTCGTGCTGCGCTGGCACCTCCAGCTCGGCAACGTCGTGATCCCGAAGTCCGTGACGCCGTCGCGGATCAAGGAGAACATCGACGTGTTCGACTTCAGTCTGGACACCGAGGACCTGGCGGCGATCAGCGCGCTGAACGAGGACCGTCGCATCGGTCCCGATCCGGCGACGTTCGACGTCGGCTGAGCACCGAACAGGGGCGAACGGCCCCTGTGACGCGTAGCGGGCACCCCTGGTCGGGGCGCCCGCTACGCGCGTCACAGTCAATCGTCGCCAGGTCGGTCCAGGTCAGTTGGGCTGCCCGATCGGCCGTACGACGACGGTGTTGACGTCGACGCCCGCAGGCTGCCGGATCGCCCACACCACGGAGTCCGCGATCTGGTCGGCGGTCAGCAACTGCCCGGGCGGCAGGCTGCCGTAGCTGTCCCAGAACGGGGTCTCCACCCGGCCGGGCGCGATCAGCGTCACGCCGACGCCCCACTCGGTGACCTGGCGGCGGGTGTTCTCCGCGAGGCCGGTCACCGCCCACTTCGTCGCTCCGTAGATGTTGCCCGGCGTGGGCACGAAACCGGCGACACTGCCCACCAGGACGATCCGTCCGCGGCTCTCCTTCAGCGCGTCGATCGACGCACGGATGAGGAGTGCGGGGCCGAGGACGTTGGTCAGCACCATGTCGGTCCAGCCGGCCGGGTCACCCTCGGCGACCGAGTCGTGGGTGGCGGTCCCCGCATTGGCGACGACTGTATCCAGTCGACCGTATTCCTTGAGCGTACGGTCGACCGCCGACTGTACGCAGTCGTAGTCGGCGGCGTTCCCGGGAACCGTCAGCAGTCCCGCCGGCTCGCCGAGTTCCACGGCGAAGGCGCGCAGCCGCTCCTCACCGCGGCCGGTGACGGTGACCCGGTACCCGGCGTCCAGCAGTTGCCGCGCGACGGCGGCGCCGATTCCGCTGCCGCCGCCGGTGATCAGTGCGACCGGAGAATCCGGCGTGCCGGAAGAGTTGGTCATGCGTGCCCCCATAGCGTTGCCTGCACTGCCTACAGTGCCTGCGTTACCTGCATTGCCTGCGTCGTCCTGCTCAAGATGAGTGACGCGGCACGCAGTTCATCACTTGGAGCGTTCTCCAAGTCAAGCCCCACCAGGGGGACTTGGCACAGGACCAAGGCTGCAGGCTGTTGCTAGACCGGTTTCACAGCCGTGTGCACGGTGTGCGCCGCCAGCACGAACACGTCGGCCCTGCGGTGCAGGCCTGCCTCGTCCTGCGGGTCGAGCAGCCGGTCCAGCGTGGCCCGGTCGTCGGAGTCCAGGGTGTCGCCGACGACGTCCCGCAGCCGGGACAGGGACGTGGCGATATAGGCGCGGGCCCGGTCGGAGGCGGGGGCGGGCAGGTCGAGCAGGAAGCTGCGGGTGCGGAAGTGCTTCAGGCCGGCCGCGCCGAGCAGAGCCGCCCAGTCCTCGGTCTCGGCCACGGATCCGGGCAGTTCGGTCCGCATCCGTGCGAACCACTCCTCCTGCAGCGCGTCGAGCCGCGCCTCCAGGCCGGGCCGTCCGAAGCCGAGGTCGCGCGGCAGGAACCGGGGCGGCAGTCCGCCCTCCATGATCGCCAGCGTTCCACCGGGCGCGAGCCGCTCCGCGAAAGCCCTCAGGGCGGCGCCCTGGTCGCCCAGGTGATGCAGGCTTCGCCCGGCCCACAGCAGATCGGCCGGGTAGTCCAACTCGTCCAGCACACCGGGGAGTTCACCGGTCAGGGTGCCGAAGCGATCGCCGTACCCGAGCCGGTCGGCACGCTGCTGTGCCCGCTCCAGCAGCGGCGCGGAACCGTCTACCGCCATGACCCGGGCACCGGAGAACGTCTCGGCGAACAGGCAGGAGACCACCCCGGGGCCACTGCCCACGTCCACGATCAGCCCCGGCTCGGTCACCTCCTTGCCGAGCCATGACAGGGCCCGCTCGTACAGGGGCATGAACAGTTCGGCCTGCGCCTCCAGGTGCGGGGCCATCTCGGCCCAGTCGATGTCGGCGCCATGACCGTGCGCATGGCCATGGCTCGGGCCGTGGGCATGACCTTGTGCCTGACCCGGGGTGTGCTGGTCGCCGTGGGATTCGTGTGGGTGGTGCGCCATGGTGCTCAGCCTCTCGTCCGGTGTGCTGTCAGCGTGCGCCGACGCACCGCCCGAGGGCCACTCATGTTGCCGGGACGGCAAAAATTAGGATGCGAACAGCAAGCCGATCCACCGAGGACCAGGGACGCGAACCGCCCGGCGGTGGAACGAGCGATCCGCCGGGGTCCGGCCCGAGAGAGCCGGCCGACCCCGGCGGATCACCGTCACTTCACCTTCTCGTTCGCCATCTCCTTCACCTCACCGCCGTGCGGGATCGGCTCACCGGCCTACAGCGGCGGGTAGGCGTTCTGCATCAGCTGCTGGAACTGGGCCGAGAACCAGTGTCCGGACAGCGGGGCGTTCGCGAGGGAACCGGACATGTTGTTGCCGTTGCGGGGGTTGCCCGTGTACGTGGGGTCGCACATCCGGTCGAAGCCCTTGCCCTCGTCGTTCGGGATGGCGGAGCTGGAGCCGTCGGACTCGCCCGGCGGCTTCATCCACACATACGCGTCGATCCCGGCGGCCGGTGCGGCCTGCGGGCGCTCGCCGAGGCCGGCGCCCGACTGGTTGCACCAGTTGCCGATGTGGATGCGACGGTCGTAACGGCCGCCGTCGACATAGGTGTCGACGGTGGTCGTCGCGCCCGGGCCGGCGGGCCGGGCGGCGCCGCCCCAGCCATTGCGGGAGGTGTCGATCAGCATGCCGATGTTCGACCTGAAGCCGGTCGAGACCAGCTGGTTGCGGAAGGCCTGGGCGTACGACAGCTCGTCGACGTAGCGGTTCCAGTCCACCCACTTGGACTCGCGTACCGACTTGCCGGCCACGGAGTCGTTGATGGTGAAGTTGTTCTCCTTCAGGGCGCTGTAGTTCGCCGTGTTGGTGATGAAGCCGTGCACGTCGTCGACGGTCGCGCCCTCGGCGGTGGCGGCCTGGTAGAACAGCTGGGCGGACGGGGCGAAGTTGTCGTCCCAGCCGAGCCAGCCGTGGTGACCGGCGTCGATGTAGTTGTAGACGTTGGGGATCGCGCCGAGCTTGTTCAGCGCGTAGCCGACGCCCTTCACGTAGTTGCCGTTGGCCTTCATGGTGTCGCAGGCCGCGGTCGCGGTGGGCCGACTTCCGGTGTTGGTGACGAGGTTGGGCAGCGAGTCGATCTCGATGGTCGTGACGATGCGCAGGCCGGCGTACTTGCTGTCGGCGAGGATCGTCGCGATCGGGTCGATGAACTGCGTCTTGTACTTGTCGATCTCCGTCGGGCCGAGTTCGCCGTTGGAGGCGAGGGCCGCGCAGTCACGTCCGGGGAGGTCGTAGACGACCAGCTGGACGACTTCCTCGCCGCTGCCCTTCTGGGCGAGCGCCGCGTCCAGGTGGGCGCGCAGCCCCATGCCGCCGTTCACGCCGTTGATGGCGGCGATGCGGTCGAGCCAGACACCGGTGGGCTGGTTGGAGATACGGCTGCCGCCCGTCTCGGCCGCGGCCTTCGCCGACCACTCGGGGTTCACGTACACCTTGGCGCCGGAGTAGGGGTTGTCGACCTTGGTGGACGGAGTGCCGGGGTCGGTCGGCCCCGGGTCGGTGGGTCCACCGGTGCCGCTGTCGACGTTGCAGGTCACACCGTCGAGAGTGAAGCTGGTCGGGATCGCGTTGGCGCCGCTGTACGAGGCCTGGAACCCGAAGCTGACCGAACCGCCGGTCGCCAGGGTGCCGTTGTAGGTCTCGTTGTTGGCGGTGACGGCCGTACCGGACTGGGTGATCTTCGCGTTCCAGCCGTTGGTGACCGTCTGGTTGCCGGCGTACGCCCACTTCACCGACCAACTCGACTTGGCGGCCGAGTTGTTGGTCACGGTGACGGCGGCGGTGAAGCCGGTGCTCCACTGGTTCTGCACCTGGTAGGCGACGGTGCACGGGATGGCGGCGATGCTCGAATCGCCGGGGACGACCGCGAGCGCCGTCCCGGAGGCGCCGGCGACCAGCGCCAACGCGGCGAGTACCGCTGTTCTGCTACGGCTCATGAGTGCGGGTTTCCTTCTTGGTTGAGGGGGCTGTCCGTTCCTTCGCTGGTTCCGTTCGCTGGTTCCGTTCGGTGGATCGGTTCGCTGGTGCCGTTCGGTGGCGCCGTTCACTGGATCCGCCCGGTGGACACGTCCGGTGGATCCGTCCGGTGGATCCGTCCGGTTGCAGAGGTTCGGTGGATCCGCAGGCAGCCGGCCGTCCCTGTCCGGTGGATCGATCTGGCGAGTGGCCTACCGGTGCGTACTGATACGTACCGTTACGTCTGCCGATGGCGCCTATCCGTCGAGTGCGCGCAGGTGGTCGCGCAGGCCGGTGCCGTATGCCGTGGGCGTCCCGTCGTAGCCCGAGATCAGGGACGGACCGGTGGAACAGTCCCAGGTGTTCCAGGTCCAGCCCAGGTAGGACAGGCCACGCTCGTCGAACCACTTCATGACCTGGTCGACGAAACCGTGCGAGCAGGTGTTCTCACCGATCTCCCCCGCCACGAGCGGCACTTGGGCGGCGACAGGGGCGAGTGTGGAGTTCCAGCAGCTCTCGTTCGCGCAGCTGTTGAAGTTGTAGACGTGGTACGCGGCGGCGAGATTGCCGGTCGGGTCGGTCGGCCTGTACGTCAGCCACTGGCCGAGGTCGTTGGAGTACGCGAGCCCGCCGGCCAGGATCACGTTCTCGGCGCCGGTAGCCCGTATGGAGTCGACGAGATCCTGCATACCGGCGACCTCGTACCCGATGCCGGGGCAGGTGCCGCCGTCCCGCCAGCACTGCCACGCCTGGGTGATCGTCGAGGTGGCGCGGTCCGGGTAGGGCTCGTTGAACAGGTCGAACACGACGGCCTGGTCGTTCTTGAAGGCGTTGGCCACCGAGGTCCAGAACGACGGGGTGTACTGCATGTCGGGCATCGGCTTCTGGCAGCTGGCGTGCACGTCGGAGCAGCCGGCCGAGTTTCCCGTGTACTGGCCGTAGTTCCAGTGCAGTTCGACGACCGGGGTCATGCCGTGTGCCTCGACGCGGGCCACCAGGTCCTTGACGGCGTTGACGTAATTGGCGCCGCCGTACGCGGAGTTGATGTTGGCGAGACCCAGCCAGCACTCCTCGTTGAGCGGGATGCGGACCGTGTTGACGTTCCAGTCGGCGATGGCCTGGACGGCGGCGTCGTCGACGGGTCCGTCCCAGATGCCGCGCCCCTGTACGCACATGAACTCACCGCCGGAGCGGTTCACGCCCAGCAAACGGCGGGTCTTTCCGTCGGCGTCCACGAGCTTGTTGCCCGAGACGTGCAGCGCAGGCGGCCCGTCACCGGTGTCCGGCGGATCGGTCGACGGCGGGGTGGTCGAAGTGGGGGTGGAGGTGGGCGTGGGGGTCGCTGTCGAGGTGGGGGTCGGGGTGGGGGTCGGTTCCGTGTCGACGTTGCAGGTCGTGCCGTTGAGCCTGAACGTCGTCGGCACGGCGTTCGCCCCCGACTTCGAGGCGAGGAATCCCGCGCTGACGCTGGCGCCGGTGCCCAGGGAGCCGTTCCAGCTCTCGTTCGCCGCGGTGACGGTCGTACCGGACTGGGACCACTTGCCGTTCCAGCCCTGGGTGACCTTCTGACCGTTCGCGAAGTCGAAGGCGAGGCTCCAACTGCTGACGGCCGCCGCATTGTTGGTGATCTTCACGGCACCCTGGAAGCCCGCGTCCCACTGGCTGGTGACGGAGTACTCCACCGTGCACGCGGGCGTGGCTCCCTGCGCCGCGACGACCGGTAACAGGGCGCCCGAGACGAGGACGACCGTGCCGGCGGCGGCTAAAAAGATTGAACGCGGGGGGTGTCGCATGAGCGACTCCTTGCAGCTCAGGCGCGTCGTGACGGACGCGTCGACTGATGGAACCGCTCCCACTGGTGTCTCGAAGTTAGCGCCAAGCGCTGGCAAAGAACAGGGGAGCCGCTGACTTTCCCTCAACTTCTGACGTCGAATCTTTTCGACTCTTCAAGCACCTTGACCGCGTTCACCCCCGTCCTCACTATGGGAGCGCTCCCACTGGTTCAAGGCTTGTTGCTCCTCCCCCTTCTCCGAGCCGCAAGGAGGAACCAGCACCATGGATCCCTCACGCAGACGCCGCGGGGCGCGGCGCCTGTGGACCGCCGTCACAGCGGCCCTCGCGCTTCCCCTCGCCATGCTGAGCTCGACTTCAACTCCCGCACAGGCAGCCGCACTTCAGTGCAGTGTGGACTACAAGACCAACGACTGGGGCTCCGGGTTCACCGCGGATCTGACCCTCACCAACCGGGGCACCGACCCGATCAGCGGCTGGGCCCTGACGTATTCCTACGCGGGCAACCAGAAGCTGACGAACGGCTGGAACGGCAGCTGGTCGCAGTCCGGTCAGCAGATCACGGTGAACAACGCCACCTACAACGGGACGATCGCCGTCGGCGCGGCGGTCAGCACGGGCGCGCAGTTCACCTACAGCGGCACGAACGCCGCTCCCACGAGCTTCGCCGTCAACGGCACCACCTGCGTCGGCGCGCATCAGCCACCGGTCACTGTGCTGACCAGCCCGGCAGCGGGCGCCGTCTACACGCAGGGAAACGCGGTGCCGCTCGCGGCGACCGCCGCGGCCGCCGACAGCGCGACGATCACCAAGATCGAGTTCTACGACGACACGACCCTGCTGGGCACGGACACGACGTCGCCGTACTCCCTGTCCGCTTCCGGGTTGTCCGTGGGCACCCACTCCCTGGTCGCCAAGGCCTACGACAGTCTGGGGGCGTCGGCGTCGTCGACGCCGGTCGGCATCACGGTCGTCTCAGGACCGGCCGTGGTCGCTTCCGCGAACCAACTGGCGGTGCAGCAGGGCAAGACGGGCACCTACTCGCTGAAGCTGTCGACCCAGCCGTCGGCCAATGTGACCGTCACGACCGCGCGCACCTCGGGCAACACGGGTCTGGCGGTGACGGGCGGCGCGAGCCTGACCTTCACACCGTCGAACTGGTCCAGCGCCCAGAACGTGACCATCACCGCCGACGCCACGGGCACGGGCGCCGCGACCTTCGAGTCGACGGCGACCGGGCATGCGAAGGCCTCGGTCACGGCCACCGAGATCGCGGGCGCAAAGGCGTACGACGCCCGGTTCCTGGAGCTCTACGGCAAGATCACCAACCCGGCAAACGGTTACTTCTCACCCGAGGGCATCCCCTACCACTCGGTCGAGACGCTGATCGTCGAGGCCCCGGACCAGGGTCACGAGACCACGTCGGAGGCCTACAGCTACCTTCTCTGGCTGCAGGCCATGTACGGGAAGATCACGGGCGACTGGACCAAGTTCAACGGCGCCTGGGACATCATGGAGAAGTTCATGATCCCCACCCATGCCGACCAGCCGACCAACTCCTTCTACAACGCCTCCAAGCCGGCGACGTACGCGCCCGAGCTGGACACCCCGAACGAGTATCCGGCGCGACTGGACACCGGTGTGTCCGTGGGATCGGATCCGATCGCCGGTGAACTGAAGACTGCATACGGCACGGACGACGTCTACGGTATGCACTGGCTGCAGGACGTCGACAACACCTACGGCTACGGCAACGCGCCCGGCAAGTGCGAGGCCGGCCCGACGGACACCGGTCCGTCGTACATCAACACCTTCCAGCGCGGCGCGCAGGAGTCGGTGTGGGAGACGGTGCCGCAGCCGACCTGCGACGCCTTCAAGTACGGCGGCACGAACGGCTATCTGGACCTGTTCACCGGCGACGCCTCCTACGCCAAGCAGTGGAAGTTCACCAACGCCCCGGACGCCGACGCGCGGGCCGTGCAGGCCGCGTACTGGGCGGACGTCTGGGCCAAGGCGCAGGGCAAGGGCAGTGACGTTTCCGCGACCGTCGGCAAGGCCGCGAAGATGGGCGACTACCTGCGCTACTCGATGTACGACAAGTACTTCAAGAAGATCGGCAACTGCGTCGGACCGACCGCCTGCGCGGCCGGCACCGGCAAGGACGCCTCGCACTATCTGATGTCCTGGTACTACGCCTGGGGCGGCGCCACGGACACCAGCGCTGGCTGGGCCTGGCGCATCGGGTTGAGCCACACGCACGGCGGCTACCAGAACCCCCTGGCCGCCTACGCCCTCAGCAGTTACGCCGACCTGAAGCCCAAGTCGGCGACGGGACAGGCGGATTGGGCGAAGTCGCTCGGCCGTCAGCTGGAGTTCTACCGCTGGCTGCAGTCCAGTGAGGGCGCCATCGCGGGTGGGGCGACGAACAGTTGGGCGGGCCGCTACGCGACTCCTCCGACCGGCACGTCGACCTTCTACGGCATGTACTACGACCAGCAGCCCGTCTACCACGACCCGCCGTCCAACCAGTGGTTCGGCTTCCAGGCGTGGTCGATGGAACGGGTCGCCGAGTACTACCAGCAGACGGGGAACGCGAGCGCCAAGGCGGTCCTCGACAAGTGGGTCGACTGGGCGCTGTCCAAGACCACGATCAACCCGGACGGCACCTTCCGGATCCCCTCCACCCTCCAGTGGTCGGGCCAGCCCGACACCTGGAACGCGTCGAGTCCCGGCGCGAACACGGGACTTCACGTCACGGTCGCCGACTACACCAACGACGTCGGGGTGGCCGCCGCGTACGCCAAGACCCTGACGTACTACGCCGCCAAGTCCGGTGACACGGAGGCGAAGACGACCGCCAAGGCGCTCCTGGACGGCATGTGGAGCAACAACCAGGACGCCCTCGGCATCGCGGTCCCCGAGACCCGCGCCGACTACAACCGCTTCGACGACGGCGTGTACGTCCCGAGCGGCTGGAGCGGCACGATGCCGAACGGCGACACGATCAACTCCTCCTCGACCTTCGCCTCGCTGCGCTCGTTCTACGAGAGCGACCCGGCCTGGTCGAAGATCGAGAGCTATCTGGCGGGCGGAGCCGCGCCCGTGTTCACGTACCACCGCTTCTGGGCCCAGGCGGACATCGCCCTGGCCATGGGCTCGTACGCGGAGCTACTCGAATAGCCCCCGCCGGGCGCTCCGCGGGTCGGGCGGTTCCTGTCTGCGGGCCGTGTGTGGCTGGTCGCGCAGTTCCCCGCGCCCCTGAAGGGGCGCGGTACCGCACCGCTCGTCCGCGGAGTCGCCCGATGCTCCGCGTGCGTGGCCCCGTCACCTGACGACGGGGCCCCGGCCGGGCGGCCCTCACCCGCACAGGGGGCCGCCCGGCAGTCGCACGTCCCGTGTCCCCCGCACCGATCTCCTCCCGCACAGATCTCTCTCCCCACCGCGCACCGATTCCTCCCGCACAGATCTCCTCCCACATGGCTTCGCGAGGAAGGACCCCCACCGTGCGAAGAACCCGCATCCTCACGGCCGTACTGGCGCTCGCCGCCGGCCTCATCGCGGGCAGCCCGCCCGTGCTGGCGGCGGACAGCCCGAGAGCGACACTGGCCGCAGAGTCGTACACCTGGAAGAACGCCCGGATCGACGGCGGCGGCTTCGTGCCGGGCATCGTCTTCAACCGCAAGGAGAAGAACCTCGCCTACGCACGCACCGACATCGGCGGCGCGTACCGCTGGCAGGAGTCGAGCAAGACCTGGACGCCGCTGCTGGACTCGGTCGGCTGGGCGGACTGGGGGCACACGGGCGTGGTGAGCCTGGCCTCCGACTCCGCCGACCCGAACAAGGTGTACGCGGCGGTCGGCACGTACACCAACAGCTGGGACCCGGGCAACGGGGCCGTGCTGCGCTCCGCCGACCGGGGTGCGAGCTGGCAGAAGACAGCCCTGCCGTTCAAGCTGGGCGGCAACATGCCCGGCCGGGGCATGGGCGAGCGCCTCGCGGTCGATCCGAACAGGAACAGCGTGCTGTATCTGGGCGCGCCGAGCGGTAAGGGGCTGTGGCGGTCGACGGACTCGGGTGTCACCTGGTCGCAGGTGACGAACTTCCCCAACGTCGGCAACTACCAGCAGGATCCGACGGACACGAGCGGATACGCCTCCGACAACCAGGGCATCGTCTGGGTCACCTTCGACGAGTCCACGGGGACGTCCGGCAGCGCGACGAAGACGATCTACGTCGGGGTGGCGGACAAGGACAACGCGGTGTACCGCTCGACGGACGCGGGCGCGACCTGGACGCGGGTGGCCGGGCAGCCGACGGGGTATCTGGCGCACAAGGGTGTACTGGATACCGTCAACGGTCATCTGTACATCGCATACAGCGACAAGGGCGGGCCGTACGACGGCGGCAAGGGCCGGCTGTGGCGGTACGCGACGGCGACCGGTACCTGGACGGACATCAGCCCGGTGGCGGAGGCCGACACCTACTACGGCTTCAGCGGGCTGACCGTCGACCGTCAGAAGCCGGGCACCGTCATGGCCACCGCGTACAGCTCCTGGTGGCCGGACACCCAGATCTTCCGCTCGACGGACAGCGGCGGCACCTGGACGAAGGCGTGGGACTACACGTCGTATCCCAACCGTGCGAACCGGTACACGATGGACGTCTCCTCGTCGCCCTGGCTGACCTGGGGCGCGAATCCCTCGCCTCCCGAGCAGACGCCCAAACTCGGCTGGATGACCGAGGCGTTGGAGATCGACCCGTTCAACTCCAGCCGCATGATGTACGGGACGGGAGCGACGATCTACGGCACGGAGAACCTGGCCAACTGGGACAGCGGCGGCCAGTTCACGATCAAGCCGATGGTGCAGGGGCTGGAGGAGACGGCCGTCCTCGACCTCGCCTCTCCCCCGTCCGGCGCCCCGCTGCTCAGCGCGCTCGGTGACATCGGCGGCTTCCGCCACACGGACCTGACGAAGGTGCCGTCGATGATGTTCACCTCGCCGAACTTCACGTCCACGACGAGTCTGGACTACGCCGAGACGAACCCGAACACGGTGGTCCGGGTCGGCAATCTGGACTCGGGGCCGCATGTGGCGTTCTCGACGGACAACGGCGCCAACTGGTGGGCGGGCACGGACCCTTCGGGGGTCAGCGGCGGCGGGACGGTCGCCGCGGCGGCGGACGGCAGCCGCTTCGTGTGGAGCCCCGCGGGCACCGGCGTTCAGTACACAACCGGTTTCGGAACCTCGTGGCAGGCGTCGAGCGGGATCCCGTCCGGTGCGATCGTGGAGTCGGACCGGGTCGATCCCAAGGTCTTCTACGGCTTCAAGTCGGGCAAGTTCTATGTGAGTTCGGACGGCGGGGCGACCTTCACCGCGTCCGCGGCGACCGGCCTGCCCGCCGGGGACAGCGTGCGCTTCAAGGCGCTGCCGGGCACGAAGGGCGATGTCTGGCTGGCCGGCGGGGCGAGTGACGGGGCCTACGGGCTGTGGCACTCCACCGACTCCGGCGCGACCTTCGCCAAGCTGTCGACCGTCGAGCAGGCCGACACCATCGGCTTCGGCAAGGCGGCGACGGGCGCGTCGTACCAGACGCTGTACACCAGCGCGAAGATCGCCGGCGTCCGCGGGATCTTCCGCTCCACGGACAAGGGCGTGACATGGACCCGTGTCAACGACGATGCCCACCAGTGGGGTTGGACGGGAGGCGCGATCACGGGCGACCCGAGGGTGTACGGGCGGGTCTACGTCTCGACGAACGGCCGGGGCGTCGTCTACGGCGACACCTCCGACACCAGCGGCGGGGGCACGGATCCGACGGACCCCACGGATCCCACCGACCCCACCGACCCCACTCCGACGGGCGCCTGCGCAGTGACGTACACGATCACCAACCAGTGGTCCGGCGGCTTCCAGGCGGACGTCAAGCTGGCCAACACCGGGACGAGCGCGTGGTCCGGCTGGAGCCTCGGCTGGGCGTTCCCGAGCGGCCAGAGCGTCACCCAGCTCTGGAACGCCGACTACACCCAGTCGGGTTCCACGGTGACGGCGAAGAACGTCGGCTGGAACGCCAACGTGGCAGCCGGCTCGTCCGTGAACTTCGGCTTCACGGGCAGTTGGTCGGGCACGAACGCCAAACCGACGGCGTTCCGACTGGGTGATCAGAGCTGCACGGTGAGCTGAACCCGGCACCGGTCAACCGGATGATCTCGTTCAGCGCCACGACCGAGTTCTCGCTCATACGATCGATCCTGCTTCCACCCAGGAGGCAGAAGAGCTTGGAGGGGAACATGGGAGTGTCCAGACGCGCCCTGTTGGGCTATTCGAGTTCGGCCGCGGCGGGAGCGGTCCTCGCGTCCGCCGGCCCGGCGCAGGCAGAGGCCGAGGCCCAGGCCCAGGCCCAGGCCGAGGGGAGCGTCGGCGCCGCACAGGCCGCCGAGACGGAGACGGAGACGGAGACGGACCCGGACTGGGGCTGGAACGTCCCGTTCCGTGGAGTCACCCCGCCGGGCCCCGAGGAGGGGAGCATTGTCGTGTCCTTCAACATCGACTTCATGTCCTCGCCCACGGCGCAGAAGGTCACCGCGCTGGATGTCGCCGACGCCATCAACGAGCTGCTCACCTCTCGCGGTTGGCCTGCCATCCAGTTCATCGGGAGCGTGCCCAAGGCGCTGAACTGATCTGCCGCACGACCGTGCCGAGGCCCCGCCCCGCTGCTCCGGGCGGGGCCTCGGCACGTCCTCGTCAGGGGGTGTACACCGTCGGCCTCGGTGCCGTCGCCATGCCGTTGCCGAGGAAGAAGCTCGGGTGCGGCGGCTGGTTGTAGGCCGTGTTCTGCCAGGCCAGGCCGGTGCGGTACATCGTGTCGTGGAGCAGGGTGGTGATCTTCGTGGTCGTCTCGACGGGGGTCGAGTAGATCCGCAGTGCCGTGTTGTCCGACGTGGGCCAGACGACCTCCTCGCGCCAGTCGCCGAGGATGTCGCCCGACAGGGACGGGGTGGCCTTGGTGCTGTTGTTGGAGTGGACGCCCGAGCCGGTCAGCAGGCGGGTGTCCGAGGCCGTGCCGTACTTGTCGATGTGGGTGCCGTCGAGGAGTTCGCGGACGGGGTCGGCGTCCCACCAGGAGAGGAAGTTGACCGAGGACGGTTCGCGGCCCTTCGTGGCTCCCGCCTCGTCGCGGATCGAGGCGTCGGAGGCCGACCAGACCTCGGCTCCGTCGTTGCCCGCCCAGATGTCACCGGCGACCCCGCGGCCATTGTCGCAGCAGGCCGCTATGGACCAGTTGACCGTGCCGTTCGCCGGGTTGATGTACAGCTCGGCGGGCTGGGACGTCGACTCCGAGACCTTGAAGTACTCCAGGCCGGCGTGCGAGGGGTCCAGGTCGCCGAGGTGCTGGGCGTCGCCGTGGCCGGTCTTCGTCGTCCACAGGCCGTTTCCGTTGTCGTCGACCGCCATCGCACCGTAGACGATCTCGTCCTTGCCGTCGCCGTCCACGTCCCCGACGGAGAGGCTGTGGGAGCCCTGGCCGTCGTAGCCCTTGCCGGTGTTGGTGGAGGAGGAGCTGTCGAAGGTCCAGCGGCGGGTGAAGGAGCCGTTCCGCCAGTCCCAGGCCGCGATCACCGTGCGCGTGTAGTAACCCCGCGCCATGATCAACGACGGGCGTGCGCCGTCCAGGTAAGCGGTTCCCGCGAGGAAGCGGTCGACGCGGTTTCCGTACGAGTCGCCCCAGGACGAGACCGTGCCGCGGGCCGGGACGTAGTCGACGGACTGCATCGCCCTGCCGGTCTGGCCGTTGAACATGGTCAGATACTCGGGGCCGGAGAGCACATAGCCGCTGGAGTTGCGGTAGTCGGCGGAGGAGCTGCCGATCACCGTGCCGGCGCCGTCCACCGTGCCGTCGGCGGTCTTGGTCGCGACCTCGGCCTTGCCGTCGCCGTCGTAGTCGTACACCTGGAACTGTGTGTAGTGGGCGCCGGAGCGGATGTTGCGGCCCAGGTCGACGCGCCACAGCCGGGTTCCGTCGAGCTTGACGCCGTCGAGGATCGTGTTTCCGGTGTAGCCGGACTGGGAGTTGTCCTTGGCGTTGGTCGGCTGCCACTTCAGGACGATGTCCAGGGCGCCGTCGCCGTCCAGGTCGCCGACCGAGGCGTCGTTGGCCTCGTAGGTGTAGGCCACGCCGTCGGGGGTCGTGCCGCCGGCGGGCGGGGAGATGGGAACGTCCTTGTAACCGGTGCGCAGTTGCACCGCATGAACGGAGTCCGCTTGCTCGACGCCGCTCACGATCGCGCGGATCGTGTAGTCGGCCTGGGCGGGCGCGCCGGAGTGGAAGTAGTTGGTGGAGCCGGTGATCGGGGTCGAGTTGACCTTCGCACCGGCGCGGTAGACGTTGAAGGAGACGTCGTTCGGGTCGGTGCCGAGCCAGCGCCAGCTGACCAGGTTGCCGCTGTCGGTGTGGACGCTGACGACGCCCCGGTCCAACTTCTCGACCTGGCGGGCGGTGGCGGCTTCGGCGGTGCCGGTGCCGAGTGCGGTCAGGCCGGCGGCCACGAGGGCGGCCGCGGCTGTCGCCGCCGAGAGAAGGGCATGGCGTCTGCGATGCCTGTGCGGGTGCTGCACGGGACGAACCTCCAGAGAGGACGGACGGGTTCCGCACTCAGTCGCCGCCGCGGGGAGTCAAGTTGCCGTATCTTTCGGCCAGTTCGGCAATCGTGCGAGCCATGCGTGCGCGCAGTTCGGGCGGCTCCAGCACCTCGATGTCCGTGCCCAGGCGCAGGAATTCGCCATGCGCGTGATCGACGGACTCGATCGGGACCGTGGCGAGCGTCCACCCTCGCTCGTCCGTCGGTCCGTCGACCGACTTCGGCAGCCGCACACCGGGCGCGAGTCGGACGACCGCTTCCCCCCGGTGGAGCCGGTCGTGGAAGTCCCGCTGGTGCGCCGTCCAGTACGCGGCCAGGTCGAAGTCCTCGGGTCGGGTGAACTCCTCGTCGGAGGCGGCGAGTTCGAGGATCTGGTCCACGCGGAAGGTGCGCGGGCCCGGTCCCGCGACGACATACCAGCGGCCCGCCTTCAGCACCAGGCCGTACGGTTCCAGACGGCGCTCCACGTCGGTGGGTTCGGCCCAGCGGCGGTAGCGGACGTGGAGCACCCGGCTGTTCCACACCGCGTCCGCCACCGCCGGGAGATACGGCGTCTCCTCCGCCTGCGCGTACCAGCCCGGCGTGTCGAGGTGGAAGCGTCCGCTGATCCGGTCGGCGTGGGCGCGCAGTTCCGGCGGCAGCGCGGCCCGCACCTTCAGCTGGGCGGCGGCGAGGACCGAGCCCAGGCCCAGTTCGGCGGCCGGACCGGGCGCACCGGCGAGGAAGAGGGCCTCTGCTTCGTCCGCGTTCAGCCCGGTCAGGCGGGTGCGGTAGCCGTCGAGCAGGCGATAGCCGCCGGCGTGACCGGCGTCGCCGTACAGCGGGACCCCCGCCGCGCTCAGCGCGTCCACGTCCCGGTAGACCGTGCGGACCGAGACCTCCAGCTCCTCGGCGAGCTGAGCGGCGGTCATCCGGCCCCTGGTCTGGAGCAGCAGGAGGATCGAGACGAGTCGACTGGACTTCACTGACACAGGATGTCAGTGAAGCGCGCCTAACGTCGCCGCCATGACCTCGACCTCACCCTCGGGCTTCGCCGAGAAGCTCCTGACCGTGCCGCCGCCCATCGAGGTGGCGGGGCGGCGGATCAAGCGCTACCACGTCACCCGGGACCCCGCGGGCATCGCACCCGAGGTGGAGCGGGCCGCGTACGCGATCCTGCCGCGGCTGCTGCCGGAGCCGGACGGGACGCCACCCGCCACGTTCGTCGTGCTGCACCGGGGCGACGACACGGGCGCCTACCTGAACGCGTACAGCTGGGCATGGGACAACGTCCTGCACTTCCGGGGCGCGGCGGCGGGCCAGCCGGTGCTGGGCTGCCCCGACCTCGACCCCACCCACTTCGTCACTCCGGACGTGCCGTGGATCGGCTGCGTCTGGGAACTGCCGCCGATCCTGCACGAACGGGACGCGTGGGTGCGGCACATCCTCGCCCGCGAGGCACCCCAAGTCCCGGACCTGGAGGCCTACTTGGCCGACTCCCTGCCCGAAGGCACCACGGGGGACCGCACATGAGCAGCCCGCACGACTTCGACTTCCTCCACGGCGAGTGGGAGGTCCGCCACCGTCGGCGCACCGACTTCCTCGACGCCGACAGCGAGTGGGAGGAGTTCCCGTCCACGACCCGATGCCGGCCGTTGTTCGACGGGGCCGCGAACATCGACGAGATCGACATGCCGCACCTCGGGGCAAAGGGGCTGACCCTGCGGCTCTTCGACCGGGAGAGCCGTCTGTGGTCGCTGAACTGGTCGTCCAGCAGCAGCGGCAGACTGTTTCCACCGATGATCGGCTGCTTCGGTGGCGACGGAGACTCCCGCGCCGACTCCGGTGACGGTCGGCGGCGCGACCGCGGTGTGTTCTACGGCGACGACACGCACGACGGCAAGGACGTGCGGGCCCGGTTCGTCTGGTCGGGGGTTTCGGCGACGTCCGCCCGCTGGGAGCAGGCCTTCTCGCTGGACGGCGGGGAGACCTGGCTGACCAACTGGGTCATGGACTTCACCCGTCCGGAAACGAACCAGGAACCGGTTTCCGGAACGCCCTCAGCGTGAACGCGGGGTCCGGGCGGGGCCGGTCCTGGTCGGGCAGGGCCGCGAGGCGGGCGGCGAAGTCGTCGGCCAGGGGGTGTCCCGGCGGCAGGGTGACGAACCACCCGCGTCGCAGGTCGGCGATGGCCCGACGCGGGCTGCGGCCCTGCCCCCGGCCGGGGAAGCGGGCCTGCCCGGCCGGGACCAGGCCGCATCCGACGGCGTACGACTCCACGAGCGCGGCGGTGTCGGAGGCCGGCCGGCGCGGACGCGAGGCCAGTACGACATCGATGTCGCTGCCCACGTTGTGCGAGGCGCCCTTGTCGACCGTGGTGACATACGTCCCGCCGGGCCGCAGCACCCGGGCGCATTCGGCGACGATCCGCCGCGCGTCCACGGGATCCTCGACGAGGTGCAGCAGCCACACGCTGCTGACGGCGTGGAACTCCCCCTCCCTGAAGGGGAGTCGGCGACCGTCGGCGAGGACGACCGCACCGGGCAGCCGGGCGGCGGCGTGCCGGGCCATGGCGGGCGCCCGGTCCACGCCCGTCACCCGCAGCCCCGCCCGGCCGGCCGCGAGCCGCCGGGTGACGATGCCCGTGCCGCAGGCGACGTCCAGCAGGCTGCGCGCCTGAACCGGGACGAGGCCGAGGACGCCCTCCGCGGCGGCGGCCGCCCGGGGCTCGCCGCCGCGCGAGACGTCGTAGCGTTCGGCTTCCTTGTCGTAGTCCAGCACCCGCGCTCCCGTTCCGTCGCAGCCGTACCCGTACCCGTACCTGTACCCGTATCGGTATCGGTACTCGGATCGGCACTCGTCCCTCTGCCCGTGCCCACGCCTGCGCCTGCGCCTGTGCCGGTCGGCGGGCCGACGCGCAGGTCCGTGCACAGGACCGTGCGCGCAAGTCAGTCCGCGCAGGTCAGTGCGCTCCGTGTGCGGGAGCCGCGTCCGTCACTCGACGGGCGAGTTCGAAGTCGAGTTCGGTGACGGCGCCGCCCACGCTGTGGGTGTTCACGGCGAGGGACACCGAGTGGTAGCCGAGGGTCAGCTCGGAGTGGTGATCGAGCTCCTCCTGGATCCGTGCGACATGCACGACCAGGGCCGTCGCGGCGAAGTGGGAGCCGAGCCGGTATCTGCGGGTGAGGCGGTCGCCGTCCAGGGACCAGCCGGGCAGCTCGGACAGCCGCTCCTCGATCTCCTTCGGCGACAGCGGTTCGACGGCCATGGCCCGGCTCCCTTCCTGGGCAGCGCATACCTGTCAAGCGTGCCACAGGAGAGCCGCCGCAGCCCTGGTCAGACGGGTTTCCCCTGCTCAGTCACCAGCGCATTCCGCCGCAAGGTCGTCCGCCGGCGCGATGATCGTGGCCCGCCCCTCGACCTGCTCCACCCACTCGTGCGGCAGCCCCACGTCGCCGTGCCGGGCGCCCAGGACGTTGCCGCAGATCGACCCCGTGGAGTCGCTGTCGCCGGAGTGGTTCACGGACAGGAGCAGGGCGTCCGCCACCCGGCGGGTGGCCGGCGCCGCGTAGACCCCGATGGCGAGGGCCTCCTCGGCGACCCAGCCCGCGCCCAGCTTCTCCACCTTCTCCGGAGTCGGCTCACGCTCGGCGGCCAGATCGAGGGCCTGGTTCAACGCGGCCGAGGTCTCCTCGTGACCGGAGTGGCGGCCGAGCAGCCGCAGGGTGCGCAGCGTCGCGCCCTCGACGGACTCCCCCTGCACCAGGTACGCGACGATCGCGGCGAGCGCACCGGCCGCGTAGTAGCCGGTGGGGTGGCCGTGGGTCGTCTGGGCGCAGCGGGCGGCCGTCGCGAAGGCCTGATCGGCGGAGCGGTGGGCTAGGGCCTGTCCGGCCGATCAAGTCACAGGAAACCGGCCGAGCCTTGGAACATGGGTGAGCGGGGTGTGGTGCGTGCAGCTGGAAGGCGGAGGAGGGAGTCGACGCGATGGGGGTCCCCCCGCGCGAGCGAAGCCGAGCGTGGGGGAGTCGGCGAGCGACGACAACGCCGCTGGGGGTACCCCCACGCCTTTAAGGCAGTGGGGGAGTGCGTGCCAGACCCCGCGTCTGGGGCATGATCGGCCGGACAGGCCCTAGTCCGAAGGGGGCCGAGCGCACGGAGAGACAGGCGTTGCCGGGCGCGCGGCGGGCGTACAGCCAGCGCTCGGCGAGGAGACCGCCCTTGACTCCGTCAGCCGGTCCCTGCCGCTGCTGGGTCTCCAGCCAGCGCCCGTAGGCCTGGCGGACCAGGGCGGTCTCCGCGCCGCCGATGCCCTTCAGCCGGGCCCGCCTCGCCGCCGTCCGCAGACCCTCGACGGTGAACAGCGTCATCTGGGTGTCGTCGCTGACCCGGCCGACCACGCCCTCGCCGTCCGGGACGAGGCGGGTCGGACCCCTCGGGCCGTGGGCCGCGCGGATGTGGTCGAGGGAGGAGAACTCGACGGCGTAGCCGAGGGCGTCGCCGAGAGCTCCGCCGAGGAGACAGCCCCGGACCCGGGCGCGGTACACCGCCGCCGACTCCAGCGAGGACCTCCGCCAGTCGTTCATCCGCTCTCTCCGCAACCCTCAACCCTCGGCCCTCGGCCCTCGGCCTTGAACCCTCGGGCCTCAACTACGGTCGTGCTTATGACCATTGTCTCGACCAGTACGAACTCCGGCTTCACCGCACCCGCCGGTGAGGGCGTCGGACCGCTGCTGCGGGCCTGGCGGGTGCGGCGGCGGATGAGTCAGCTGGAGCTGGCGCTGCGCGCCGACTCCTCGGCCCGGCACATCAGTTTCGTCGAGACGGGCCGCTCCCGGCCCAGCGAGGAGATGGTGCTGCGGCTCGCCGAGCACCTCGACGTGCCCGTGCGCGAGCGCAACGCGCTGCTCCTGGCGGCCGGTCACGCCCCCCGCTATCCGCACACCCCGCTGGACGACCCGGCGCTGGACGCGCTGCGCGGGGGCATGGAACGGCTGATCCAGGGCTACGAGCCGTATCCGGCGCTGGTGATGGACGCCCGGTACGACGTGCTGGCGGCCAACCGGGGCATCGCGATGCTGCTGGACGGCGTCCCGGAGTCCCTGCTCGCGCCGCCGCTCAACGCGATGCGCCTCACCCTCCACCCGCAGGGCCTCGCGCCGCGCATCCGCAATCTGCGGGAGTGGCGGGGCCACCTGCTCGCGCAGATGGAGCGCCAGATCGCCCTGCACCGCTCGGCGGCGCTGCGGGAGCTGTACGAGGAGGTCGCCGCCTATCCGGCCCCCGAGGCCGTCTCGGGTGTCGAACAGGCCGAGCCCGTACCGTACTTCGCGCTGCCGATGCAGATCGAGCACGAGGGGCGGACGCTCTCCTTCCTCTCGTCCGTCGCCACCTTCAACACCCCGATGGACGTGACCGTCGCCGAGCTGGCCATCGAGACATTCCTCCCGGCGGACCCCGCCACGGCCAAATATCTTCATTCGCTGGTGAACTGATGATCCATCAGTGAAATTTTCGGGTAGGTTCCCAGGTGAATGTTCGACTCCGTTCTCGTGAGATCAACGCTGGAACGTGTCACACTGGCCCGCGTGCCCGGACACGTAGGGGAGACGTGGCGTGAGTGAGCGACGGCCCGCACCTACGGTGGGCCAGGTAGTACTCGGCAGGCGGCTGCAGGAGTTACGCGAGGCGGCCGGTCTCGGCCGCGAGGAGGCGGCCCGCGCCCTGCGCGTGGCCGCGGCGACCGTGCGCCGTATGGAGACGGCCGACGTCGCCCTGAAGGTCCCTTATGTACAGGTGCTGTTGGAGACGTACGGCGTCCCCGAGGCGGAGGCCGAGGCGTTCGTCTCGCTCACCGAGGAGGCGAACCGGCCCGGCTGGTGGCAGCGCTACCACGACGTGCTGCCGGAGTGGTTCAGCCTGTATGTGAGCCTGGAGGGCGCGGCGCGGCTGATCCGTTCCTACGAGCCGCACTTCGTGCCCGGGCTGCTGCAGACGGAGGCCTACGCGCGTGCCGTGCTGGAGGCCGGGACGGTCGGGCGGACGACCCCGGATTCGCTCGAACGGCACGTGTCACTGCGCATGGCCCGTCAACGGCTGTTGGAAGGCGGCGACCCGCCGCATCTGTGGGTGGTGATGGACGAGACGGTGCTGCGCCGCCCGGTGAGCGTCGAGGCGGACGTGATGGCCGAACAGCTCGACAAGCTGATGGAGTTCGCCGAGCGCGACCGGATCACGCTGCAGGTCTCCGAGTTCGCGTCCGGCCCGCATCCGGGGACGTCCGCGCCGTTCTCGCTGTTCCGTTTCGCCGAGCCGGAGCTGCCCGACATGGTCGTCACCGAGTATCTGACCGGTGCTCTGTACCTCGACGACCGCAAGGAGGTCTCCGCGCACCTGGAGGTCCTCGACCACATGACGACCCATGCCGCGTCCGCGCAGCGCACCAAGGAGATCCTGCGGAACGTCCGCGCGGACCTCTGAGCACGGCCGACCGGCCGGCCTGCCGCCCGCGCGACGCGGCCCCACGTTCCTCCGGACGCTCGACCGATCCTCCAGGAGCAGAACCGCTATGACCGGATCCGAGGCAGAGCAGGCCGCCGCCGCCCCGATAGACACCACCAGGCCGCATCCGGCCCGTGTCTACGACTGGTGGCTGGGCGGCAAGGACAACTACCCCGTGGACGAGGAGCTGGCCCGTCGCATCCTCGCCGTGGACGGCACGGTGCTGCGCGGGGCGCGGGCCAACCGCCGGTTCATGCAGCGCGCCGCCCGTGCGGCCGCCGAGGCCGGTCTGCGCCAGTTCCTGGACATCGGCACCGGCATCCCCACCGAGCCCAACCTGCACCAGGTGGCGCAGGGCGTCGCCCCGGCGTCCAAGATCGTGTACGCGGACAACGACCCGATCGTGCTGCGGCACGCGGAGGCGCTGCTGCACAGCTCGGCCGAGGGCTCCACGCAGTACGTGCACGCGGACGTCCGCGACCTCGACTCGCTGCTGCGGCGGGCCGGCGAATCCCTGGACTTCGCGCAGCCGGTCGCGCTGTCGCTGGTGGCGCTCACGCACTATCTGGGCGAGGACGAGGCCGGCGACGACGTGTACGGCCTGCTGAAGAGGTACGTGGCCGCGCTCGCCCCGGGCAGCTGGCTGATCCTCTCCCAGGTCACCCCGGACCTGAGTCCGCAGGCCATCGAGAAGGCCGCCGAGAACTTCCGGCGCAGCGGGACCCCGTTCCACCCCCGCTCGCTCCCCGAGTTCTCCCGCTTCTTCGAGGGCCTGGAGCTGCTCGGCCCGGGCGTCATCCCGGTCTCCGGCTGGCGGCCGGACCCCGAGGACGTGGCCGCCCAGGCGGAAGGCATCGTCCCGGTGTACGCGGGCGTCGCCCGCAAGCCCTAGCGGCAACCGCTCAGAGCTGCGCTGCAGCACCAACCGGAGCATCGGCATTTGTGCAGGCGGTCCTAGCCCTTCGCCTCGCCTCGGCCTGAGAGTGGAGAGAGCTCAGTGCCGACACCGGATGGAGGGTGAATTTTCATGGCGCAGACCCCCAACGTCATCCTGGAGGGCGGCGGACCTCTCATTCCCACCGACGAGAGGATCCGCTTCCTGTCCAACACGGCCGAGCCCTTCAAGCTCTTCCTCGGCAACCGGCATGAGCACTACGAGCCGAGCGACACACGGCATGCGCACCACGACGGTCGCGAACTGCGGGTCTTCACGTGGGTGCGCCGCACCTACGTGGCCGAATAGCGCATACGGGCCGGCATGCAGTGCACTGCATGCCGGCCCGAACTACGTGCAGGCGCGGCGCGCTCGCTCAGGCGAGCTTGGCCGCGAGGGTGATCGGGACGGCCTTGAGGGCCTGGCTGACGGGGCAGTTGGCCTTGGCGTCCTCGGCCGCGGCGACGAAGCCGTCCTCGTCGAGGCCGGGCACGGTGCCCTCCACGGTCAGATGGATGCCCGTGATGCCCTCACCCGGCTGGAAGGTGACGTCGGCCGAGGTGGTGAGCCTGGTGGGCGGGGTGCCGGCGCCGGCCAGGCCGTGCGACAGTGCCATCGAGAAGCAGCTGGAGTGGGCGGCGGCGATCAGCTCCTCGGGGCTGGTCTTGCCGTTCGCCTGCTCGGCGCGCGACGGCCACGACACCGGCTGCTCACCGATGCCGGAGGAGTCGAAGGTCACGACACCGTTGCCCTCGAGCAGGTTGCCTTCCCAGACGGTGTGTGCGGAGCGCGTGGTAGCCACGATTCTTCCTTTCGGATGGGGTTCCCGTCGGACGGGATTCCGTGTCCCCCATCCGATCACACTCCGCCTCACCGCACCTGGAACACCGGCCCCTGTGCCGTGAACGGCAGTCGGCTGCCCTGCGGGATCAGATAGGCGTGCTCGCGGCGGACCCGCAGGACGTCGCACCAGCCGTCGGTGATGACGAGGACCGGCGCACCGGGCGGGAAGTCGTCGGCGCGGTGCAGCAGATCGATGCCGGGCTGCAGCACCGTGCCGCCGCGGCCGTGCACACGGACCCGGCCGGCGATCTCGGTGACCGGGAGGTAGCCCGCGTCGTGCGGGGCCGCGTCGCAGAACACGACCCGGGCGGCCGGTACGTCGCGGGCCTCGGCGTAGGAGGCGATGGCGCCCAGCGCCTTGCCGAGGAGGGTGCGGTCCATGGAGCCCGAGGTGTCCAGGACGACGCCGAAGGTGCACCGCGCGATCTCCTCCGGCGGGAACCAGCGGCCGGCGCGCGGGATGTCGGGGGTGGAGGCCTGGCGGCGCGCGGGACGGGCGTACGTCCGCAGCGGCTCGGGGCGCGGTACGAACTCGTCGAACCAGCGGGCGAGTCGGGCGTCCCAGGGCAGCGGCGGGTGGCTGAGCGCCCGGATCTCCTCGACCAACCCGCCGGGCAGAAAGCCGCGTTCCTGCCGCTGATGCAGGTCGAGGCCCTGGGCTAGGCCGCGGCGGTAGAAGCCGTCGAGGTCGACGTGGTCGCCGGGCGGGCCGATCGGGGCGCCGAGGATGTCGCCGAGGCCCTTGCCGCGCAGGGTGGCCAGGCGGCGCATCCGGCGCAGGTCGCCGGCGATGCGGTCGTAGACCTCCTCGCCGGACAGGCCCGCCAACTCCGCGTCGTACAGCAGCCCTTCGGGCATCGTGCCGACCTGCATCTCGCGCAGCCAGCCGTTGACGACGTAATCGCAGGCGACGTTGAAGAGGTAGGGGTCGCGGGTGCCGCAGCGGTCGCCGTGCCGCAGGGCGGCGTGCAGCATCTCGTGGGCGAGGATGAACCGCCACTCCTCGTCCTCGAAGGTGCGCAGCGGATTGACGTAGATCTCGCCCGCCTCCGCGTTCACGGCGGCGACCTGGATGCCGTAGGCGCGGGCGAGTTCGGCGTCGGCGACGAGTTTGACGCCGGCCGCGATGCCGCCGAGCAGCGGGTACGAGGAGACGAACCAGCTCAGCGCCTCCTCCCAGGGGCGTCGGTCGGCCGTCTCGCCGTCGAGGGAGTCGCGACGGCCGCCGGCCATGTCCATCGCGGCGGACACGGTCCGGGTGAGCGCGGTGGCGAATCCCAGCTGCCAGTCGTGGGGCTTGCCCCGGCCCCGGTCCTCCCAGGTCAGGAGCACCTGGTCGGGTTCCGTGCCCGCGGTCCCGCAGTGCTCGTAGACGGGCGGCAGACCGCTGTTCCGCCAGCGCTCGGCGAGCTGCTCCTCGGTGCCGTCGGGGTAGGCACGCGGCAGATCCTCGGGGGCGCGCCCGATGGGAAACGTAAGCAGAAAACGGTTCACGACGGCACAGCGCGCGGCGAGTTCGAAGCGGTCGGGCTGGACGCGTACGCCCCGGGCGATCGGCAGATGCCCGAAGCCGAGATGCAGGGCGGCGTGGGCGAGCGACCAGGCCCACAGGGCGGGGTCGGCGATACGGTCGGGGTGGGCGTGGATCTGGCCGCTGGAGTGGACGACGAGGAGCCCGTCCCGGGGCGCCTCGGCGCAGTCCGGTTCACGGCAGACGCCGAAGTCGACGGCTGCCAGCGCCGGGTTGGCCCGCACCAGCCGCGCCCCCTCGGCGAACGCCTCCGCGGCGGCGTCCCGCTTCCTCTTGCCGCGCCCGCCGCGGCTCACCGGCGCGCCTCCACCAGGCGGGGCATGTCCCGGGCCGCCTCGACCAGGAACCAGGCGGGCAGCACGGGGTTGCCGTCGGCGTCGGAGGCGATGACGGTCTGGGCGACCTCGACGGAGATCTCGGCGAGCTGCACCAGCAGCGACTTGGCTCGGTACGCCGTCTGCCGGCCGTTCGCCGACATGTGCTCCTTGACGGCGGGCAGTTCCTTGCGGAGCCGGCCGCGGAACGACTCGGCCAGGTAGTAGAGCAGGTCACGGTCCTCGACGCGGTGCGGCCAGGGGGCGTCGCCCTTGAGGACGGCCTCGATGCCGTACCGGCTGCGCACGATCTTGACGTAGCCGCAGAAGGCGGTGGCGTGCGCGGGCGTCAGCGTGCCGTGCGCGAGGACCTTCAGGGTGTCCTCGTCGAGGCCCGGTCCGAAGGAGTGCAGCGCGTCGGAGAGCATGTGCCAGGAGCGGGGCGTCGAAAACGGTTCCTCGGTTTTCGGCGGCTTGGACCACAGGTGGTCGGGGCGGTCGATCAGGTGATCGAGGACCCACGGGTGGATGGCGTTGGCCGCGGCCCACTTCAGCCAGTCCTTCGGGGACGCCTCCAGGTGGACGTGGGTGAGCCGGTTGACGAGCGCGGAGGCGATGGGCCGGGCGAGCGCGTTGTCCGTGGCCCGGTTGCCGGCGCCGATGACGATCGAGCCCTTCGGCAGCTCGTAGTTGCCGATGCGGCGGTCGAGAATCAGCGAGTAGAACGCTTTCTGGACATCGGGCGTGGCCGCGTTGAGCTCGTCCAGGAACAGACAGTACGGCTCGTCACGGGCGATCGCCTCCGGCGGGCAGAACACCGACCGGCCGTCGCGGATCTGCGGGACGCCGATCAGGTCCTCGGGCGCGAGCTGGGTGCCGAGCAGACTGACGCACTCCAGCCCGAGCGACTCGGCGAACTCCCTGACCAGGGAGGACTTTCCGATGCCGGGGGCACCCCAGAGGAACACCGGCCGCACGGTGGCGAGGCCGAGCAGGAGTTCGGGGATACGGGCGGGCGTGACGGTCACGGCAGCCTGCAAGGCAAAGCCCCCTCGGGGGAATCGAAAGAAACAGAAGCAAGGAGAAGAAACGGAGGAATGCCGCAAGGGCGCGGATCGGTACGGCCCGGTGTGCGTACGGCCCAGTGTGTGCGTACGCCCCCGTCGGCGCAGCCGAATTTCAGGCGGCGTGCTCCTCCGGCGCCGGCCGCACGGGCACCTGGGGCCCGTTCGACTCGCGCAGCCAGCGGCGCAGGACGCGGTGGACGTGCTCCGCCCCGGCGAGCTCCTCGTCGTCCTCGACCGGCGCGGACAGGGCGAGCGGCGACAGCAGGAAGGGCCTGGCCTGGGCGCCGCCGAGGCCGCCGTGCGAGCCGATCTGCTCCTCGAAGGCGAGGACCTCGCCGTCGGCCGGGTCGTGGAAGGAGTTGACCATGATGTCGGCGGTGTGCGGGAAGGAGTGGGTGCGGCGCACGGCGTCGGCCGCGCCGGGCCCGAAGACGGCCAACGGGCCCGGATTGCGGTCGAGTCGGTCCAGCGGGATCTCCGCGCCGTACGCGCCGAGGACGACCCCGCCGTGCTCCTCGCTGCGGACGAGGAGGAATCCGATGCCGGGGTGGTTGGCGAGGGTGGTCAGCAGGGCGGGGTGGCGGGCGTCGATCTCCTCCTTGCTCATCCGGTGCGGGACGTCGGGGAAGGAGATCAGGCCGAGGTTGCCCGAGGCCAGCACGATCGGCTCCGAGCGGCGGCCGGCCGGCCGGTGCCGCTCGCCGCCCTCCTCGACGGGCCGGCGCAGCGCCGCGCGGACGGCCGCGCGGGCCTCGGCGCCGCTGTGGGTCCGTTCGGCCTTCCGCGGCACGGGCAGCCCGCAGCCGGCCCGCACCAGGTCGCCGAGGGTGAGGCCGTAGCGGGCGCGGAACGTCTCGCCGGGGCTCTGGCCGTGGTCGGACAGGACGACGATCCGGTACGGGCGGGGAGCATGCTCGGCGACGGTCCCGATCAGCGCGAGCGCCCGGTCGAGCCGGCCGAGGACCTGCTCGGTGTCCCGGCCGAGCGGCCCGGAGTGGTGCGCGACCTCGTCGTAGGCCACCAGGTCGGCGTAGACGGCGGTGCGGCCGGCGAGCATGTCGCCCATCACGGCGGCCACGACGACGTCCCGCTCGACGACGGTCGCGAAGGCGCGGACGAACGGGTAGAGGCCGCCGCGTGCCACGCGCGGGCGGTCCTCCCGCAGCCGGGCGCGGGTGGACTGGGCGATCTCGCGGACGACCTCGGCGACGAACGACAGGGCGGTGCGCACGGCGTTGGCCGGGTCGGAGAAGTAGGCGAAGTAGCCGGACCGGGACCGGGTCTCCCGGCTGCGTCGGCGGGTGGCGATGGACAGCACCAGCGCCTGTTCGTCGGCGCCGCCGCTGAAGAGGTTGCCGCGGCTGGCGCCGTCGGCGGACAGCAGCCCGCCGTCAGCGGTGTGCTCGACGGCCCGGCGCTGGAGTTCGGCGGCGCTGGTGGGACGGTTGCAGACCATCACCTCCCGGTTGTCCTTCTCGTACCAGCGGAAGGCGGGCACGTCGTGATTGCTGCCGTGCAGGATCCCCAGCTGACTGGCCCCGGTCTGACTGGACCAGTCGGTCCGCCAGGAGATGAGCCGATGCGTGGGCCGGATCCGCGGGTCGGGCGCGCGGCCCTGCCGCGGGTCGTCGCCCTGCCGCGGGTCGCCGTCCGGGCGCGGTGGGCCGCTCGACTCCGGGCGCGGTGGGCCGCTCGACTCCGGGGACGGCCCGCCCAGCCAGGTGGCGACGGTCGGCATCAGGCCCTTGTCCACGGCGCCGACCAGTACGTCGTGGCCGACGCCGTCGAGTTGGAGGAAGACCGTGCCGGGGGTGGCGGGGCAGGCGGGGACGCCTCTGCGACGCCGGTCGGAGAGGCGGTACAGCCGACGGCGGTAGGCGTCGTCGTCGCGCACGGCCAGCGCGCCGCCCGTCGCGGAGGCGACGGCGGACATCACGGCGGCGACGATGACGGCGGTCTCGGGCGCCGCCTCGCTCTGCCCGGAGGGAGTCAGCCGCAGGGCGAGCAGCAGCAGCGAGCCGTTGAGGAAGAACACCAGCAGGCCCAGCACCAGCGCGGGCACCAGCAGCAGCAGACGGACGAGCAGGGGCCAGACCAGAGCCGACAGCACACCGAACACCCCGGCGCCGACGGCCGCCGTCACGGCGATGGTGGTCGCGCTGTCGCCGTCGGCGGACTGCAGCCGGAAGTCCGGCAGGATCCCTGCCAGCACCAGCATCGTGAGCGTGGAGACACCCCACACCGCGACGCTGCGCCCCACCTGGCTGACGGCCCGCCGCCACCGCACCCCACGCACGCCCCGTACACCTCGCGTTCCGCCCCCGACGACCGCGGGGGCCGGCTTCCACCCTGTCACACCGCGCCGACAGCCACCCGGCGCGGCGGCTATCGCCCGTCGTAACCGGCGGTCGGCATCGACAGTCTGCGGTGCACCCGGGCCTTCATCTGCGCGTCGTAGGCGGGCTCGGCGCTGCCCACGGTCTCCACCCGCACCCCGCGCCGCGCGCACTCCTCGGAGAACTCCTCGACGGACGACAGCGCGCTCTCCAGCACCCTGCGGCTCGGCGCGACGAACAGGTCGACGCCGGGCCGGACCCCGTCCCACAGCACGCAGTGGTCGGCGCGCAGCCCGCGCACCAGCAGTTCCCGGCTGACGACGTATCCGCGCTCCGCGGCCCACCGCGCGCACATCGCGTGCTGGCTGCGGGAGTCCACCAGAAAGGGATCGTCGTCCAGTTCCTCGAGCGGCGTCAGACTCGCGATCGCCGTGACCCGCATGACCCGCACCGGTCCCATGGCGTCCCCCTCACCTCCGGGTTTCGCCGCCGACCCTACTCCTGCCCGTACGCTTCGGGGGAGTCGCGCGAAGGAGGCAAAGGGGTGCCGGTGGAGATCACGTGGTGGGGTCACGCCACCTGCACGGTGGAGGATTCGGACGTACGTGTGCTCACCGATCCCCTGTTCGCCCGCCGCCTCGCTCATCTGCGCCGCCGCCGGGGCGCGCCGCCCCCGCCCGACGCCTGGCGGGCGGACGTGGCGCTCGTCTCCCACCTGCACGCCGACCACCTGCATCTGCCCTCGCTGGCGCGCCTCGCGCCGGGCACGCGCCTGCTGGTGCCCCGGGGCGCACCGCGCGCCGTCCCCGGGCTGCGCCGGCTGCGGCAGCTGGAACTGACCGAGATGGCGGCGGGGGACGAGACGACCGTGGGCGACCTGCGGATCCGGGCCGTGCCGGCCCGCCACGACGGGCGTCGGCTGCCGGTCGGCCGGCACCACTCCCCCGCACTCGGATACGTGGTCGAGGGCGAGGCACGGACGTACTTCGCCGGGGACACCGGCCTGTTCGAGGACATGGCCGAGGAGGTCGGACCGGTCGACGTGGCGCTGCTGCCGGTGGGCGGCTGGGGGCCGTATCTCGGCGAGGGACACCTGGACGCGGGGCGCGCGGCCGAGGCACTGACCCGGATCGCGCCGCGCAGTGCCGTGCCGGTGCATTACGGCACGTTCTGGCCGATCGGCATGGACGCCGTGCGCCCCCATGAATTCCATGCCCCCGGCGAGGAGTTCGTACGACTTGCGGCGGAGCGTGCGCCGGGGGTCGCGGTGCACCGGCTCGGGCACGGGGAGAGCGTGCGCCCGGAGGTCGCGCGGTGAGCTGGCGGCTCGCCGCGGCCGTGACGGCCGTGCCCACGGAGTCCACCCAACAGGCCCTCGGCTATCCGTCGTTGTTCCTGCTGGTGCTGATCGGGGCGCTGGTGCCGGTGGTGCCGACGGGCGCGCTGGTGAGTTCGGCGGCGGTGGTCGCCTTCCATCAGACGGCGCCCTTCTCGCTGGCGCTGGTGTTCGTGACGGCGTCGCTGGCGGCGTTCTGCGGGGACGCGGCGCTGTACTGGCTGGGGCGGCGCGGAATGCGGTCGAGGAACGGCTCGCGCTGGCTGGAGGCGATCCGTTCACGGGCGCCGGAGGAGCGGCTGACGCAGGCGCAGGAGAAGCTCGCCGAGCACGGCACGGCGGTGCTGGTGCTGTCCCGGCTGGTTCCGGCGGGCCGGATCCCGGTGATGCTGGCCTGTCTGATGGCGCAGTGGCCGCTGCGCCGCTTCATGCGGGGCAACTTCCCGGCCTGCCTGGCCTGGGCGCTGACCTATCAGCTGATCGGCATCCTGGGCGGCTCGCTGTTCCCCGAGCCCTGGGAGGGCGTGGTCGCCGCGATCGCGCTGACCGTGGTGATCGGCGTGCTCCCGAGCCTGTGGCGCCGGGTCAGGGGAACCCGCGCCGCATAGACCCTGCCCGGGCCGAGCAGGGAATCCGACCCGGGTCGGCCCGGGTCGGCCCTGATCGGCCCTGGTCGGCTCCGGTCGGCCCTGGTCGGCCCTGAGCGGCCCTTGGCGACGCGATGGGCTGCGCCGGAAGCGCCGACGGCGCCGAGACCGCGGCCCCGGCGCCCGCCCGATCGGCCGACCGGTCGGCCGATCGACCGTCGGGGCTACTCCAGCACCCGTGAGCCTCCCACCGGCAGGTCCCACAGGGCGTCCCGGTCCAGCCCCGCCTCCTCCCAGGCCGCACGCACGCGCGTGAGGGGTTCGAGGACGGGCTCGGCGGACAGCACGAACGTGCCCCAGTGCATCGGGGCCATGCGCCGCGCGCCGAGGTCGAGGGCGGCGCGGACGGCCTCCTCCGGGTCGCAGTGGACGTCGCTGAGCCACCAGCGGGGGTCGTAGGCGCCGATGGGCAGCAGGGCCAGGTCGATGCCCGGGTAACGGCGGCCGATGTGGGAGAACCAGTGGCCGTAACCGGTGTCTCCGGCGAAGTAGAGGCGCTGTCCGTCGGGGTCGGTGAGCACCCAACCGCCCCACAGGGAGCGGCAGGTGTCGGTGAGGGTGCGCTTGGACCAGTGGTGGGAGGGCACGAAGTCGAAGCGGACGCCGGACAGTTCGGCCGCCTCCCACCAGTCCAGCTCGGTGACCCGGGTGAACTTGCGGCGCACGAACCAGCGACCGAGCCCGGCCGGCACGAACACCGGTGTGTCGCGCGGGAGTCGGCGCAGCGTGGGGGCGTCCAGATGGTCGTAGTGGTTGTGGCTGACGACGACCGCGTCGACGCGCGGCAGCGCCTCCCAGGGAACGCCGACGGGGGTGATACGGGCCGGGGTGCCGAGGATGCGGCGGGACCAGACGGGGTCGGTCAGCACGGTCAGGCCGCCAATCCGCACGACCCAACTGGCGTGTCCCGCCCAGGTGACGGCGATCGTGCGGGCGTCCACGCGAGGCAACGGGCCGGGTTCGAAGGGCAGTCGGGGGATGTCCGCGAGGCCTTTCCGGCCGGGCCGCACGGAGCCCTCGCGGGCGAACCGGGCGACGGCTTTGAGGCCGGGCAGCGGAGAGGTCAACCGGTCGTGGAAGGTCCGCGGCCACACCCGCCGTTCGCCTGGCCGGCGGGGCTCGGCGAGCGGCGGCGCGGGCGGCACGGGCGGCGCGAGTGGAGACGGGGACGAAGGGGCCGAGGTGTCTGCGGAGATGTCGGCGGAGATGTCGGCGGTGGTCACCGTGCTGGTGGTGGTCGACTCTGACTGCTGCGTCATCGAGGAGGCTCCCATCGCTGAGCGTCGTCACGGAGATCGTCGAAGACCGACCTCAGAAGCGTCAACGCGCGTTGCACGTGTGGCAGTTCCAACGGTGTGGGTGACGTGAGACATTCCGCGCGCTGCGCGTGCGTGCCGTCCAGCAGCATGCCGGTGGACAGCCGGACGCGCAGCGCCCCGAGGTCGTCCCCGAAGCGGTGACCGCCCGGCGCGGGCATGCCGAGCCGGGCGGAGAGGAAGTCCTCCAGTTCCTGTGCGTCGCCCACGCCGTGCGCGGACAGCGCTTCGCGCAGCGGCCCGAGATCGACGTACAGGTGGCGGCCGGCCCGGGGCGGCAGGGCCAGACCGCCCGCGGCGGTCACGGCGGCGTGCACGGCGTCCGCCACGCGCGCGTGCAGGCGTACGGCGGCGGCCGTGCGCGCGGTGACCGGCTCCGGCTCGGCCAGGGCGTACGCGGCGGCCGCGGCGACGGGTGCGGCCACGCGCGCGTCGAGGGCGGTGAGGACGTCGAGCACGCGCGCGTGCAGGCCGTCGCCGACGGCCGAGGCGGGGAAGCGGGCGACGGCCGCGGGCCAGCCGACGGGCAGCAGGGCGCCGGCCAGGTCGCTGACGACGGTGACCTGCTCGGGCAGCATCTCGGCGGGGCTGACCAGCACGGTGTCGTAGGGGGCGTGCAGCGTGTCGCGCCAGGTCTCGTCGCTGACCAGGTGCAGGCCCTCGCCCGCGGCGGCCTCCACCGCCTCGTGCAGCACCTCGGGCGGCGCCACGGTCGCGGTGGGGTCGTCGGCGACGGACAGCACCAGCAGTCGCGGGTCCCCGCCCTCGGCGCGCACCCGCCGCACGGTCTCCAGCAGGGCGTACGGGTCCGGGACGCCCCCGCACTCGGCGGGCGTCGCCACATGGAAGACGGGTCTTCCCAGCAGGCGCGCGTACGGCGCCCACCAGGCCGCGCAGGGCCGGGGCACCAGGACGTCGCCGCCGAGGGCTGCGGTCAGCGCGAGCAGCAGCGCGGGAGCGCCGGGCCCGGCCACGACCCGCCCGGGCTCGGCGGGGGCGCCGCGTCGGGCCCAGTAGCCGCGGGCCGCGTCGAGAAGGGCGGGGCCGCCGCCGACCGGCTCGCCGTCGGCGAGGCCGGCCGCCTCGGCGAGCACCGAGGCGAGTTCGGGCAGCACCGGCAGTCCGTCCGGGGGGAGCGGCGGACCGTAGCGGACGGGCCCGTGGTCCTCCGGTTCCGTCCGCCGCATGTCGACCTCCGCGCAGTCCGTGCCCGATGCCGTCGCCGGTGTCCTGTGCCGTCCCCCGCCGCCGGGCGCCGGCGTGGGCCGTGTGGTGCGGGTCGTACGTGTGGTGCGGGTGCTGGGGGTGGTGCTGATGGCGCTGGTGGTGCTTGACGTCTCGTTCGGGACCCGGCGTTCGTACGAGGCTCGGCGCTCGTGCGAGACCGGGCCGCCGTACGAGGTCGTCGAAGCCGTCGAAGCCGTCGAGGTGGTCGAGGTGGTCGAGGTCGTTCGTGCCTCTGGGCTCTGCGTACCCGGTGGGGCCTCGCCCCATGACCGGCCCCGCGCGTTGCGCCGGTCACAGCGCGGGCCGGACCGGCTCTGCGGCGGAGTCAGGCGTTCCTCGCGGGGTCGCGGCGGCGCAGTCGGTGCACGGCGGCGGCGAGCGCACCGGCGATCAGCAGGCCACCGGCGGCGAGCGCGGGAACGGAGTCCGTGAAGGCGCCGCCCGCACCGGCCCGGACGCCGTGCCCGAGGGCAGCGGGGGCGCAGGTGGCGTCGTGGGACGCGGTGCCCCGGGGCTGGGGCGCGGGCCGGTCGCACGGCTCGACGGTGGGGCAGGCGTCGGGGTTCGGCCGGGAGACGCCCTGCGCCGCCGGCGGACACGGTCGACCGGTGGCGCAGGACACGCCGACGGTCGCCGACCCGCAGGGCTGTGCCCCGCCGCGCGCGACGTCCAGGGTCGCGCTCCACGCCTTGCCCGGTCCGCCGGCCGCCGCCGGACAGGTCCCGTCGACGGTCCAGGCGGCGTCCGTTCCGACCGCCGCCGGACTCGCCTCCAGGTCGGCGGCGGGTGCGATCTGTGCGGTGCCCCGGTAGACGGGCCCGGTCTGCGCGTCGTCCCCGGGGACCTTGGTCAGCTTGACGGTGCCGTCGGCGAAGGCCTGCGAGACGGCGTCGACGCTCTCGGGGGCGGCGACGCCGAGAGGTCCGCAGGAGACGGACACGGTGACGCTGCCGCCGGGGGCGACGCTGCCGGGGCTGACCTCCGCCGCGGGATCCGCGTACGCGGCCGGACCGGCGGCGACCAGGACGGCACCGGCCACGGCGAGGGCGGAGAGGAAGTGGGCGCTGCGACCCATGGAACGGCTCCTTCGGCCGGTGACTGCGGGGCGGGACGTTGCTGCCCCACAGCCATCACAGCCCGAGGGAACACGGGGCGCGCGCGGCCGGACGCCATTGGCGGGACGGGAGCCCCCATGCGGGTGACTCGGGACCCGGCCACGCTCCGGAGAGCCGACCCGTCGGTCGATCACCCTCCCTCGCCCGGTCGCCCTTGCCCGACGCCACTCGGTGCCACTCGACGTCTCTCGATGCCACTCGACGCCGCTCGACGTCTCTCGATGCCCCTCGAAGTCACACCCCGTCACCCGATGTCAGTCGACGTCTCTCACCGTCGTCGCAGGCGTCGTCGCACGCGTCGTCGCGTCGAGGAGGGGGCCGAGTTCCCGGGCCACGGCGGTCAGGGCGCGGACGTCCCGCTCGGCACGGGCGATGAGGATCGCGCCCTCCAGGGCGCTGATCATGAGCGTGGCGAGCGCACCGGCCCGCTCCTCGGGCACGCCCATGTCCGTCAGGGCCTGTCCCACCGGCCCGGTCCAGGTGGCGAACGCGGCCGAGGCGGCCTCCCGCGTGGACGGCGAGGCCTGCGCGCAGTCCACCGTGGCGGCGGCCACGGGGCAGCCGCCCGCGAAGCCGGCGGCCTCGTACTCGTCGGTCCACTGCCGCACCATCGCGGCGAACAGGGCGCCGGGCGTCGGTTCGGGCAGCGCGGCGAGGAAGCGGGCGACCCGGTTGCCGGCGTACCGGCCCGCCCAGCCCACCGCCTCGTTGACCAACTGTTCCTTGCCGCCGGGGAAGTAGTGCTGGAGCGATCCGCGCGGCGCGCCGGCGTGGGCGGCGACCTCGCGCATACCGGTCGCGGCGACCCCGTCGCGCCGGATGAGCTGGGCCGCGCTGAAGACCATCCGCTCGCGCGGCCCCCGTTCGGACACCGCCATCCCCGACCTCCCTTTCCTGGACCCCTGGACCCCTGGACCTCTGGCCCCCTGGGCTCCTGAGCCCCTGGACCGCGCGGGCCCTCGGCCTTCCGGCCCTTCCGGCCCTTCCGGCACCACCCTATGACCACCGTCATAGGGACGACTACTATGACCACGGTCATAGCGAGCGAGTGGTCGGGGCCGGAAAGGCAGGTCAACGTGTACGTCGGTTTCGTGGGTCTCGGGGTCATGGGGCAGCCCATGGCGCTCAACCTCGCCCGTGCCGGAACGCCGCTCGTCGTGTGGAACCGCACGCCCGGCCGGTGCGCGCCCCTGCGCGCCGCCGGAGCCGAGGTCGCGGCGAGCCCGGCCGAGGTCTTCGAGCGGGCCGAGGCCGTGATCCTGATGCTGGCCGACGAGCCGGCCGTCGACGCGGTGCTGGGGCGCGGCACACCGGGCTTCGCCGCGCGCGTCGCCGGGCGCACCGTCGTCCACATGGGCACGACCTCGGCCGAGTACTCGAGCCGTCTGCGGGACGACGTCCTGGCGGCGGGCGGGGGTTACGTCGAGGCCCCGGTCTCCGGTTCCCGGGTCCCGGCGGAGCGGGGCGAACTCGTGGGGATGCTGGCGGGCGACGACAACGCCGTGGCGGCCGTACGGCCCCTGCTGGCCCCCATGTGCCGGGAGACGTTCGGCTGCGGACCGGTCCCGGGCGCGCTGCTGATGAAGTTCTCGGTGAACCTGTTCCTGATCACGCTGGTCACCGGGCTGACCGAGGCGTTCCACTTCGCCGACCGGCACGGACTCGACCAAGGCCTGCTGCGGGACGTCCTGGACGCGGGCCCGATGGCCAGCGCCGTCTCCCGAGTGAAGGGGCCCAAGCTGCTGGCCCGCGACTTCACCGTCCAGGCGGCCGCCGCGGACGTCCTGAAGAACAACCGGCTGATCGCGGAGGCCGCCCGCCGGGCCGGCCTGGCCTCCCCGCTCCTGGACGTCTGCCACACCCTGTACGGCGAGGCCGTCGAGCAGGGCCACGGCGGCGAGGACATGGTGTCCGTGCTGCACGCACTGGAGACCCGGACCGCCGCGCCGCCCGGGTGAAGTGCCTGCGTCGATCCCGTGTCGGCTTCCCGTCCTCGGGTACGCGGTGGCCATCGGGAAGCTCTGGAGGGAGAGACACAGACATGCAGCGAGGCAGTGCCCGGCTCAGTGTGCACCGGGACGAAGAGATGAAGCACGAACTGCAGGGCCTGCTGAGGTCCGGACACCCCACGCGGAGCGAGGAGTGGCACGACCCCGAGCCGTCCGCCGAGGACGACCCCGCGGTCTGGGGCGGGCCGGTGGCACCGGGCAGCCCCCGGGCGTCGCTGGCGACGGTGCGGCTGGAGCTCGGCCGCATCCTGGGGCGCAGTTCCTTCCCCGCGGGTCCGGGCGCGCTGGCCATGGGCCTGCGCCGCAGGAACGCGCCGGACACGCTCGTGGAGGCCGTACGACGCCTGCCGCACAAGGACCGCTACGCCAATGCCCAGGAACTGGCACAGGCGCTGGTCGGGAGCGGCGGCTGACAGCAGGGAAAGGACCGGCTGACAGCAGGGACAAGGACACCGACCCGTCGGCCGGCTCCGGTGGGCTCAGGCCCCGCCGGAGCCGCCCGTCGTTCCGGGGCCCCACTTGCCGACCGGAGTGCCGGACCGGCCGGCCGGGGTCTGGCGGGCGCGGCCGTCGTTCGGCCCGGCGGCCCGTTCCCTGGCCCCGTCGCGGGTGCGGGACGGGGAGACGAAACGGCGTGGGTTGCGGCGCAGGTACTCGCCCTCCAGCTGGGCCATGCGGTCGTTGTGGGCGCGCAGGGCGTCGTTCGAGCCGTGGAGCAGTGTGTCGTGGCGCGTGCGGTGGATCGTCTCGAGCTCTTTCATGAGCTGTTGGTCGTCCAGCCGGTCCGGGTCGACTCCGGTCATGGTGGTGCCCCGTCCGTCGTTCCGACTTCTGCCTCCACTGTACGAACATTCGGGCTCCCGGGCCCTCCGTGCGCCGGCAGAGTCCCGGGGGCCCCTCGCGCTACCGGGCCCGTTCCACGCGCCGCTCGTCCCACACGGGCTCCGGGGTCTCCCGGACCCGGCCGTCGCTGCCGAAGACCAGATAGCGGTCGAAGGAGCGGGCGAACCAGCGGTCGTGGGTGACGGCCAGGACCGTGCCGTCGAAGGCCTCCAGGCCCTCCTGGAGGGCTTCGGCGGACTCCAGGTCGAGGTTGTCGGTCGGCTCGTCGAGGAGCAGGGCCGTGACTCCCTGCAGTTCCAGCAGCAGGATCTGGAAGCGGGCCTGCTGGCCGCCGGAGAGCCGGTCGAAGCTCTGCTCGGCCTGCTGGGTCAGCTCGTAGCGGCGCAGCCGGGACATGGCCGGGCCCCGGTCCTGGGCGTGTTCCTTCCACAGGATGTCCAGGAGGGGGCGGCCCAGGAGCTCGGGGTGGGCGTGGGTCTGCGCGAAGTGCCCGGGCACCACGCGCGCGCCGAGCTTCCACTCCCCCGTGTGCGCCACGGTGTCGCCGGCCAGCAGTCGCAGGAAGTGCGACTTGCCCGAGCCGTTGGAGCCGAGGACCGCGACCCGCTCGCCGTAGAAGACCTCCAGATCGAAGGGCTTCATCAGACCGCTGAGCTCAAGTCCCTTGCAGGTGACGGCCCTTACGCCGGTGCGGCCGCCCTTGAGGCGCATGGTGATGTCCTGCTCGCGCGGCGGCTCCGGCGGCGGTCCGGCCTCCTCGAACTTGCGCAGCCTGGTCTGGGCCGCCGCGTACCGGGAGGCCAACTCATGGCTGATGGAGGCCGCCTGACGGAGGTTCAGGACGAGCTTCTTCAGCTGGGCGTGCTTCTCGTCCCAGCGCCGGCGCAACTCCTCGAAGCGGGCGAAGCGTTCGCGGCGCGCCTCGTGGTAGGTGGTGAAGCCGCCGCCGTGCACCCAGGCGTCGGCGCCGGTGGGCGAGGGCTCCACGGAGACGATCTTCTCGGCGGCGCGGGAGAGGAGTTCGCGGTCGTGGGAGACGAAGAGGACCGTCTTGCGGGTCTCCTTCAGCCGCTCCTCCAGCCACCGCTTGCCGGGCACGTCGAGGTAGTTGTCCGGTTCGTCCAGGAGCAGTACCTCGTCGGTGCCGCGCAGCAGCGCCTCCAGCACGAGCCGCTTCTGCTCGCCGCCGGAGAGGGTGCGCACGAGCCGGAACTGGGCCTTGTCGTAGGGGACGCCGAGCGCGGCCGTGGTGCACATGTCCCACAGCGTCTCGGCCTCGTACCCGCGCACCTCGGCCCAGTCGGAGAGCGCCTGCGCGTACTGGATCTGGGCCGCCTCGTCGTCGACGGTCATGATCGCGTGCTCGGCCTTGTCGAGGACTTGCGCGACCTCGCGGATACGGGGCTGGGCGACGGACACCAGCAGGTCGCGGACGGTCGTCTCGTCCCGTACCGATCCCACGAACTGGCGCATCACGCCCAGGCCGCCGGTCACTGTGACCGTTCCGCCGTGCGGTTTCAGCTCGCCCGAGATCAGCCGCAGCAAGGTCGTCTTGCCGGCGCCGTTGGGCCCGACGAGGGCCATCACGGCCCCTTCCCCCACCCGGAACGACACGTCGCCGAGCAACGCCCTCCCGTCGGGGAGGTAGTACTCGAGGTGCGCGGCTTCCAGATGTCCCATGAGGACGCATTGTGCGGGCCGCCCACGGCATGCGGCAAACCGTTATGAACGCGACCCGGGCAGACCGCCGCCCGCACCCGTCAGGCGTCGGCCCCGGTCACCGGCCGGCCCGCCGGTCCGCCCTCGCCGGCGGGCGTCACCGTGGCGCCCGCCCACTCCAGGGCCTTCCAGCCGTCGGCCGGGGAGCCCTCCAGGACGATCGTGCCGGTGTTGGCGAGGCGGTGGGCCGCGGCGAAGGGGACGTCGATGCCGTCCACGCGGGCGGCCGCCCAGCCCCGGATCGCGGCGCCGTGGCTGACCAGGGCGACGGTCCGGGCGCCGCTCGCCGCGGCTTCGGCGACCACGCCGTCGTAGCGCGCCAGGAACTCCGCGCCGCTCTCCCCGCCGGGCATCCGCAGGTCCACGTCGCCGGCCGCCCAGGCGAACACCGTGCGCATGTAGAGCTCGCCGTGCTCGGAGTCGCCGGGGAGCATCTCCAGATCGCCAGCGGAGATCTCCCGGATCCCGTCGCGGACGAGGACGTCGAGACCGCGGGCGGCGGCCAGCGGGGCGGCCGTGAGCCGGGTGCGCACGAGGGTCGAGACATAGAGCGCGTCGATGTCCTCGTCGGCCAGGGCCTGCGGCAGGGCGGCCGCCTGCTGTTCGCCGAGCTCGGTCAGGCCGGCGCCGGGGACGGCGGTGTCGAGGAGGTAGTCCACGTTCGCGGTGGTCTGGCCGTGACGGATGAGCAGCAGGCGCATGCAGTGGCCTCCGGTGTCGCCGATGCCGAGAACCGCCCCCGCACGGGAAACGGCCGTTTCAGGGTAACCCCACCCGATATGACGATCCGTCAGTCCACATTTCAAAACGATCTGTCTCACCATGCGGCTGTCGGCATACCGTGATCGCACCGGGACCCCCGGTGCGGACCCGTTTCGTCGAGAAGGGGCAGAGCCATGCCGAAAGCGCAGGAGACCGCCGTCTACACGCACGGACACCACGAGTCGGTGCTGCGATCGCACACCTGGCGGACCGCCGCCAACTCCGCCGCCTACCTGCTCGGTTCGCTGAAGCCCCACATGAAGATCCTGGACATCGGCTGCGGCCCGGGCACCATCACCGCCGACCTGGCCGCCCTGGTCCCCGACGGACACGTCACCGGCGTCGACCGCGCGCCGGAGATCCTGGAGCAGGCCCGGGCCACGGCCGAGGGACGGGGCCTGACCAACGTCGACTTCGCGGTCGCCGACGTGCACGCCCTGGACCACCCCGACGCGACGTTCTGCGTGGTCCACGCCCACCAGGTGCTCCAGCACGTGGGCGACCCCGTACAGGCGCTGCGCGAGATGCTGCGGGTGACCAGGCCCGGCGGTTACGTCGCCGTCCGCGACTCGGACTACGCGGCGATGGCCTGGTACCCCGCCTCGCCCGGGATGGACGACTGGCTGGACCTGTACCGCCGGGTGGCCCGGGCCAACGGCGGCGAACCGGACGCCGGGCGGCGGCTGAAGTCCTGGGCGCTGGCCGCCGGGTTCACGGACATCACCGCCACCTCCGCCACCTGGACGTTCAGCACGCCCGAGGAGCGGGCCTGGTGGAGCGGCCTGTGGGCCGACCGCACCCTGGCCTCGGCCTACGCGGAGCGCGCCACGCAGGGCGGGCACGCCTCCGTGGACGGACTGCGCGCCGTCTCGGAGGCCTGGCGGGAGTGGGGTCGGCGCGAGGACGGCTGGTTCGGCGTCCTGCACGGCGAGATTCTGTGCCGAAAGCCCGCCTGATCCGTCCCGCCTGATCCGTCCCAGGTCATACGTCCCAGGTCATACGTCCTCGGTCATACGTCCTCGGTCATGCCTGCTCGCCCGGTGGCCAGGGTTCCCCGGCGGACTCCACGAAGGAATAGGCCGCCCACGGTCCGGCGAGTTCCACGCGTACGCCGGATTCCTCGTCCTTCGTGCGGTCCACCGTCTCCACGAATTCCTCGGAATGCGCGCGCGGCACGAGATAGGCGGCGTTCAGCACGTTCTGCCCGCAGGCCTCGGCGAGGACGGAGGCCTGCGGCGGACGCAGCCGGACGTCCTCGGCGTGCGCGGACAGCGCGCTGTGCAGTCGCCCGGAGAATCGCTCGGCGCGCTGCCGGATGTCGTCCTCGGCGTCCCGCGCGGACTGCGCGTACACCCTCACCCCCCACTCGACCCGCCCCGCGAGCCGCTCCAGGGTGCGCCGGAAGTCGTCCTCGCGCTCCTCCATCATCACGCGGACGCCGCTGTCGTCCCGGAACACGGTGGCAAGCCGGAGCGGCAGCGGTGTGGTGACGGCCGTGAGCGCGTCGATCACCTGCTGATGGGCGCGGGCGGTTCCCGCGAGCCAGTCCACGTCCGCCAGCCGGCGGCGGAGCGCCTCCTGCGCGAAGTCCCGCGCCGGCACATGGCTGACCACGGCGATCAGGCCGTGGTGGGCGAGCAGTCTCGGCGGATCGCCCGCCACGCCCGTCAGGTCGGCCTGGAGGGGCGCGCCGAGCGGACGGCAGACGGCGTACACATAGCGCAGTCCGGTCACAGGGACTCCTCTCCCGCCGGAGGTCCTCCGGTCATCGTCCTCCCGGCCGCCGTCCTCGGCATCCCACGGCTCCTCGCGCCCGCGCCCCGGCCGCCTGCGCCGCCGCTCACGGCACGATCGCCTGTTCCACCAGCAGCCGGGCGGACGCGGCGATCGACTCGGCGTCGATGCCGGCGGCGTGCAGCTGCTCGGCCGGGCTCGCCGAACCGGGCATCGTCCGGACGGCGAGACGCACCAGCCGGGGCGGCGGCCGTCCGTCGAGGAAGGCGTCCAGGACGGCGTCCCCGAGGCCGCCCTGCTCATGGTGGTCCTCGACGCTCAGCAGGCAGCCCGTCTCCTCGGCGGCCCGCCGCAGCGTGGCCCGGTCGACGGGTTTGACGCAGTACAGGTCGACGACCCGGGCCAGGATGCCCTGGCCGTCGAGCGCCTCGGCGGCCTTCAGCGCCTCGTGCACGGTGACGCCGGCCGCGACGATCGTCAGCCGGTCCCCGTCGGAGGAGCGCAGCACCTTGCTGCCGCCGACCGGGAACTCCTCGTCCGGCCCGTAGAGCACCGGGCCGGCGCCGCGCGAGGTGCGCAGATAGCGGACGCCGTGCAGGCCGGCCATGGCGGTCACGAGCCGGGCGGTCTGGTTCGGGTCGCAGGGGTACAGCACGGTGGAGCCGTGCACGGCCCGGAACATCGCCAGGTCCTCCAGGCCCATCTGCGAGGGCCCGTCCTGTCCGATGGCGACCCCGGCGTGCGAGCCGACCAGATTGACTCCTACGCCGCTGATCGAGGCCATGCGGACGAAATCGTGCGCCCGGGTGAGGAAGGCGGCGAACGTGGAGGCGTACGGCACCCAGCCGCGCGTCGCGAGGCCGACCGCCGCGGCGACGAGCTGCTGCTCGGCGATGTAGCACTCGAAGAACCGGTCGGGGTGCTCCTCGGCGAAGGCCTCGGCGCGGGTGGAGTCGCCCACCTCGCCGTCGAGGGCGACGACGTCCTCGCGGGCGGCGCCGAGGGCGGCGAGCGCCCGGCCGTAGGCGTCACGGGTCGCCGCCTGCTCCCCCGGCGCCCAGCGGGGGAGGTCGAGCCGTCCGGTCCGGACGGAGTGCAGCAGGCGGGCGTCGGCCGGTTCGCGCACCCGGACGCGCAGGTCGCGGACCCCGCCCAGCTCCTCGATCGCCTCGTCGGCGTCGGGCAGCGGCTTGCCGTGCAGGCCCTCGCGGTCCTGGACGGAGGCGACGCCCTTGCCCTTGAGGGTGCGGGCCAGGATCGCGGTGGGCTGCCCCTCGGTGGAGACCGCCTCGCCGTAGGCGCGGTCGATCGCGTCCACGTCGTGCCCGTCGATCCGGACGGTGTGCCAGCCGAAGGCCTCGAAGCGGCGGGCGTACGCGGCCAGGTCGTGGCCGTGCCGGGTGGGGCCGCGCTGGCCGAGCCGGTTGACGTCGACGATCGCGGTGAGGTTGTCCAGGTGCTCGTGTCCCGCGTGCTCGGCGGCCTCCCACACCGAGCCCTCGGCGAGCTCGCCGTCCCCGCACAGCACCCAGACGCGGTATCCGGGGCGGTCCGGCCGCTTCCCGGCCAGCGCGATGCCGACGCCCACCGGCAGCCCCTGCCCGAGGGATCCGGTGGCCGTCTCGACCCAGGGCAGCCGCTGCGGGGTGGGATGGCCCTCGAGCCGGCTGCCGAGCGTGCGGAAACTCAGGAGTTCCTCGTCGTCGACGGCTCCCGCGGCCTTGAAGGCGGAGTACAGCAGCGGCGAGGCATGGCCCTTGGAGAGGACGAAGCGGTCGTTGCCGGGGTGCGCGGGGCGGTCGAAGTCGTAGCGGAGGTGGTGCGCGAGCAGCACGGCCATCAGGTCCGCGGCCGACATCGAGGACGTCGGATGCCCGGACCCCGCGGCGGCGCAGGCCCGCACGCTGTCCACCCTCAGCTGCTGCCCGAGTTCGGTGAGTTCGGCGGTGTCCATGGCCGCCGGGTACCCGACGTCACGGACGCTTAACGCCACGGACGGGCCGCCGGAAAGGCGCCGGAGGAGCGGGACGAGAAGGGATCGGGTGAAGGGACGGCGTCTCGGCGGCCGCCCCAACTAGGCTCGTGCGCATGGACATTCTGGGAACCGCACTGCGTGTCTGTGTCGACGATCTGGAGGCCTCGGTCGCCTTCTACGAGCGGCTGGCGGGCACCCCCGCGCTCCGCTTCGAGCGGGGCGGGGTGGAGGTCGCGGCGGTCGGCTGCTTCCTGCTGATGAGCGGCCCCCCGGCGGAGCTGGAGGTGCTGCGCCAAGTGGCGGCGACGATCGCCGTCACGGACGTCGACGAGGCGCACCGCACCCTCACCGAGCTGGGCGCGGACGTCATCGCGGGCCCGGTGCCGACACCGGTGGGCCGCAACCTGATCGTCCGGCATCCGGACGGAGCGGTGTACGAGTACGCGGACCGGCGCGGGCGCTGACGCCCAGGTCCCCGCCGGGCGCCGGAAAATCCCGGTGCGGTGCGTCCACGCGGCCGTACAGTCGGGCGATCGACGGCAGGCGCGAACGGGCGCAGGCGCGCAGGGGTCAAGGAGCCACAGTGAGTGAGCAGCACACCTACCGGGTGATCGTCCGGGGCGCCTGGGACGGCCTCGCCGAGGAGGCCCGCGCCCGGCTGCTCGCCGAGGCCGCCGACCACGGCCTGACGAGCATGCGCTTCACCGAGGAGGGCACGCTGTCGTACGAGCCGTCGCCGCTGAAGCACTTCTCGATGCGCTATGTGGTGGTGTCGGACGCGGCGGACGGCGAGGAGATGGCGGGCGCGCTCGCCGAGGAGCGCGCCGAGACGACGCTGCGCGAGCTCGGTTACGGCTTCGCCGGGCTGCGGTCGACGGTCACGGACCTCGACACCATGAAGATCAACTTCAAGCCCGCGTCTCGACGGTGATCGCCCACCGCTCGTGATCCCGCCACTCCCCGTCGATGTAGATCATCTTCGGGGAGAACCCCTCCAGCCGGAAGCCGCAGGCCCGGGCGAGGGCGATCGAGGCGGCGTTGCCGGGCTGCACGTTGATCTCCAGCCGGTGCAGCCGCAGCGGCCCGAAGGCGTGGTCGACGACGAGGTCGAGCGCCTCGCGCATCAGCCCGCGCCCGGCCGCGTGCGCGAAGGCGCCGTAGCCCAGCGCACCGCACTGGAAGGCGCCCTCGACGATGTTGTTGATGTTGACGAACCCGGCGACGGCTCCGTCCTCCCGGGTGCACACGAGGAAGCCGGCCTTCGACCGGTCCTCGATCAGCCGGCCCGCGTAGGCCGTGTACGCGTCGGCGCTGGCCGGCGGGAACAGCCACGGGTGGTGCAGGTCCTTGCTCTCGCGCACGCGCGCGACGAACTCCGGTCCGTCCTCGTAGGTGAAGTGACGTATCCCCACACGGGGGCCCTCGGCGAGGTAACGGGATGCGGTGTGCGGCATCGAAACAGCCTACGACGCCGGTCACGTCACCTTCGCCGGGTTCTGGAATACGCCCAGTACGCCCCGCACAGTGCGCCGATGATCCCCGTGGCGAGCAGGGCCGTCCACAGCGGCACGGTCACCAGGGGGATCAACAGCCGGATCTCCGTTTCGTCGGTGTTCTGGAAGATGAAGATCAGACAGAGGACGGCCAGCACCAGAACGGCGATCCGGCCGGGCGTCATGGCCGGGTTCCTGCCGCCGTGCTTTCCACGGGTCTCGGAGGTCTTCGGGCTCATACCACCAGGGTGAGCCCTGGCCCGTGCGCACGCACGGTGAGACGCGACCTCCGGGTGAGCCGCACCCCCACCCGGTCGGGACGTCAGCGCAGGGCGGGCGCGTCGAGGGTGAGGGTGCCCGCGTCCGCGTCGAGTTCGGCGCGCACGCCGAACGGCACGGTCAGCGCCCCCTCGCAGTGCCCGAATCCGAGCTCCTCGACCACGGGGACGCCCAGGCCGCCGAGCCGGTCGACGAGGACCGGGCGCAGCTCCTCGTAGGGGCCACACCTGTCCCACGAGCCCAGTGCGACGCCCGCGACGCCGTCCAGCCAGCCGGTGCGCAGAAGTTGGGTGAGGCTGCGGTCGACGGCGTACGGCCACTCCCCCACGTCCTCGATCAGCAGCAGCCCGCCGCGGGCGCCGGCACGGGTGTGCGGGGTGCCGTAGCCGGTGGCGAGCAGGGTCAGACAGCCGCCCAGGGTGACGCCCCGCGCCCGGCCCGGAGCGACGGCCGTGCCGGCGGAGGCGAGCGTGCGGACCGTCTCCGGGGCGAACAGGGTGGCTCGGAGGTGTTCCTGCGCCCGGGCGCTCTTGATGAAGTCGATGCCGGCGGCCACCGGCCCGTACAGCGTGACCAGGCCCAGCCGGACGGCGAACGCCTCGTGCAGGGTGGTGCTGTCGCTGAAGCCGACGAACACCTTCGGCCCGGCCGCGCGCATCGCGTCCCAGTCGAGCAGGTCGACGACGCGCTGGGCGCCGTACCCGCCGCGGGCGCACAGCACGGCGTCGACGTCCGGATCGCACCAGGCCCGCTGGAGGTCGGCGGCACGGTCGGCGTCGGCGCCCGCGAGGTGGGGCAGCCGGTCGTCCCGGTCCAGCACATGCGCGGCGACCACCGGGTCGAGGTCCCAGCCGCGCAGCAGGTCGAGCCCGGCCTGCAGCCGCTCCTCCGCCACCGGTCCGCTGGGCGCGACGACCGCCACCCGGGCGCCTGCGGCGAGCCGCCCCGGCCGCACGAGTTCCTTCACTGCACCAGCTCCAACCTGGGGATTCCGGGCGGACGCAGCCCGAACACCTGAGCGTACAGCGACAGCTCGGCCTCCAGGGCGCGCACCGTCGTCGCGGCCTGCCGGAACCCGTGGCCCTCCCCCTCGAAGGCGAGATACGCGTGCGGCGCCGGCCGCTCCGCCAGCCGGTCCAGGAAGCGCTCGCACTGGACGGGCGGGCAGATCACGTCGTCCAGGCCCTGCAGCAGCAGGAACGGGACGGTGATCCGGTCGGCGTGCTCGACGGGCGAGCGCTCCGCGTACCGGTCGGGCACCTCGGCGAGGGGTCCGACGAGACTGTCCGGGTAGCGCGACTCGAAGTCGTGGGTCTCGCCCGTCGCCCAGCCCACCAGGTCCAGCACGGGATAGCGGATCGTGCCGCAGGCGTAGACGTCGGTGGCCGTCAGGGAGACGGCGGCGGTCCAGCCGCCCGCGCTGCCGCCGCGGATCGCCAGCCGTCCGCGGTCGGCGACGCCCTCGGCAGCGAGCGCCAGGGCGACGGCCGCGCAGTCCTCGACGTCGACCACGCCCCACTGTCCGCGCAACCGCTCCCGGTACTCCCTGCCGTACCCGGTGGACCCGCCGTAGTCGACCTCGACGACCCCGATGCCCCGCGAGGTGAAGTAGGCGATCTCCAGGTCCAGCACGAGCGGCGCCCGGTCGGTGGGCCCGCCGTGCGCCCACACGACGTACGGCGGCAGCTCGGATCCGGGGGCGACGACGCCGGGATGGTGGGGCGGGTACACGTGCGCGTGGACGTCCCGGCCGTCGGGGCCCGCGAAGGTGCGGATCCGGGGCTCGGGGTAGTGGGCCGGGTCGACCGCGTCCTCGTGCGCCGCGCCGATCGCCCGGGCCCGGCCGGTCCGGACGTCCAGCTCCACGACCTCGTAGGCGCTGCGCGGACCGGCCGCGACGGTGACGACGCGTTCGCCGTGCACCACGAGGGTGGCCGCGCACTCGGTCCACGGTCCGGCCGCGTCGACGAGTACGCCGGTCTCCGGGTCGAGGATCCCGAGGGCGCTCGCCCCCCGGCCGTGCAGGACCGCGACCAGACCGCTCTCCAACGGCGCGAACCAGCGCTGCCCGAGCTTCCACAGGGCCCCGCCGAACTCCTCGTCGCGCGGGCAGACGGCCTGATGGTCGCGGTACAGGTTCCACCAGCCGCTACGGTCGCTTGTATACAGTAGACAGTCGCCCGTCGACCGCATCCAGTCGACCTGTGCGATCGACTCCCCCGGCCCGCCGGCCACCACCCGGGCGTCGCCGAGCGCGCCCTCCTCCGTGACGTCGGCGACGACGACCTCCGTGCCCTCCCAGGGCATCAGCGGATGGTCCCAGGCCAGCCAGGCGGCCCGGCGGCCGTCGGGTGAGAGACGGGCTCCGGTGACGAACCGGCGGCTGTCGTCGGTGAGTTCGCGCACGGCCGTGCGGTCGTCGGCGGCCGAGCCGTCCAGGGGTACGGCGGCCAGGACCCGGCGCACGTCGGTGGGACCCGCCCCGGTGAACTCCTCCAGCACGCACCACACCTCGCCCCGGTCGAGCAGCAACTGCGGCTCCGCCCAGCGCAGTCCGCCGCCCACCGAGGAGACGGGAGTGAGCGGACGCGGCCCGCCCCCGGCCTCCGGCGCCGCCCCGGGCTCGTACACGTACAGCCGCTGGTCGGCGAAGTGCACGAACACCACGAGGAGCCGGCCTTCGCGGACGGCCCCGGCCCAGGGCTGTCCCCCGTACTCGACGATCCTGCTGCGGACGTTCCACGGCGCGGGCAGGACCGACTCCTGCGTGCCGTCCGCGCGTCGCCGTACGAGTGTGCGGCGGCCGTTCTCGGTGGGCCGGGGCGCGGTCCACCACACCTCGTCGCCGACGAAGCCGACGTACTCGGGGCGCCCGTCGTGGGCGGCCGCGAGACGCGCGTCGATGGGCGAGGGCCAGGATCCGTAGGGCAGGACCTGCGTGTTCTCTCCGATCCCGATCCCGATCCCGGCCCCGCTCCCGGCCCCGCTCCCGATCCCGCTCCCGGCCCCGGCCCCGGCCCCGCTCCCGGTGCCGACCTCGATCCCGCTCACCTAGGCCGTCCGCAGGAAGCGGTCGAGGACGCGGACGCCGAAGTGCAGGGCCTCCACCGGGACCCGTTCGTCGACGCCGTGGAAGAGGGCCTGGTGGTCGAAGCCCTTCGGGAGCTTCAGCGGTGCGAAGCCGTAGCCGGTGATGCCGAGCCGTGAGAACTGCTTGGCGTCGGTGCCGCCGGACATGCAGTAGGGCACCACATGCCCCTCGGGCGCGAACTCCTCGACGGCGGCGCGCATGCGGGCGTAGAGCGGCGTGTCCAGGGGTGCCTGGAGGGCGACTTCGCGGTGGAGGAACTCCCAGTCGACGTCGGGGCCGGTGAGTTGGTCGATGGTCGCGCGGAACTCCGCCTCGTGGCCCGCGAGATACCGGCCGTCGACGTGGGCGACCGCCTCCCCGGGGATCACGTTGACCTTGTAACCGGCGTCCAGCATGGTCGGGTTGGCGCTGTTGCGGACGGTCGCCTCGACGAGGGCCGCGGCCGGACCGAGCTTCTCCAGCAGGCCGTCGACGTCGCGCAGGTCGGTCTCGAGGCCGTAGAGCGCGGCGAGTTCGGTGAGGGCGGCGCGGACGGTCGGGGTGAGCCGGAGCGGCCACTCGTGCTCGCCGATGCGGGTGACGGCGGCGGCCAGCCGGGTCACCGCGTTCTCCCGGTTGACCTTGGAGCCGTGTCCGGCGCGCCCCCGAGCGGTGAGCTTCAGCCAGCCGGTGCCGCGCTCGCCCGCGGCGATGGGATACAGCTCGCGTCCGGAGCCGTCGTGGAAGGTGAACGCCCCCGATTCGCCGACGGCCTCGGTGCAGCCCTCGAACAGCCCCGGATGCCGGTCAGCGAGAAAGCCCGAACCGTCCTCGGCGCTGGCCTCCTCGTCGGCGGTGAAGGCGATGACGAGGTCGCGCCGCGGCCGGACGCCCTGCCGGGACCAGGCCTTCAGCACGGCCAGGATCATCGCGTCCATGTTCTTCATGTCGACCGCGCCGCGCCCCCACACCACGCCGTCGCGCACCTCCCCGGAGAACGGCGGCACGCTCCAGTCGGCGGCTTCGGCGGGGACGACGTCCAGGTGGCCGTGGACGAGCAGGGCGTCCGCCGACGGATCGGTGCCCTCGACCCGGGCCACGACGTTCGTACGGCCCGGGGTGCGCTCCAGCAGGGTCGGCTCGATGCCCGCCTCGGCCAGCAGCGCGGCCGCGTACTCGGCGGCGGGCCGTTCCCGGCAGTCCCCGCCGCCCCGGTTGGCGGTGTCGATGCGGATGAGATCGGAGGTGAACCGGACGACCTCGTCCCGCGCCTGCGCGTCAACCATGCCGCTCCCGCCTCCGCCGCTCGGCCGGCCGCTGCCGCCCGTCCCGTCTGCGCCGCTCAGCCATACTGCTCCTCGATCGCGGCCGAGACGATCGTGGTGACCGCCTTGAAGGTGCGGATGCCCTCGTACATCGTGCCGCTGGTGTACGCGACCTTCCGCTCGCCGATGCGGGCGACGCCGGGCACGACGGTGGCCGACATCGCGAGGTGCTCGGCGTCGAACTCCACCGCGACGGTGAACGGCCCGCCGTCCAGCGGTTCCTGACGGACCGCCAGTCGCGTCGCCTCCTTCGCCGCCGCGCGGATGTCGGCGGCAGTGCGGGCCGGCGTACGGCACACGGCCGCATACCGCGAGACATGGTCCTTGACGGCGACCTTCAGCGCCTCGGGCGCGTAGCCGAGCGCGTCCTCGCAGGCCACGTCGTCGCCGGTGACCAGGACGACGGGCACGCCGTACTCGGCGACGACCTGTGCGTTGAGCAGCCCCTCACTGGCCCGCACGTCGTTCAGCCAGACGCCGGTGACGGAGTTGGCCAGGTAGGTGTGGGCGAGGACGCCCTCCGAGCCGGCCCCCGCGTGGTAGCCGACGAACGCGATGCCGTCGACGTCGCCGTGCTGGACGCCCTCCACCATCGAGAGGGACTTGTGCCGGCCGGTGAGCATCTGCGCCCGCTCGTCGAGCTGTTCCAGGAGCAGGTTGCGCATGGTCCAGTGGGCCTCGTTGATCAGGACCTCGTCCGCCCCGCCGTCGAAGAAGCCCAGCACGGCGGCGTTGACGTCCGAGGTGAACATCGACCGGCACCGCTCCCACTGGGGCGTCCCCGGCAGCACGTCGGCGGGCCAGGTGACGCCCGTCGCGCCCTCCATGTCGGCGCTGATGACGATCTTCACGTCCGGACCCCTCCGCTGCAGACGACCAGAAATCCAGCGGATCCGAGCCTATCGGGCCGCCTCCGGCTCCCCTGGGAGCGACGCGTGAAAATACCCCTGGGGGTATCTCTGTTACGGTGGGGACCAGATACCCCCCGGGGTAATTTTCGAGTTCTCCGCGAAGGAGTGTGTGCCGTGTTCTTTGTCGACATCCTCGAGACCGAGGGACTGGGCAACCGCAGCCACCTGGCGGGCGGCGCCGAGCGGGCGGTGGTGGTGGACCCGCCGCGCGACATCGACCGCGTGATCGCCGCGGCGGCGCGGCGCGGGGTGCGGATCGTGGCCGTCGCCGAGACCCATGTGCACAACGACTACGTGACCGGCGGCCTGGAGCTCGCCCGGCTGACCGGGGCGCGCTATCTGGTGCCGGCCGGGGCCGAGGTGGCGTACGCCCGCGTGCCGGTGGCCGACGGGGACGTCGAGCCGCTCGACGAGGGCCTCGCCCTGCGCGCGGTGGCCACCCCCGGGCACACCCCGCACCACACCGCCTACGTCCTGGAGGAGGCGGGCCGGCCGGTGGCCGCCTTCACCGGCGGCTCGCTGCTGATCGGCGGCGTGGGGCGGCCCGACCTCGTCGAGCCCCGGCTGACCGAACGGCTGGCCCGGGAGCAGCACGCCTCCGCGCATCGGCTGGCGCACGACCTGGCCGACGAGGTGGCGGTGCTGCCCACGCACGGCTTCGGCAGCTTCTGCTCCTCCTCGCAAGGAGGCGGCGACCGGAGCACGATCGGCGACGAGAAGGCGTCCAACCCGGCGCTCGCCCAGGACGTGGACACGTTCGTCAAGGAGCTGCTCGCGGGGCTGGACGACGTCCCGGCGTACTACGCGCACATGGGCCCGGCCAACGCGGGCGGGCCCGCCCCGGTGGACCTGACCGCGCCCCGGCGCGCCGACGCGGGTGAGATCGCCCGGCGGCTCGCGGCCGGTGAGTGGGTGGTGGACCTGCGCAGCCGGGTGGCCTTCGCCGCCGGGCACGTGGCCGGGGCGTTCAACTTCGAGGTCGACGGGCAGCTCGCGACCTATCTGGCCTGGCTGATCCCGTGGGGCAGGCCGGTGACGCTGCTCGCGGAGAGCGCCGAGGACGTCCGGCGCGCCCAGCGCGAGCTGGCCCGGGTGGGCATCGACCGTCCGGCCGCAGCGGCCGTCGGCTCCCCGGCCGACTGGGTCGAGGAGGGGGCGCGACCGGTCTCGTTCCCGCGGGCCGTCTTCGCCGACCTGGCGGCGGCCCGCCGCCGGGGCGAGGACGTGACGGTGGTCGACGTGCGCCGCGACGGCGAGCGGGCGGGCGGCTGGATCGAGGGCAGTGTGCACATCCCGCTCCACCAACTCCCCCGGCGGCTGGCCGAGGTGCCCGCGGGCACGGTCTGGGTGCACTGCGCGGGCGGTATGCGCGCGGCCATCGCCGCGTCCCTGCTGGACGCCTCGGGCCGTGCCGTGGTGGCCGTGGACGACGGCTACGGCGCGGCGGCCGACGCCGGACTCGCCCTCGCCGGCCCCACGCCCCGCGGCTGACCGCGACCGACCGCGACCGACGAACCCGAGGACCATCCGAAATGCCCGTTTCCCGTGTCACCGCCGCCCAGGCCCACCGCATGCTCCGGGACGGTACGGCCGTCCTGGTCGACGTCCGCGACCCCGACGAGTACCGGGCCGGTCATGCGCCCGGTGCGCTGCACCTTCCGCTGCCCTGGTCGGCACGGACCACGGCGAGCCTGCCGAGCCTGGCGGCGGGACGTGATCTCGTCCTGGTCTGCCGCTCCGGCAACCGCTCGCAGCGGGCCGCCGCCCTGCTCGCCGAGCACGGCACGCAGGCGGCGGACGTGATCGGCGGCCTGCAGGACTGGGCCGCCCAGGGTCTTCCCGTCGAGGACGCCCAAGGGGCGGCCGGGACCGTCGTATGAGCGCGCTCGTCCTGGCGCTGCTGGCCGGCGGCCTGGTCGGTCTGGCGCTGGGCGCGCTGGGGGCGGGCGGCAGCATCCTGACCGTCCCGGCCCTGATCTATCTGCTCGGCTTCAGCCCGGCGGCGGCGACCACCGCGGGCCTGATCATCGTGATCGTCACCTCGCTCACCGCACTGCTGGCGCACGCGCGGGCGGGGGCGGTGCGCTGGCGGGCGGGTCTGCTGTTCGCGGCGGCCGGTCTGCCGCCCGCCGCGGCCGCGGGGGCGCTGTCCTCCCGCGTCCCGGAGCCCGTGCTGACGCTGATGTTCGCGTCACTGGCCGCCCTGGCCGCCGTGCGCATGCTGCGGCGCCGCGCCCCGCGCGGGAGCGGCACCGTCTCGGCAGCGCGGGCGGCGGGCGCCGGCGCCGGGCTGGGCGCGGTGACCGGGTTCCTCGGCGTCGGCGGTGGGTTCCTCGCCGTGCCGGCGCTGGTGAGCGTGCTGGCCGTGCCGATGAGCGCGGCGGTGGGCACGAGTCTGCTGGTCATCGTCGCCAACGCGCTGGCGGCCCTCGCGGCCCGGGCGGTCACGGCCGGCCACCTGGACTGGGCGCTGATCACACCGTTCCTCGCGACCGCCGTCCTCGGAGCCTGGGACGGCAGGCGGCTGGCCTCGAAGGTCTCCGCCGCGGCGCTGCAACGCGTCTTCGGCAGCGTGCTGCTGGCGGTCGCCCTGGGCATGGGCGTGACGGCCGTCCGATGAGCGGGCCCCGGCCCGCGCTCAGGCCAGCGACAGGAAGAGCTTCTCCAGCCGGGCCCGCATCTGCGCGGAGTCCCGCACCTGCGGATCCTCGCTGGTCATGCACTGTTCCAGCCCGGTGGCGATGATCGAGAAGCCGGCCCGGTCCAGCGCCCGGGAGACCGCGGCGAGCTGGGTGATCACGTCCTCGCAGTCGCGCCCCTCCTCGATCATCCGGATCACTCCCGCGAGCTGCCCCTGGGCGCGTCGCAGCCGGTTGAGCGCCGACTTCAGATCCTCGGCCGACATGTCGAGTTGCACACTTCCTCCTCCTATATACCCCCGCGGGTATCCTACCCGTGCGGGACAACACCCCACCGAGAGGTTCTGTTCCGTGACCGATCACCCCACCGCCCCCGCCTCGGCGACCTCCGCCCGGGCCGCGGCCGCCCGTCTCGACGCGTACACGGTCGTCGACGTGCGCACCCCCGGCGAGTACGCCGGCGGCCGTCTGCCCGGCGCGCACAACGTGCCCCTGGACCGGCTCGGCGAGGCCTCGAACGCCCTGCGCGCCGCCGCCGCGCGCGGGCCGCTGCTGATCGTGTGCGCGTCCGGCGCCCGGTCCGCGAAGGGCTGCGCCCAGCTCGCGGACCTCGGCGTGGCGGCGGTCACGCTGGAGGGCGGCACCGCCGGTTGGGCGGCGGCCGGGCACCCGGTCGAGCGCCCGGCGGGCGGACGCGCGCCCTGGCCGATGGACCGCCAGGTGCGGCTCGCCGCCGGCTCGCTCGTGGTCGCCGGTTTCGCCGGGGGCCTGGCCGTGCCGGGCGCGCACTGGCTGTCCGCTCTGGTCGGCGCGGGCCTGGTCTTCTCGGCGGTGACCAACACCTGTGGCATGGCGGCCCTGTTGTCCCGGCTCCCGCACAACCGGCCGCCCGAGGACGCCACTTCGTTCGAGGAGACGCTGCGCCGGTTGAGCCGCGACTGAGGTGCGACCGAGCCGCGACCGAGGTGCGGGCCCTCACTCGGCCCGGGCGGCCACGAGCCACTTCGACGGCAGCTCGATCCGGGTGCCGTCAGGGGTGAACTCGGTGGTGGTGAGGGGCAGTTCGCCGGAGGCCAGGACGGTGAGCCCGGCGGTCCGCAGATACTCGGGCACGGCGTCGTCGGCGACCTCCCCGGGGGCGATCCCGTGCCGGAAGATCGGCGCGAGCTTGGGCGGCGGACCGGCCGGGCTCTGCGCCAGCGCGCCGAGGACCGGACGGGCGGCCTCCGACAGTTCGACGACGAAGGCCCGGCCGCGTTCCCCGACCAGTGCGGCGATCCCGTCCACCAGCGGCTGCCGGTCGGCGGGCTCGCACTGGTGCAGGACGCCCCGCATGTACACGTTGGCGTCGCCGAGTTCGGCGTGCAGGGTCTCGGCGGCGCCCTTCTCGGCCGCGTCCAGCAGCCGGTACGTCGCCTGTCCGGCGGGGTCGGCGCGCCGGGCGTGGTCGAGGGCCGCGGCGGCCAGGTCGGCGCCGATCACATGCGGGAAGCGGTCGGCCAGATACCGGGTCTGGGTGCCGTTGCCGCAGCCGAGGTCCACCAGCGGCAGCCCGGGGTCGGTGAGACGGGGTTCGAACAGGGCGAGGTGGAGCGCTGCGGTGAGCCTCGGATCCGCGTCCCAGAACACTGCGCCGGGTTCCTCCGGGGCCTCGCTCCAGAAGCCCTCCCACGCCGCCCGGTATCTACTCGCCACGCTCATGCCCAACTCCCCAGGATGCAAGGCCGATCCGCCGTAAGTGACGGGCGAGTACGGTCTATCGCTCCCTGGTTTCCGCTACAAGCGCGGCGCACGTTCCTTCACGCCGCGTTCGCGATCCGCACCCGGCCGTGCGCGCGATCGACCGAGCTCAGCGAAGCACAGGCACGGGCCCTAGCCGCGACGACGCGGCAGGGTCAGCTCGAACCACACGGTCTTCCCCGCGCCGGTACGGCTGGTGCCCCACTCGCGGGCCAGTGTGCTCACCACGCGCAGGCCCCGTCCGCACTCGTCGCCCGCGCCGGCGCTCAGCAGGGTCGGCAGCTCGTGGTCGTCGTCCTCCACCTCGCACAGCAGGGTCTCGCCGCGCACCAGGCGCAGCGCCACGGGGCGCCGGTGGGAGTGCCGGACCGCGTTGGTGACGAGTTCGCTCACCATGAGAGCGACGGCGTCGGCCGACTTGGCGAGCCCCCAGTCGTGGAGCTGTTCGCGGACCGCCGCGCGGGCCCGGCCGACCTCGACCGGGTCGAGGGGGAACCGCCATTCGGCGACGTCCTCCGGCTCGATGCCGTTGAGCCGGGTCATGAGCAGGGCCACGTCGTCCTTGCGGCCGCCGCGGGCCGCTTCCGAGAACGTCGCGGCGAGGGCGCGGATGATGGTGTCGCAGGCGTCGTCCATGGAGGCGGACGGATGCGCCGCGGACTCGCACAGGGTCGCCAGCCCCACCCCGATGTCCTCGCCGCGCACCTCCACCAGTCCGTCGGTGCACATCACCAGCCGGTCGCCCGGCTCCACGCGCACGCGTACCGCCTCGAAGGGCACGCCGCCGACGCCGATGGGGGCGCCGGTGGGCAGGTCGAGGAGTTCACTGCGGCCGTCGGCGGCCCGCACCAACACGGGTGGGATATGGCCCGCGTTGGCGATGTGCAGCTCGCCCTCGATCGGGTCGTAGACCGCGTACAGACAGGTCGCGAGGTAGTTGTCGCCCAGGCGTTGCGCCAAGTCGTCCAGGTTGCGCAGGAGTTGGGCGGGCGGCAGGTCGAGGGCGGCCATGGTCTGCACGGCCGTGCGCAACTGGCCCATCATGGCGGCCGAGTTGAGGCCGTGGCCCATGACGTCGCCGACGACGAGCGCGGTGCGGGCGCCGGGCAGCTTCACCGAGTCGAACCAGTCGCCGCCGACCCGCCCCAACAGCGTGCCCGGCAGATAGCGGGTGGCGATGTCGCAGCCCGCCATGCGCGGCGGGATGTGCGGCAGCATGCTGTCCTGGAGGGTCTCGGCGACGCTCTCCTGGTGGGTGTACATGCGCGCGTTGTCGAGCACGAGGCCCGCGCGGGCGGCGAGTTCGGCGCCGGTGACCCGGTCCATGTCGTTGAAGACGGCGCGCTCCGGGTGGCGCAGCAGGACCATGAACCCGAGGACGACATTGCGCGCCTTCAGCGGGACGACGAGCATGGAGCGGCCGTTGATGAGGGGCCGGATGTCGCGCTTCTCGAACTGCGAGGCGATGGCGTGCCCCATCTGCTCGCTGATGCGCGGCACGAGGACGGGATCGCCGGTGGTCATGCACTGGAAGAACGGGGTGTGCGCGGGGAACGGCATGGCCTCGCCGACGGGTACGACGTCCTCCCAGCGGCCGGGTTCGTCGGTGTGCTCGACGGCGACCCGGTGCCACATGGTGGTCGTGTCCGGCACGCCGTCGGGGAAGCCCTCGCCGGCGATGACCTGTTCGCGCAGATAGGTGCCGGCGACGTCGGTGAAGCGCGGGACGACGGCTCTGGAGACCTCGAGGATGGTGCGGGAGAGGTCGAGGGAGGTGCCGATCTTGCCGCTGACCTCGTTGAGGAACTCCAGCCGTTCGCGGACGGCGACGTACTCGAGGTCCTCGCCGTCGTCGTCCACGAACTCCTGCGGTACGGGCAGCCCCTCGGCGGCGGCGCGGGCGGCCCGCTCACGGCGTGCTCTGCGCTCGACGCGTCGGGCGACGCCCCAGTCGGGGGTCACGGGCACCCGGTCGTTCTGGCTGAACTCCAGGACGGGGTAGCCGAGTTCGAGGACCTGGGCGACGATGCGGGCGCTTTCGCCGACGCTCATGCTGGGCAGGATCTCGGGCAGTCGGCGGGCGAGTTCCTCGGCGCCGGGGAAGTCGGTGTGCAGCGCGAAGGCGGGCGCGATGCGTTCGACGGCCAGCGGGTCGTCGGGAGCGTCCTGGTGGAGTGCCGCCGCGTCCGCGGCCAGCACCAGCAGCTGTTCGGCGCCGGGCCCGACCAGCGGGTAGGCCCACCACAGCACGTCGACACGGTCACGGTCGTTCCCCGGCCCTGCGGGCGGGGGTGCCGCCGTCTTGCCTCGCTCGGGCACGGTCAGCCGGGCCCGTCCGGCGGCCGGGTAGCCGAGGCCGCGGTCCAGGGAGGAGTCCAGCCCGGGCCCGAGGCCGTCGTAGGCGGCGTACTCCCCGTAGGGCAGGTCGTCGTCGGGCTCGGGGAGCGCGCCGGAGACGGGGAGCAGGTCGATCGCGGGCCGACCGATCGCCTCTTCCTTGACGACGCCGAAGAGTCTGCGGGCGCCGGTGCTCCAGTGGGAGACGAGTCCCTCGCGGTCCACCACGACCACGGCCAGGGGAACGCGTCCGGCGTCGGCAGGCCAGTCGGCCGCCTCGTGTTCGGCTCCGCGGCGGGGAGGTGCGTCCCTCTCGGTGCCACGGTCCATGGCCCAGGCCCTCTCTCCCCAGAGCTGTGCAAGATCTGTCCCGCCAGCCACCACCGTACGGCGCACGCCCGTCGGCATGTGCGGCAATGCTGGAATTGGTTTCAGCCGGTTGCGCCGGGGTACGCCGCACGTCCCGCAGCCGGCTCGCCGCCCCTGTGCGACAGGGTCAGTCCGCGTGGCCGAGTTGCAGATCGCGTTCCGTGCGGCCGCCGCCCGCCACGTGCAGGACGGTGGCGACCGGCGGGTAGCCGGAGGCGATGACGGTGTACTCGCCCGAGGACAGGTCGACGAAGCGGAACGTGCCGTCGCCTGCGGTGGTGAGGGTGTCCACGACGTTGCCCGCCGCGTCGAGCAGGGTCACACGCGCGTCCTCGACGGACCGCCCGCCGATGGCCCGGACGGTGCCGCGCAGCAGGGCGCCGCCGGCGAGCTCGACGTCCTGGCGGGTCTCCCGCAAGGCCTGGACGCTGACCGGCAGGGCGGCCGGGCGGAAGGCGGCCGCGCTGGCGGCGAGCGTGTACTCGCCGGCGACGAGCTCGGTGATGACGTAGCCGCCCTCGCGTCCGCTGCGGGTGCTGGCGACGACCTCGCCGTGGACGTCGGTGAGGGTGACCGTGGCCTCGCGCACCGGGGCGCCGTCCGCGCCTCGCACGCTCCCGGCGAGCCGGCCGGCGCCGCCGAGGACGATGTCCAGCTCGACGGGGCGTTCGCCGACGGTGACGGAGACGGCCTGCGGCTGGTGGCCGCCGGCGGCGGCGATCAGGACGTACGCCCCGGCGCCGGTCGTGGACAGCGCGTACCGGCCGTCGTCGCCGCTGGCGCCCCGGCCGATCTGCTGTCCGCCGACGTCGATGAGCGTGAGCGCCGCGCGGGCCACGACGGACCCGTCGGGGTGCTGCACCGTGCCGCGGACCGGGATGTCGGCGTAGGGGGAACGGGCTTCCAGGACCGGTGTGTTCACGGGCGCGGGCTCGATCTCGGCGATCTCGGCGATCTCGGCGATTTCGGCGGCGTTGTGGGACACCAGCGGTTTCTCCTTGAGGAAGAAGGCGATGAGCACGCCGAGCACGAGCACCGGCACGAGGTAGAGGAAGATCCTCGGCATGGCGTCGGCGTAGGCCTGGACGTAGGCGTCCCGCAGCGCCGGGGGCAGTTCGTGGACGAGCTGCGGGGTGAGCGACTCGGGGTCGGGGAGCCCGGCCCCCGCGCGCGCGGGCAGGCTCTCGCGCAGGGCGTCGGCGAGCCGGTCGGCGAAGAGGGTGCCGAAGACCGCCGCGCCGACGCTGCCGCCGATCTGCCGGAAGTAGGTGTTGGCGCTGGTGGCGGTGCCGAGGTCGGCAGGGCGCACGGAGTTCTGCACGGCGAGCACGAGAACGGGCATCACCAGTCCGATGCCGGCGCCGAGGACGGCCATCCAGAGGCTGTACTGCAGCCGGGGCGTGTCGGTCTCCAGCCGGGACAGCAGCCACATGCCGAGGGCGGCGAGGGCGCTGCCGAGGACGGGGTAGATCCGGTAGCGGCCGGTCTGGCTGATGAGCTGTCCGGAGAGGACCGAGGCGCCGACGATGCCGCCCGTCATGGGCAGCATCAGCAGCCCGGACTCGGTGGCGGTGGCTCCGTCGACCATCTGCAGGAAGGTCGGCAGATAGCCGGCGGCGCCGAACAGCGCGACGCCGATCACCAGGCCCACCAGCGCGGTGACGTTGAAGACGGAGTCCCTGAACAGACGCAGCGGGATGAGGGGTTCTGCGGCGACGCCCTCGACGACGAGGAAGAGGACGGTCGCGGCGGCCGCCCCCGTACCGAGGCCGACGACGACGCCGGAGTCCCAGGCGTACTCGGTGCCGCCCCAACTGGTCAGCAGCACCAGGCAGGTGGAGGCGACGGCGAGCAACAGGGCGCCGAGGACGTCGAACCGGGGCCTGCCCTGCGGCTTCGGCAGCTTCAGCACGACGGTGACGACGGCGAGGGTGACCAGGCCGAAGGGGACGTTGAAGTAGAAGCACCAGCGCCAGGAGAGGTGATCGGTGAAGTAGCCGCCGAGCAGGGGTCCGGCGACCGAGGCGAGGCCGAACGCGGCGCCGATGAGGCCCATGAACCGGCCGCGCTGCCGGGGCGGCACGATGTCCGCGATGATCGCCTGCACACCGATCAGGAGTCCGCCCGCGCCGACGCCCTGGACGGCGCGGAAGGCGATCAGCTGGTCCATGGTCCGGGCCCGGCCCGCGAGCGCGGAGCCGATGACGAAGACGACGATCGCGAACTGGAAGACGCCCTTGCGGCCGAGGAGATCGCCGAGCTTGCCGTAGACGGGCAGTCCGACGGTGGCGGTGAGCAGATAGGCGGTGATCGCCCAGGACATCCTGTCGAGGCCGTGCAGTTCGCCGACGATCTTCGGCAGGGCGGTGGCGATGATCATCTGCTCCAGCGCGGCGAGGAGCAGCGCGAGCATGAGGGCGAGGAAGACCAGCCGCACCCGGCGTCCGCCCGGTCCCGTGTCCGTGGTCGGCGCCGGTGGCGGGTCCTCGGCAGGAGGCGCCGTGACCGGCTCGTCCTGTACCAGAGTGGTCCCGCCCATGTGCCGCTCCCCTCGTCGCACCTGCCACACAATTCCCGCGTAAAGCGACAACTACGAGCAAGCGCGACGAGTTACGGCGCCATCCCGGTCACAAGGGAGATCCACTCGAACCGGTGACGGGGATCAACGCACGGGGAGCACACGGGTGTTGATCTACTTCTCGACCTCGGTGGCGAGGTTGGCGAGGATCGCGTCGTAGATCCGGCCGAGGCCCTTGGGGGCGAAGGTCTTCTCGAAGAAGCCGCCGATGCCGCCGGCGCCGGTCCAGGTGGTGGTGACGACGACCCGGGAGCTGCCCTCACCGGCCGGGGTGACGCGCCAGGTGGTCACCATCGAGGAGTTGCGGTCCTTCTCGACGAGCTCGCCGTCGGTCGGCTCGGCGACCTCCAGGAGGCAGTCGCGCACACGCTTGCTGGTGGCCTGGAGCTTCCAGTGGACGAGGGTGCCCTCGCCGTCGCCGCCCTCGCGCACCTCGTACTCGCTGAACTGCTCGGGCAGCAGATTCGCGCGCGTGCCGCTGTAGTCGGCGATGGTGTCGAACACCTTCTCCGGGTCCGCAGCGACGACCCGCTCGGTGGTGGCCTCGACCTGCGCCATGGGGTTCCTCCAGGTCCGTGTTGCTCAGGGTTGCTCAAGTGCGGGGCAAGCCAACCACCCCGGTCCACGGCCGCCCAAATCGGGGTCGCACAAGCGATCGCCCGGCGATCGAAAAAGGCTGCCGAATCGACTGCCGCACCGACGCCGCATCGACTCCTGAATCGACCGCCGAAGGATCCGTCGCACGATCATGGGAACACATGTTCTATTGTGGGTGCAGTGCTACCGAGGGAGGCGCCATGCGCTGGGACAACCTCACGGACCGGCCCCGCCACGACCGGCCGGCCGACGCCGCGCTGTTCGGCGCGGACGCGGTCACGACCAGGACGTTCGACACGCCCGAGTTCGCCGGCATCACGTTCCACGAGATCCGGGCCCGCTCGATCCTCAACCGGGTGCCGGGCGCCTCCCGGATGCCGTTCGAGTGGACGGTGAACCCCTACCGGGGCTGCACGCACGCGTGCGTGTACTGCTTCGCCCGTAAGACGCACAGCTATCTCGACCTCGACACCGGGACCGGCTTCGACAGCCAGATCGTCGTCAAGGTGAACGCGCCGGAGCTGCTGCGCCGGCAGCTGGCCTCGCCCCGCTGGCACGGGGAGCACATCGCGATGGGCACGAACGTGGACTGCTACCAGCGGGCGGAGGGCCGCTACCGGCTGATGCCGGGCATCCTGACCGCCCTGCGCGACCACGCGAACCCCTTCTCGATCCTGACGAAGGGCACCCTGATCCTGCGCGACCTCGATCTGCTGCGGCAGTCCGCCGAGCGGGCCGACATCGGCGTGTCGGTCTCCGTCGGATTCACCGACACCGAACTCTGGCGCACCGTGGAGCCCGGCACCCCGGCCCCGCAGCGCCGCCTGGAGGCGGTGCGGACCCTCACCGACCACGGCATCGACTGCGGGGTGCTGATGGCGCCGGTGATCCCGTTCCTCGGCGACGATCCGGCCCAACTGCGCGCCACCGTGCGGGCGATCGCGGCCGCGGGCGCCACCTCCGTCACCCCGCTCGCGCTGCATCTGCGGCCCGGCGCCCGCGAGTGGTTCATGGCCTGGCTCGGGCAGCACCACCCCTACCTGGTACGCCGGTACGAACGCCTGTACGCCGACGGTGCCTACGCCCCGAAGTGGTACCAGCGCCGGATCACCCGCCAGGTCCACGAGCTCGCCGAGGAGTACGGCATCGGCCCCACGCGCGCGGGGATGCCTCGCCGGATCCCGCAGCCCGAGCCGGTCGAGGAGCCCACGGAGGCGGGGCCGACCCAACTCACGCTGCTCTGAGCGCGTTCGAGCGCATCCGACGACCCGAACGGGTCAACTCATGCAATAACAGGTTCTTCCGGACGATCTTTCCGGGACGATGCGGCCAGGACCGTGATCTGCGCGGTCCGGCCACCTCCGTCCTGGGAGGACTCCCATGAACCAACGCGCAGCCGTGCTGTGCGCCGCCGCCGTCGTCGTGGCCGGGACGGTCACGGCCGTGCCCGCCGGCGCGAGCCCGTCGCACGCCGCGGAGCCCACCCGCGCGGCGAAGCTCGCCTGGAAGGGCTGCGGCACCACCGCCCAGCCGACGCTCCAGTGCACGTCCCTGAAGGTGCCGCTCGACCACACACAGCCGGACGGGAAGCAGATCACCGTGGCGCTGTCCCGCGTCCCGCACACCGCGAAGACGTACCAGGGACCGCTGCTGGTCAACCCCGGCGGCCCCGGCGGGCGGGGGCTGAGCCTCGCCTCGTTCGTCGCCTCGGCGCTGCCGAAGGCGGTGTCGACGCAGTACGACGTCATCGGCTTCGACCCGCGCGGGGTGGGCAGAAGCACGCCCGCGCTGGACTGCAGGCCCGGCCACTTCGGCCCGGTCCGCCCGGACTCCGTGCCGAGCACCGCGGCGATCGAGCGGGCCAACCTGGAGCGCGCCCGGTCCTTCGCCGCGGCCTGCGGCAAGAAGTACGCGGACGTCCTGCCGTACATCGACACGCTCAGCGCGGTACGGGACATGGACGCGATCCGCGCCGCGGTCGGCGCGCCGCGGCTGAACTACTTCGGCTACTCGTACGGCACCTACCTGGGCGCGGTGTACGCCAAGCTCTACCCGCAGCGGGTGCGGCGGCTGGTCCTGGACTCGATCGTCGACCCCACCGGCGTCTGGTACGAGGACAACCTCGCGCAGGACCTCGCCTTCAACGACCGCCACCGCGCCCTGATGGCGTGGATCGCCCGGTACGACAAGACGTACAAGCTCGGCGCCGACCCGGAGAAGGTCGAGACCGAGTGGTACGCGATGCGGGCGGCCCTCGGCAGGAAGCCGGCCGGCGGCAAGGTCGGCGCCTCGGAGCTGGAGGACACCTTCCTGCCCGGCGGCTACTACAACGGCTACTGGCCCCACCTCGCCGAGGCGTTCTCGGCGTATGTGAACGACAAGGACGCCGACCCGTTGGTCGAGGCGTACGAGAACTTCGCCGCCGTCGACGCGGCGGGGGACAACGGCTACAGCATCTACACCTCGGTGCAGTGCCGTGACGCGTCCTGGCCGCGCGACTGGGACGAGTGGCGTTCGGACAACTGGTCGGTGTACGCCAAGGCGCCGTTCATGACCTGGAACAACGCCTGGTACAACGCGCCGTGCGCGTTCTGGCCGACCAGGCCGCTGGGGCCGGTGAACCTCGCCGACGTCGAGCTGCCGCCGGCCCTGCTGTTCCAGGCCACCGAAGACGCGGCCACCCCGTACGAGGGCGGCGCCACGGTCCACGCGCTGCTGCGCGGGTCCAGCCTCGTGGTCGAGGACGGCGGCCAGAACCACGGCATCACGCTGAGCGGGAACACCTGCCTGGACAAGCACCTGGCGACCTACCTGGCGAACGGCACGGTGCCGCGCGGTGCGGGCGAGGTCGACGCGGTGTGCAAGGCGCAGCCCGACCCGAAGCCGCTGGGCTCGAAGGTCGCCGCGCGCACGGCCCACGGTTCGGCGCTGCACGGGTTGCTGGGCTTCCGTGGCTGAGCGCTGAACCGTCGGCCGCCGACCCCTCGGGGGCGTTGTCAGACCCATGGTCCACCATGGACCCATGAGCGAACTGACCAGGATTCCCGCCCCCGACGGGGTCGCCGCCGCGGCCCAGTACGCCCATGTCGTCATGGGCGCCGGCCGGTTCGTGGCCGTCGCCGGTCAGCTTCCGCTCGACGAGCACCGCGCACTGGTCGGCGAGGGCGATCCGCAGGCACAGGCCCGCCAGGTCTTCGAGAACCTGAGGCGGTGCCTGGCCGCAGCCGGGGCGACGTTCGACGACGTCGTCAAACTCACCTATTTCGTCACGGACATGGCCCATATGCCGGCGATCCGCGCGGCCCGGGCCGCTCACATACCCGACGACCGCCTCCCCGCCGCCTCGGCCGTCCAGGTGGCGGCGCTGGTCCGCCCGGAGTTCCTGATGGAGATCGAGGCGTTCGCGGTCGTGGGGGACTGAACCTCAGATCGCGGGTTCGGCGTACGTGTTGAACCGCAGGTAGAGACCGATGTCCGCGGGCAGGTCCGGGGAGATCGTCCGGTAGCTGCACAGTTCCTGCAGTTGCCCGGCGCCCTCCGGCAGGTCCGCCGTCAACTGCTCCAGGATCTCGGCGTGCGGGCGCGGGTCGATCCCCTCCAGCTCCATGAGCCGGGCGATGCGTTCGGCCGCCTCCGCGTCGCCGTGGGTGTTGTCCGGCAGTCGCAGATAGACGTTGGCCTCCTCGGGGCCGGACACGCCCTCGCGAAACGCCAGGCAGGTCATCGGCTCGTTGCTCACGACGCCGCTGTCCCGCCCGTAGACGACGGCGCGCGCTCGGGCCGCCCGGGCCGGGTCGTAGCGGTGCGCCAGGTCCGCCACGGTGTCCAGCTCCGCCATCGGCATCGGTCTGTGCCGGAAGTAGACCTTCACCCGGGAGGTGTCTCCGCCGTCCAGATCGAGGGCCATGAGCTCCAGCTCATGTCCCCGACGGGCGAATTCCTCGGCGCGCCGCGCGACCGGCTCCCAGGCCGCCGCCAGGCCCAGCCGGTGCATGGCCTGCGCCATGACCTCGTACGCGCGGTCCAGTCCGTGCACCTGCGGGTTGAGGTAGACCTTGTAGTGCGGCCGCTCCCCCGGCCGCCAGGCCAAGGAGTGCCAGAGGGTGGCGCGGTAGCGATCGGGGGCGGACGTGATGAACAGGTCCTCGATGCCGAGGTACCGCGTGATGTCCGTCCCGGGTCTCGTGGCGAGTCGTCGCGTCAGCTCCCGGCCGGCCTCCTGGCAGCCGAGCGGGGTGCCGTCGGAGCCGAGCGATTCGAACAGGATGCGGACCTCGGGCCGGCCGCCCTTCCAGCTGACGGAGAGTTCGGCGGGGAAGCCGTCGGCCGAGACGAAGGAAGGCGGTTCGCACCGCGTTCCGACGGGGCGCTCGGCCCACGGGTGGAGCACTTCCCGCAGCTCCTGAAGCACGCTCTTCGTCTCCCACGGGTCTATCCCCAAGCCCCGGCAGACTGCCGACCACTTGTCCTCCAGGAACTCCCCGAATGTTTTTGCCGGGTCTTGAGACGGTCTCAGGACTGGTATCTCGTCGGGCAGTTGTGTGCTGGTCACGGCCTATCACCCTCCACAGCCGGACGGGTCCGGCTCGTCCGCGGTCACTTCGGCAGCAGCCCGACGGGCGCGCCGAGCCATTGCAGTTCGGCCGGAAGGCGATCTTCCCCTCGCGAAGGTATTCGAATCTCGAACTAATTGGCGATAAATGCCGAGCTTCCGAATATCGGGAAAGCGAACTGCGCGCAGCGGACAGGGAGTTGGACAGCGCACCGGAACCTGACGGTCCGGCAGCGGCTCAGCGCTGCCGGGGGATGCGCGCCAGCGCGTGCACGGCCGCCTCCGCGAGCACCGGATGGGCGAGGGCGTCGTTCAGCACCGGGCGGGCCCGGCCGTCCCCCAGCACGCCGAGCCCCTCCACACAGGCCAGGGCGACCCGCCGGTGCGGGTCGTGCGGCCGCAGCCGGCGGCGCAGCGTCGTGATCAGCGCGGGCACCGACTCGGGCGCGCGCAGCTCCACCAGCAGCCGGACGGGGTGCAGGGCGTAGGCGACGCGCAGTTCATTGGTGGCCAGGGCGGCCGCGGCGCGGGCGGTGCGGGGGTCCCCGAGCCGGGCCAGCGCGTGGGCGGCGGAGGCGCAGCGCGGCGGATCGCGGTGGTTGAGCAGCAGGACGAGCGCCTCGAAGGCACGCCGGTCCCCGGCGAGCCCCAGTCGGAACGCGGCCAGCTCCCGGGCCCACAGCGGCTGCCCCGACTCGATGAGCACGTCCGCCAGTTCGTCGTGGTCCGCGGTGTCCGTCAGCCGCTCATAGGCGGCCGTCGCGCCGGACTCGCGCCGTAAGCGCTCCGTGAGTGATCGCAACTCTTCGTCCATACGCCGAGCCTAGGACCTGTCCTGGACGCTGGGCGCAGGCAGGCCGAATACGTCACAGTCGTGGGGGCTGGCGCGCTCGTTACCCACCGGTTAAGCTCATACGAGCGAGTTACCCACTCGCTTCACCTCCTCGTGGCGGCCTGGTGACGCAGTCGCCGCGAGAAGTCGGTTCGGTACTTGGTACCGCTGTACGACCCGGCCACGGGACAGGGCCGGTCGGATCTCCCGTTCGCCCGGGGCGTGTGCACGCCCACGGCGACGGCACCGGGCGTGTGCGCCTGCAGCCCGACTACACCCGCACTGCTTTTTCCGCACCCGGTGCGCCCAGGCCTCGCAGAGGTCCCTTCGGCGCACCCGGGCGCGTTCCCAGTCGTCACCCTCAATCTGGAGTCCCGCGATGGTCGCTCCCCTGTCCGACACCCCTCTGTCCCCGCTCCGGACGATCGCCGTCATCGGCCTCGGCACCATGGGCACCGGCATCGCCGAGGTCCTGGCCAAGGCCGGCCGCGAGGTGATCGGCGTCGACGTCAGCGAGGAGCTGACCGCGCGGTCCCTCGCCGTGCTGGCGGCCTCCACCGACCGCGCCGTGCAGCGCGGCCGGCTCACCGAGCAGGAGCGCGGGGCCCTCCTGGCCCGGGTCCGCGTCTCCACCGACCTGCGCGACGCCGCCGACGCCGACCTCGTCATCGAGGTGGCGCCGGAGTCGTACGAGATCAAGCAGCAGATCTTCCGCGAGCTGGACGGGATCGTGCGTCCCGAGACCATCCTCGCCACCGGCACCAACGCGCTCTCCGTCACCCGGCTCGCCGCCGACTCGGCCCGCCCCGAGCGGGTGCTCGGCCTGCACTTCTTCAACCCGGCGCCGGCGATGAAGCTGGTCGAGGTCGTCTCCTCGGTGCTGACCGCGCCCGCCGCCGTCACCGCCGTCACCAACCTCGCCCTCGACCTCGGCAAGGAGCCCGTCGCGGTCGGCGACCGGCCCGGCTTCGTCGCCGACGGCCTGCTGTTCGGCTACCTCAACCAGGCCGCCGCGATGTACGAGGCCCGGTACGCCTCCCGGGAGGACATCGACGCGGCGATGCGGCTGGGCTGCGGCCTGCCGATGGGCCCGCTCGCGCTGCTCGACCTGATCGGCGTCGACACCGCCCGTACGGTCCTGGAGGCCATGTACGCCGAGTCCCACGACCGGCTGCACGCCCCCGCGCCGATCCTGGGGCAGCTCAGCGAGGCGGGCCTGACCGGCCGTAAGTCGGGCCGCGGCTTCTACACCTACGAGGCCTCCGGCAGCGCGACGGTCGTCCCGGACGCGCTGACGCCCCTCTCCGGCGTGGCCGGGGCCGTCGGCCGTCCGGTCGGCTCCGTCGGCGTCGCCGGCTCCGGCACCATGGCCTCCGGCATCGCCGAGGTCTTCGCCAAGGCCGGCTACGACGTCGTCCTCGCCGCCCGCAGCGAGGAGAAGGCGCAGACCGCCAAGGCCCGTATCGGCAAGTCGCTTTCGCGCTCGGTCGACAAGGGGCGGCTGACCGCCGAGGCCGCCGCGCAGATCCTGGACCGGATCACCCCGGCCGGCTCCTACGACGCCTTCGCCGACGTCGATCTGGCGCTGGAGGCGGTCGCCGAGGACCTGGAGGTCAAGCAGCAGCTGTTCGCGACGCTGGACAAGGTGTGCAAGCCCGGTGCCGTCCTCGCCACCACGACCTCCTCGCTGCCGGTCGTCGCCTGCGCCCGCGCCACCTCGCGCCCGCAGGACGTGATCGGGATGCACTTCTTCAACCCGGCGCCGGCGATGAAGCTGGTCGAGGTCGTCCGCACGGTGCTGACGGCCGAGGACGTCCACGCCACGGTGCGCGAGGTGTGCACACGGATCAAGAAGCACGCTGTCGACTGCGGCGACCGCGCGGGCTTCATCGTGAACGCGTTGCTGTTCCCGTACCTCAACAACGCGATCAAGATGGTGCAGGAGCACTACGCGTCACTCGACGACATCGACGCCGCGATGAAGCTGGGCGGCGGCTATCCGATGGGCCCCTTCGAGCTGCTGGACGTCGTCGGGCTCGATGTCTCGCTCGCGATCGAGAAGGTCCTGCACCGCGAGTTCCGCGACCCGGGACTCGCTCCGGCGCCGCTCCTGGAGCATCTGGTGGCCGCGGGCTGCCTCGGCCGCAAGACCGGCCGTGGCTTCCGCGAATATGCCCGCCGCTGAGCGGGACGGCGACTGGTTCACCGACGACCGGGACTGGGGCGGGCTGCTCGACCCCACCGGCGGACCCCCGCCCGCAGAGGGCGGGGGAAACCCCGGACACGCGCACCGAGCTGCGGACATGCAGTACGTTCGGGTCATGTCCCAGCCCGCCAGGTCCTCACGTACACCAGCCACGCCCGACGCGCCGGAGAGCGCCGCAGGCACCCGCGCGGCCGCCCAGCGGCTCAAGATGCGCCGAGAACTGGCGGCCGCGGCCATGGAGCTGTTCTCCACCAAGGGGTACGAGGCGACCACCGTCGACGAGATCGCGGCCGCGGCCGGGGTCGCCCGCCGCACCTTCTTCCGCCACTTCCGCTCCAAGGAAGAGGCGATCTTCCCCGACCACGACGACACCCTGATCCGGGCCGAGGCGGTGCTCAACGCGGCCCCGGCGCACGAGCATCCGCTCGACACGGTGTGCCGGGGCATCAAGGAGGTCATGAAGATGTACGCGGCCCGGCCGGAGATCTCGGTCGCCCGCTACAAGCTGACGCGCGAGGTGCCCACCCTGCGCGAGGCGGAGATCGCGTCGGTGGCCCGCTACGAGCGCCTCTTCACCCGCTATCTCCTCGGCCACTTCGACGAGCACGCGCACGACGACGACGCCAACGACGACCCGCTGCTCGCCGAGGTCGCCGCGTCCGCCGTGGTCACCGCCCACAACCACGTCCTGCGGCGCTGGCTCAGGGCGGGCGGCCAGGGCGACGTCGAGGCCCAGCTCGACCACGCCTTCGCGATCGTCCGCAGGACGTTCGGGACCGGCATCGGCGCCGGCCGCAGCACCGTCGGCGCCCCTCAGCAGGCCCCGGCGACGCTCTCCGCGCAGGGCGAGGTGCTGGTGACGGTGGCCCGCACCGACGCGCCGCTGGACGAGGTCATGCGCGCCATCGAGCAGGCTCTCAAGGAGCGCTGAACCACCCCGAGCTCCTTCGACCGCTGTGACGACGGCCACCCCACCGGGTGGCCGTTTTGGCATGTCAGAGCCCGTTTTCGCGCACCTTTCATACCCCGTTCGATCGATCATCGCTCATTTGTTACGTAAAGATTTCAGCTGAGAGGAAGTTCTGGCACTCAGTGCCTTGCGAGGTGACACGCGGTGTCATACGTTGAAGGTGTCCGGGCGGCCGGCGTGCAGAGACCTTTCGTACGTCGGCTGTCCCCGCAATCTCATGGATTGCGCGCCCGGACGCCTGCGTCACAGGCAACCTCCCGCGCCACAAAGCGCTGCCGAACAGCACCACCGCCGAACCGACGGCACTTCCCCAAACCCCTCAGCAGCACCGACGTAACCCTCAGAGCCCCGCCCTCAGGGCGCTCACCGCCGGAGGCAACACCGTGACCACAAAGGACATTCTGGACGCGATCCAGTCGCCGGACTCGACGCCGGCCGACTTCGCCGCCCTGCAGCTCCCCGAGTCGTACCGCGCGATCACCGTGCACAAGGACGAGACGGAGATGTTCACGGGCCTGGAGACCCGCGACAAGGACCCGCGCAAGTCGCTCCACCTGGACGAGGTGGCCGTGCCCGAGCTCGGCCCGGGCGAGGCCCTGGTGGCCGTGATGGCCTCCTCGGTCAACTACAACTCCGTGTGGACCTCGATCTTCGAGCCGCTGTCCACCTTCGGGTTCCTGGAGCGCTACGGCCGGCTCAGCGAGCTCACCAAGCGGCACGACCTGCCGTACCACGTCATCGGCTCCGACCTCGCGGGCGTCGTCCTGCGCACCGGCCCGGGCGTCAACGCCTGGAAGCCGGGCGACGAGGTCGTCGCGCACTGTCTGTCCGTCGAGCTGGAGTCGTCCGACGGCCACAACGACACGATGCTCGACCCCGAGCAGCGCATCTGGGGCTTCGAGACCAACTTCGGCGGCCTCGCCGAGATCGCGCTGGTCAAGTCCAACCAGCTGATGCCGAAGCCGGACCACCTGTCGTGGGAGGAGGCGGCGGCCCCCGGGCTCGTCAACTCCACCGCCTACCGGCAGCTGGTCTCCCGCAACGGCGCCGGGATGAAGCAGGGCGACAACGTGCTGATCTGGGGCGCCAGCGGCGGACTCGGCTCCTACGCCACGCAGTTCGCGCTGGCCGGCGGCGCCAACCCGATCTGTGTCGTCTCCTCGCCGCAGAAGGCCGAGATCTGCCGGGCCATGGGCGCCGAGGCGATCATCGACCGCACCGCCGAGGACTACCGGTTCTGGCGGGACGAGCACCACCAGGACCCCAAGGAGTGGAAGCGCTTCGGCAAGCGCATCCGGGAACTCACCGGCGGCGAGGACGTCGACATCGTCTTCGAGCACCCCGGTCGCGAGACCTTCGGCGCCTCCGTCTACGTCACGCGCAAGGGCGGCACGATCGTCACCTGCGCCTCGACCTCCGGCTACAACCACGAGTACGACAACCGGTACCTGTGGATGTCGCTGAAGCGGATCATCGGCTCGCACTTCGCCAACTACCGCGAGGCCTGGGAGGCCAACCGGCTGGTCGCGAAGGGCAAGATCCACCCGACGCTGTCGAAGGTCTACTCGCTGGAGGAGACCGGCCAGGCCGCCTACGACGTGCACCGCAACCTCCACCAGGGCAAGGTCGGCGTGCTCGCGCTGGCCCCCGAGGAGGGTCTGGGCGTGCGCGACGAGGAGAAGCGCGCCCAGCACATCGACGCCATCAACCGCTTCCGCAACATCTGAGACTCCTGAGGTCATCGATGACTGAGCGTCAGAAGGACCGGCCGTGGCTCATGCGCACGTACGCCGGTCACTCCACGGCCGAGGCGTCCAACGAGCTGTACCGGCGCAACCTCGCCAAGGGCCAGACCGGTCTGTCGGTCGCGTTCGACCTGCCCACCCAGACCGGGTACGACTCCGACCACATCCTCGCCCGCGGCGAGGTCGGCCGGGTCGGCGTGCCGGTGGCCCATCTCGGTGACATGCGCAGGCTGTTCCAGGACATCCCGCTGGAGCAGATGAACACCTCGATGACGATCAACGCCACCGCCATGTGGCTGCTGGCGCTCTATCAGGTCGTCGCCGAGGAGCAGGGCGCCGACATCACCCGGCTCCAGGGCACGACCCAGAACGACATCGTCAAGGAGTACCTGTCCCGGGGCACACACGTGTTCCCGCCGGGGCCGAGCCTGCGGCTGACGACGGACATGATCGCGTACACGGTCTCCCACCTGCCGAAGTGGAACCCGATCAACATCTGCAGTTACCACCTGCAGGAGGCCGGGGCCACGCCGGTGCAGGAGATCTCGTACGCGATGTCCACGGCGATCGCCGTGCTGGACGCCGTCCGGGACTCCGGGCAGGTGCCGGCCGAGAAGTTCGGCGACGTCGTCGCCCGGATCTCGTTCTTCGTCAACGCGGGCGTCCGCTTCGTCGAGGAGATGTGCAAGATGCGCGCCTTCGGCCGCATCTGGGACCAGGTCACCCGCGAGCGCTACGGCATCGAGGACGCCAAGCAGCGCCGGTTCCGCTACGGCGTCCAGGTCAACTCCCTCGGCCTGACCGAGGCGCAGCCGGAGAACAACGTCCAGCGGATCGTGCTGGAGATGCTGGCCGTGACGCTGTCGAAGGACGCACGCGCGCGTGCCGTGCAGCTGCCCGCCTGGAACGAGGCGCTCGGCCTGCCCCGGCCCTGGGACCAGCAGTGGTCGCTGCGCATCCAGCAGGTCCTCGCCCACGAGAGCGACCTGCTGGAGTACGAGGACATCTTCGAGGGCTCGCACGTCGTCGAGGCGAAGGTCGCGCAGCTGGTCGAGGACTCCCTCGCGGAGATGAAGCGGATCGAGGCCATGGGCGGGGCGATGGCCGCCGTCGAGTCCGGCTACCTCAAGTCTCAGCTCGTCTCCTCGCACGCCGAGCGCCGGGCGCGGATCGAGTCCGGCCAGGAGAAGATCGTCGGCGTCAACGTCTTCGAGACGACCGAGCCCAATCCGCTGACCGCCGATCTCGACACGGCGATCCAGACGGTCGATCCGGCGGTCGAGACCCGTGTCGTGGCCGCCCTGCAGAACTGGCGCGACACCCGCTACCAGCCGCCCTTCAACCACCCCCGCCCGTGCAAGGCGCTGGAGCGGCTGAAGGAGGCCGCGAAGGGCACCGGCAACCTCATGGAGGCCACCCTGGAGTGCGCCCGCGCCGGGGTCACGACCGGCGAGTGGGCCGGGGCGCTGCGCGAGGTGTTCGGCGAGTTCCGGGCGCCGACCGGCGTGTCGTCGGCCCCGGTCGCGGTGCCCGCGGAGGAGGGTTCGGCCATGGCCGACGTCCGCCGCCGGGTCGAGGCGACCGCGCAGGACCTCGGCGTCGGCAAGCTGCGGTTCCTGGTCGGCAAGCCCGGTCTGGACGGGCACTCCAACGGCGCCGAGCAGATCGCCGTACGCGCGCGTGACGCCGGGTTCGAGGTGGTCTACCAGGGCATCCGGCTGACGCCCGAGCAGATCGTGGAAGCCTCGCTGGAGGAGGACGTCCACGCCGTGGGCCTGTCCATCCTCTCCGGCTCGCACGCCCAGCTGGTCCCGGACGTGCTGGAGCGACTGCGTGTGGCCGGTGCCACAGACATACCCGTGATCGCCGGTGGGATCATTCCGAACGGAGACGCCGAACAGCTGAGGGCTGCGGGCGTGGCCGCGGTCTTCACCCCGAAGGACTTCGACATCACCGGAATCATCGGCCGCATCGTCGACGAGATCCGCAAAGCGAACAAGCTCGCCCCCCTGCCCGACCCTCTGGAGGTCCCCGCATGACCACGCCCGTCAACCGTCTGCGCCCGCGACGCTCCTGTCTCGCGGTACCGGGCAGCAACCCCCGCTTCCTGGAGAAGGCGCAGGGACTCCCGGCGGACCAGGTGTTCCTCGACCTCGAGGACGCGTGCGCGCCGCTCGCCAAGCCCGACGCGCGGCACACCATCGTCAAGTTCCTCAACGAGGGCGACTGGACGGGCAAGACGCGGGTGGTCCGGGTCAACGACTGGACGACCGAGTGGACGTACCGCGACGTCGTGACGGTCGTCGAGGGGGCCGGCCCGAACCTCGACTGCATCATGCTGCCGAAGGTGCAGAACGCCCAGCAGGTCGTCGCCCTGGACCTGCTGCTCACGCAGATCGAGAAGACGATGGGCTTCGAGGTCGGCAGGATCGGCATCGAGGCGCAGATCGAGAACGCCCAGGGCCTGAACAACGTCAACGAGATCGCGCAGGCCTCGCCGCGCATCGAGACGATCATCTTCGGCCCGGCCGACTTCATGGCGTCGATCAACATGAAGTCGCTGGTCGTGGGCGAGCAGCCGCCCGGCTACCCGGCGGACGCCTACCACTACATCCTGATGAAGATCCTGATGGCCGCCCGCGCCAACGACCTCCAGGCGATCGACGGCCCCTATCTGCAGATCCGCAACGTGGAGGGCTACCGCGCGGTCGCCCAGCGCGCCGCGGCGCTCGGCTTCGACGGCAAGTGGGTGCTGCACCCGGGCCAGGTCGAGGCGTCCAACGAGATCTTCTCGCCGTCGCAGGACGACTACGACCACGCCGAGCTGATCCTGGACGCGTACGACTACTACACGTCCGAGGCCGGCGGCAAGAAGGGCTCGGCGATGCTCGGCGACGAGATGATCGACGAGGCCAGCCGCAAGATGGCCCTGGTCGTGTCGGGCAAGGGCCGCGCCGCCGGCATGAAGCGCACCACCACGTTCGAGATCCCGGAGGCGTGACGCGATGCAGTTCGGGCGCACCTACGAGGAGTTCGAGGTCGGGGCGACGTACAAGCACTGGCCGGGAAAGACGATCACGGAGTACGACGACCACCTCTTCTGTCTCCTCACCATGAACCACCACCCGCTCCACATGGACTCCAACTATGCGGAGAAGACGACGGACTTCGGCAAGAACGTCGTCGTGGGCAACTACGTCTACTCCCTCCTGCTCGGCATGTCCGTGCCGGACGTCTCCGGCAAGGCGATCGCCAACCTGGAGATCGAGTCGCTCAAGCACGTGGCGCCGACCTTCCACGGCGACACGATCTACGGCCAGACGACCGTGCTCGACAAGTGGCCTTCGAAGTCGAAGGACGACCGCGGGATCGTGTACGTCGAGACCAAGGGCTACAAGCAGGACGGCACGCTCGTGTGCGTGTTCCGCCGCAAGGTGATGGTGCCGACCGAGACGTACATCAAGGAGCGCGGCGGCGAGCAGCCCGGCCGCCCGGAGCTCAAGGAGCAGGAGAAGTAATGGCACGCCTGGCTCAGACCGCCGGTCTCACCGACGTCCAGCAGGAGATCCTCTCCACCGTCCGCGACTTCGTGGACAAGGAGATCATCCCGGTCGCGACCGAGCTGGAGCACCGCGACGAGTACCCGCAAGCGATCGTGGACGGCCTCAAGGAGCTGGGCCTGTTCGGTCTGATGATCCCCGAGGAGTACGGCGGTCTGGGCGAGTCGCTCCTCACCTACGCGCTGTGCGTGGAGGAGATCGCCCGCGGCTGGATGTCGGTCTCCGGCATCATCAACACGCACTTCATCGTGGCGTACATGCTCAAGCAGCACGGGACGCAGGCGCAGAAGGACGAGTACCTGCCGCGGATGGCGGCCGGCGACGTCCGCGGCGCGTTCTCGATGTCGGAGCCGGGCCTCGGCTCGGACGTGTCGGCGATCACCTCGAAGGCGGTGAAGGACGGCGAGGAGTACGTCCTGAACGGCCAGAAGATGTGGCTGACGAACGGCGGCACGTCGTCCCTGGTGGCCGTCCTCGTGCGAAGTGACGAAGGACACCCGGAGGGCACCGCGCCCCACAAGTCGATGACGACCTTCCTGATCGAGAAGGAGCCCGGCTTCGGTGAGGTCCGCCCCGGCCTGACCATCCCGGGCAAGATCGAGAAGATGGGCTACAAGGGCGTCGACACCACCGAGATGATCATGGACGGGCTGCGGCTGCCCGCCGACCGCGTGCTCGGCGGGGTCACCGGCCGAGGTTTTTACCAAATGATGGACGGCGTCGAGGTGGGCCGCGTGAACGTGGCGGCGCGTGGCTGCGGCGTCGCCCAGCGTGCGTTCGAGCTCGGCGTCCAGTACGCCCAGCAGCGGCACACGTTCGGCAAGCCGATCGCCCAGCACCAGGCGATCCAGTTCAAGCTGGCCGAGATGGCTACCAAGGTCGAGGCCGCCCATGCGATGATGGTGAATGCTGCACGCAAAAAGGACTCCGGGGAGCGAAACGACCTCGAGGCCGGCATGGCGAAGTACCTGGCCTCCGAGTACTGCAAGGAGGTCGTGGAGGACGCCTTCCGGATCCACGGGGGCTACGGTTTCTCCAAGGAGTACGAGATCGAGCGCCTCTACCGGGAGGCCCCGATGTTGCTGATCGGTGAAGGCACCGCCGAAATCCAGAAAATGATCATCGGACGCAGACTGCTCGAGGAGTATCGGTTCCAGGGCTGATTGTCCGGGTTGGGGGTGTTTTCTTCGAGAAGAAGATCACACCCTGTCAACTTCCCTCAGCCGTCGACTCGGCTTCCTGGCTTACCCAGTTGTGGCCCCGAACCGCTACCATCGCGGAAAGCCGCCGTCCCCCCGTCGAAGCGCGGCATCATCCGCTACGAAGGTCATCCATGCCCCACAGCCAAACCTCTGCACACCGCGACAGCCTGGTGGGCGCACGCCTCGCGCGCGGAGCATCGCCGTGGCTTCTGCCGACCGTCGCCACCGCAGCCGTCAGTCTTCTGCGCGCCCGCCGCTCGGGCGTGGCCAAGGCCGTCGCCGTGCCCGCCACCGCTCTCGCGGCGGGCATGCTGTGGTTCTTCCGCGACCCCGAGCGCGAGATCGCCCAGGGCCGGGTCATCTCCCCGGCCGACGGTGTGGTGCAGAGCATCATGCCGTGGAAGGACGGGCGCACCCGGGTCGCGATCTTCATGAGCCCGCTCAACGTCCACGTCAACCGCGCGCCGCTGGCCGGCACGGTGACGTCCGTCGAGCACATCCCCGGCGGGTTCGTGCCGGCGTTCAACAAGGAGAGCGAGAACAACGAGCGCGTCGTCTGGCACTTCGACACCGAGCTCGGTGACATCGAGATGATCCAGATCGCCGGCGCCGTCGCCCGCCGTATCGTCCCCTACCTCCCCGAGGGCACGAAGGTCGAGCAGGGCGAGCGGATCGGCCTGATCCGCTTCGGCTCCCGCGTCGACATCTACCTGCCCGAGGGCGTGGAGGTCGCGGTCGAGGTCGGGCAGAAGACCACGGCGGGGGTGACTCGCATTGACCGTGATTGACCCGGAGACACAGGCCGGCTGGGTGCCGGAGGCCGACGAGGTGGACGAAGAGGAGGAGATGCCCCTCTCTCTCCGCCTGTCGATAGCGGACACCCTCACGCTCGGCAACGCCACGTGCGGCTTCATGGCGGTGTACTTCACGACCACCGGCATCCTGATCCCGCATCTCACCGACAGCCAGGAATCCGGCATGGCGCGCAACAGCGCGGCCACGGCGGTCATCCTGATGCTCTGCGCGGCGGTCTTCGACCTGTTCGACGGCCTGGTCGCGCGCAAGCTGCGCTCCTCCCCGATGGGCGCGGAGCTGGACAACCTCTCGGACCTGGTCAGCTTCGGCCTGGCGCCGGCGTACTTCGTCCTCGTCTACGGCATGGTGGCGGACGACGCCTACCAGCGGGTCGCCGCGGTCGGAGCGATCGTGGTGCTGCTGGCGGTGGTGCTGAGGCTTGCGAGATTCTCGTGCGTCACGGTCAAGGACGGCACCTTCCAGGGCATGCCGTCGCCGTTCGGCGCGTTGACGGTCGTCTCGATCGTGCTCCTCGAGCTGCCCTTCGCAGCGACGCTGATGGCCATCCTGGGCACCGCCTGGCTGATGGTGAGCCGCGTCGAGTACCCGAAGCCGCGCGGCCGGCTCGCCGGCGCGATGCTCTCCTGGATCGTGCTGTCGATGGGTCTGCTGGCGGCCTGGGCGTTCGACGCCCCGGGCGGTCAGCTCCTGCTCCAGACGGGCTGTGCGCTCCAGCTGGTCATGGGTGCGGTCATCCCGCTGTTCGCCACGGCCCGCCGGGTGAACAACTTCCGCGACAACCGACGTGAGGCCCGGGCGGCGCAGGCCCCCTGATCCTCGTCCCCTCGCGAAACGGGTGTGGCCCGAGCCTCTTCAGGCTCGGGCCACACCCGTTTCGCATGCCGCTGTGCATACCGCGTGCTCAGCCGCGGTGCTCGGCTGAGATGCTCAGCCGAGGTACTCACCAGCGGCGCTCGGCCGCTGGCGCTCAGCCCTGGCGCTCAGGTGAGAAAGTCCCGCGCGATCCGCTCCGCGACCCGCTCCAGGATCGGTCCGGCGTCCGTGATGCAGGTGGCGACGTCGGGTTCGACGTCGGTCAGCGGGTACGCCCGGCGGATCCCGGCCCGCCCCAGCTCCACCGGCGGCAGGGCGAGCCGGCCGCAGACCGCGACGACCTCCTTGCCGGCCGCGCGGGCGGCCGCGGCGACGCCTGCGGGGGCCTTGCCGTGCAGTGTCTGCTCGTCCAGCGACCCCTCGCCGGTGATCACCAGCTCGGCCCGCTCCAGCGCCGGCGCGAAGCCGAGCACATCGAGCATGACCTCGATTCCCGCGCGGAAGCGGGCGCCGACGAGCAGCGCTCCGTAGCCGATGCCGCCCGCGGCGCCCGCGCCCGGCGCGGCGGCGTACTCCGCGGCCTTCGACCCGAGCTCCGCCTCCAGCACCTTCGCGTAGTGCGCGAGGGCCGCGTCCAGTGCCTCGACGTCGTCCGGCGAGGCGCCCTTCTGCGGCCCGTAGACCGCCGGTGCGCCCTTGGGACCGGTCAGCGGGTTGTCGACGTCGCTCGCCAGGACCAGTTCCACGGCGGAGAGGCGGGGGTCCAGTCCCGACAGGTCCGCGCGGGACAGCTCCGCGAGGCCGCCGCCGCCCGGCGCCACCGGCTCGCCCTCCTCGTCGAGGAACCGCGCGCCGAGCGCGGAGAGCATGCCCGCGCCGCCGTCCGTGGTCGCGCTGCCGCCGACGCCGAACACGATCGTCCGCACACCGGCGTCCAGGGCGGCGCGCAGCAGCTCCCCGGAGCCGTACGTCGACGCCGTGAGCGGTGCGTAGACGCCGGCCGGGAGTCTTTGCAGTCCGCTCGCCTCCGCCATCTCCACGACCGCGGTGTCGCCGCGCACCGCGAAGGCGGCGGTGACCTCGTGCCCGAGGGGCCCGGCGACCCGCACCTCCCGGCGCTCGAAGCCGGCCGCGACCGCCGCGGCGACCGTCCCGTCACCGCCGTCGGCGACGGGCAGGGCCTCCACCTCGACGTCCGGCACGACCCGGCGCAGCCCGGCCGTCACCCGCTCGGCGACCTCCACGGCCGTCAGCGAGCCCTTGAACTTGTCCGCGGCCACGAGCACCCGTCGGGTGCCCTGCGCTGCAGCGTCCGCCACCTTGCATCCCCTTGCTCTTCGGGCCCCCCACGCACATCGGGGCCAGTCGCGCCGCTGCGACCATAACCGGCGGACGACCCCGCCGTCATGCGGTGCCCGGACCCTGGAACAAGCCTGAGCGCCGTCTGTGGGGCCGTCGAAACGCGCGTGCGCCCGGAATCGGGTAGACCGGAGGCATGACCGCAGCCATGACGGCGGTGGGCGGCAAGGCGGAACTCGCCGACCGCGTCCTCGGAGGCTGGCTCGGCCGGATCGCGGGCAACATGCTCGGCAAACCGGTCGAGCAGGGCGAGGTGTGGACGCGCGAGCGCATCGACGGCTATCTGCGGCGGGCCGACGCCCTGCCGCTCACCGACTACCTGCCCGAACCGGCCACCGAGGAGGACGCCCGGCGGCTGCGCCCCGAATGGCGCAGTTGCGTCCGCGGCCGCATCCACGGCAGCTGCCGCGACGACGACGTCGACTACGCGATCCTCGGCCTGGACCTGCTGGAGACGCACGGCTTCGACTTCAGCACCGAGCAGGTCGGCGACCTGTGGCTGCTGCGACTGCCGTTCCTGCAGACGTTCACCGCCGAGCGCGCCGCCTACCGCAACCTCGCCAACGGCCTCAAGCCGCCGCTGACGGCCACCTACGACAATCCGTACCAGGAGTGGATCGGCGCCCTGATCCGCGCCGACGTCCACGGCTGGACCTGCCCGGGCCGCCCCCACCGCGCCGCCTCGCACGCCGGCCGGGACGCAGTGCTCTCGCACACCGGCAACGGTGTGTACGGCGCGATGTTCGCGGCCGCGCTGATCTCGGCGGCGTTCACCGCGCCGACGGTGCGCCACGCGCTGGACGCGGCGCTGGCCGTCGTCCCGCCGCGCAGCCGCCTGGCCCGTACCGTGCGCCGGGCCGTCGCCCTCCACGACAGCGGCCTGGCCTGGGAGGACACCCTCACAACGCTGGACCGGGAGACGGCGGGCCTCGGCTGGATCCATGTCGTCCCGAACATCGGCGTCCTCACCGCCGGGCTGATGTACGGCGACGGCGACTTCACCCGCACCGTCGCACTCACCGTGCGCGGCGGCCTGGACACCGACTCCAACGGGGCGACGGCCGGTTCGGTGGCCGGCGTCCTGACCGGCGCGCGGGCGATCCCGGCCCACTGGAAGGACCCGCTGCAGGACACCGTGCGCAGCGCCGTGTCCGGCTTCGACGGCGCGCGCATCAGCGAGCTGGCGGAACGGACGGTACGGCTGGCCGACGGCCCGACGCCCCCTACCCTTCCTGCATGAGCACCTCCAGCAGGCCCGACAGCAAGTCCGGCAACAGGCACGACAACCGGCACGACAACCGGCCCGACTTCGCCGCGTACGTGGCGTCCCTGCCCCGGGTCCTGGCCGGCGCCGCCGCGCTCTTCCGCGACGCCGAGGGGCGCGTCCTGCTCGTCGAACCCAACTACCGGGCGGGCTGGGCGCTGCCGGGCGGCACGATCGAGTCCGACGAAGGCGAGAGCCCGCGGCAGGCCGCGCGCCGCGAGACGCTCGAGGAGATCGGCCTCGACCGCCCGCTCGGGCGGCTGCTCGCGGTGGACTGGGTGCTCGGCCCGGGCCGCCCGCCGCAGGTGGCGTATGTGTACGACGGCGGCGTCCTCGGCGCGGACGACCTCGGGGCGATCCGGCTGCAGGAGTCGGAGCTGCTGTCCTGGCGGCTGGTCGGGCGCGAGGAGATCACCGACTTCCTGCTCGGCTCACTGGGCCACCGGGTCCTGTCCGCGCTGGACGCCCTGGCCGAGGGCTCGGTGACGGCGGAGCTGGAGAACGGCCGCCCCGCCCACTGACCTCTCCTCGCCGTCCACCCCGATATCCGCTCGCGGCCCTCGACTCCCCCGACCTACGCTCGCACCCATGAGCAAGCCCCTTGTCGCCATTCTCAGCGGGGCCGGGGTCTCCACGGACTCCGGCATTCCCGATTATCGCGGTCCGAACGGTGTGTGGCGGAAGGATCCCGAGGCCGAGAAGCTCGTCACGTACGAGTACTACATGGGCGATCCGGAGATCCGGCGGCGGTCCTGGCAGCTGCGGCGCAGGAACCGGGCCCTGACGGCCGAGCCGAACGCCGCGCACCGGGCCGTCGTCGACCTGGAGCGCTCCGGCGTGCCCGTGCGGGTGATCACGCAGAACGTGGACGGGCTGCACCAGCTCGCCGGCCTGCCCGCCCGCAAGGTGCTCGAACTGCACGGCACCGCACGGCAGTTCGTGTGCACCGAGTGCCATGTGCGCGGTCCGATGGAGGACGCCCTCGCCCGCGTCGAGGCCGGTGAAACGGACCCGCCGTGCCTGGAGTGCGGCGGCATCCTGAAGTCGGCCACGGTGATGTTCGGCCAGCGCCTGGACCCGGTGGTCCTCGGCGAGGCCGTCGCCATCACCAAGGCCTGCCAGATCTTCGTCGCCGTAGGCACCAGCCTCCAGGTGCAGCCCGCCGCCGGGCTGGCGGGCGTCGCCGCCGACCACGGGGCCCGGCTGATCATCGTCAACGCCGAGCCGACGCCGTACGACGACCTCGCCGACGACGTCGTCCGCGAGCCGATCGGGACGGCCCTGCCGAAGCTGCTGCGGGAGCTGGGCGCCGACGGCGGCGAATAGGCCCTGGTATCACGCCGGGTAGCACGCGATAAGGCTTCTGTCGTACAGCGTTGACGGTAGTCGGCAGAAGCTGTCGCGCCATCTCGGAGAAGAAGACGGCCCAGAGTGACCGCAGCGTCCTGAGGGAATTCCCGGCGCCTCGACAAGGCTGGCCAGGAAACGGGGCGCGGAGCATACTGGCGGGCGATTCTTCCGGGGGGCGGCATGAGCGGAACGCTGACGATGATCGCCTGGTGCGATCCGGGACGCCGCTGGGCCAGGTACTCATGGGCCGGAATCTGGGTCGGTGTCCTCGAGATCAGCAGAGAACGGCTGACGTATCGCATGGAACGGCGGGAAATGGTCGCCGCCGACTTCTCCTCCGCTGAACTCGTATGGCTGAAGTCGGCGAAGTTCACCGCCGCCCGATTCGACCTGCACACCGCCGACGGGTCGTACCGGTTCTATTTGAGCCCGCCGGGAAACGACGCGCCCCCGCCCTCCCCCGACATCATTCAGTCGATATCTACATCCCTCAACCACATCAGTCCGCTCGGCTATCTGGACGGTGCTCTCGGAGCGGTGGGGGACGCCTCGGGCGTGCTGAGCAACGCGATCTCCTTACCGGGAGCGGTCGCCCAGCTCCGCACCGGAAATCGCAACGAACAGCTCATTCGCGATCTGCTGTCCGGCGAGGACGGCGGTCCCTCCCCGGTCGCCCCGGACGTCCCACCGCCGCTGTTCCAGTTCGCCCGGGGCGATGACGACACCTGGGGCTGTGCCGTCCGCTTCGGGCCCCGAGGCGCGCTCGCTGCCTGTGCGCACAGCGATGGAACGATCAGGTTCTGGGATTCCGCGGACGGCAGGCCGATTCGAACGCTGAAGGCGTACGACAAATCCGACTGCTCGATCAAAAGCATGGAGTTCAGTGCGGACGGCCGCAAACTCCTCGTCGCCGGCGATCAGGAAGCTGTTCTTCTCTGGGATGTGCTGGCGGGGACGCTGGTGGCTTCTCTCGTGCATGACGAGGAGGTGAGCAGCGCTTCGATGGACCGCCGTTCCGATTGGTGCGTCACCGTGTGCGACGACTTGACGACCAGGGTCTGGAACCTGCGCACCCGGCGGATCGATCGTGAACTGCGGACGTCGTCGGACCGGGCCGTCACGTTCTCGCCGTCCTCCGAGCGCTTCGCCACCATTGGCCTCGACGGGCTCTACAGTTATGCGAGCCTTTCCGATCCGCGCCCCGCCCGTGATGAGGATGTCGGGGACGGGCTGCTCCACCTGGTCGCTTTTTCCCGGCAGGACCTTATCGCCGTCGCCGACATGGTGGGAGACATCTTCGTGTTCGGCGCGGATCTGGAACGACGGCTGGCGCACATCTCCCATGGTTCGCGAATGGAGTCGTTGGCTTTCAGCCCCGATGGACAGCTGATCCTGGGCGGGGACTCCGAAGGGGAGATCGCCGCATGGGACGTCCACACCGGGAACAAGGTGTTTCAGGTGTCCGGTGAGTACGAGGTGTCGGCCGCCGCCTGGAGCCCGCAGGGCGACCGTATCGCCACGGCCTGCTTGAACGGGCTCCTGATGTGGCGGATTCCGCGATCGCCCGGCCGGTGAGGCTAGAACAGCGTCGTTTCGTCCGGGGCGGCACCGCTCTCGAAGTCCAGCAGGCGCTGTTTGCGCTCCAGGCCGCCGCCGTAGCCGGTGAGGCTGCCGCCGGCGCCGATCACCCGGTGGCAGGGCACGACGATGCCGACGGGGTTCTTGCCGTTGGCGAGGCCCACGGCGCGGGAGGCCGACGGATTCCCGAGGGCTTCGGCGAGTTCTCCGTAGGTGCGGGTCTCACCGTACGGGATCTTCTGCAGTTCGGCCCAGACGGTGCGTTGGAACGGGGTGCCGCGCAGGCGGAGTTCGAGGGTGAACTCCTTCAACTCGCCTGCGAAATAGGCCTCCAGCTGGGTCTCGGTCTCGCCGAACAGCGTGTCGTCGCGGGGGCCGAAGGTCTCCTCCGGTGGACGGTGGCGCTGTTCGGTCATGTAGAGGCCGCACAGGACGCCGTCGTCGGCGACGAGGGTGAGGGGGCCGTACGGGCTGCCGATGATCGTGTGCCGTTTCTGCTGCTTCTTTTGCTGCTGCTTTTGCTGTTGCAGCTGTTGTAGCCGTTGTTGCTCCTGCTGCGGCGATTGCTGCTGGTTCACTGAACGTCCTTATACAGGAATGAAGTTGATCGGGTGGCTGTCGGTCGCCCAGAGGTACTGGACGGCGTACGCGCGCCAGGGTCGCCAGGCCGCCGCGCGGGCGGTGAGCGCCGCCGGGGTGGAAGGCAGGCCCAACTCCTGGGCCGCACGCCGGATTCCGAGGTCCGTGGGGAGAAACGCGTCGGGGTCGCCGAGAGCGCGCATCGCGATGACGTCGACCGTCCAGGGGCCGAAGCCGGGCAGGGCCAGAAGGCGGGCGCGGGCCTCGGGCCAGTCGCTCTCCACGCCCAAGTGCAGTGTGCCGTCCGCCAATTGCCCGACGAGAGTGGTGAAGGTGACGCGGCGGGTGCGGGGCATCGCCAGGGACTCGGGGTCCACGGCGGCGAGTGCCTCGGGGGCCGGGAAGAGGTGGGTGAGGCCGCCTTCCGGATCGTCGACCGGTTCGCCGTGCGCGGTGACCAGACGGGCCGCGTGGGTGCGGGCGGCCGCGGTGGAGACCTGCTGGCCCAGCACGGCGCGTACGGCGAACTCGGCCTCGTCGACCGTGCGCGGCACCCGGCGGCCGGGCGCCTTGTCCACCAGGGGCGCGAGCAGCGGGTCCGTGCGCAGTTGGTCGTCGACGGCGACCGGATCGGCGTCCAGGTCGAGCATGCGCCGGCAGCGGCTGATGGCGACGGTGAGATCGCGCAGGTCGCTGAGGGTGAGGCGGCAGCCGATGTGGTCGGGGTTCGGGGTGAGCGCCACGATGCCGTGCCCGTAGGGCAGTCGCAGCGTGCGCCGGAACGCTCCGTCGCGCCACTCCTCCACGCCCGGGACGCCGGTCGCGGCGAGGTGCCCGAAGAGGTTGTCGGGGTTGAGGGGCGCGCGGAAGGGGAGGCGGAGCGTGAGTGTGCCGGGAGCGGCCGGGCGGGTCGAGGGGTTCTTCCGGGGGACGCGGGCGCGGAGTTCGCTCGGGGACAGTGCGAAGACCTCGCGCACGGTGTCGTTGAAGGTGCGGATGGAGGCGAAGCCGGCGGCGAACGCCAGGTCCGCCATGGGGAGTTCGGTCGTCTCGATGAGCAGGCGTGCGGTCTGCGCGCGCTGGGCGCGGGCCAACGCGAGCGGCCCTGCGCCGAGTTCGGCGAGGAGTTGGCGCTCCACCTGGCGGGTGCTGTAGCCGAGGCGGCCGGCGAGGCCGGGCACGCCGTCGCGGTCGACGACTCCGTCGGCGATCAGCCGCATGGCCCGGGCCACCAGGTCGGCGCGCTGGTTCCACTCCGGGGAGCCCGGGGTGGTGTCGGGACGGCAGCGCTTGCAGGCGCGGAAGCCGGCCTGCTGGCAGGCGGCGGCGCTCGGGTGGAAGACCATGTTCTCGGGCTTGGGCGGCGCCACCGGGCAGCTGGGCCGACAGTAGATTCCGGTGGTCAGGACGGCGGTGAAGAACCAGCCGTCGAACCGCGCGTCCTTCGACTGCACGGCGCGCACACAGCGCTCGCGATCGGTGTACATCCCGTTCTGCATACGTTCAGCATCGCCCGGCCGCCGACCCGGCGCTGGCGAGAATCCGACATCGACCTCATGTGTGCTGCACCGCGGCCGGTCAGATCTCGGATCTCTGCCATGACGCCAGTGACCAGATGACGAACACGTCGATCGCCATGACGACGACCGACCAGAGCGGCTCGTACGGCAGGAAGAGGAACTGGGCGACCAGGCTGAGCGCGGCCAGCAGGATGCCGGTGAAGCGGGCCCAGGTCAGCTCCTTGAGGAGGGCCGCGCCGGTCGCCGCCGCGACGGCGCCGAGGACGATGTGGATCCAGCCCCAGCCGGTGAGGCTGAGCTCGTAGACGTAACTGCCGACGCGGGCGTAGACGTCGTCGTCGGCGACGGCCGCGATGCCCTGGAGGACGGCGAGCACCCCGCTGCACAGCATCAGGACGCCGGCGAAGACGACGCCGGCGCCGGCCCGGTCGTCGTGCGGGGCCGCCCGGCGTGGTCCGCCGCGCGGGGTGGACCACGCGGTGCCGATCTCTCCGTGCGGGTCGCCGGTCGGGGTCTGCGAGCTCATGCGGGGCTGTCCTTTCGGCGGGGCCGGGTCGCGAGGAAGTCGACGACGCCCAGCGCGAAGAGCAGGGCGAGGGCCAGGCCGACGACGACCCAGCCGGTCGGGTACGGCCACAGGAGAAAGGCCAGGACGGCACCCGCGGCCAGGATCCAGGTGATCCAGGTGCGGTAGCGGTCGACGAACGGGCCGACGGGACCGGTGCGCAGGCCCGCGTGATCGGCGGTCGCGCGCACGGCGCCGATGCCCGAGTGCCAGAGCTGCCGTACCAGCGCGGCATGGCGGCCGGGCCCGGTCAGCCAGGCGGCGAGGGCGATCACCACACCGAGGGCGACCACCGACCGCACGGAGGTGCGCAGGAAACGGATGAGCGTGTCGTACACGGACCCGGCGGCCGGCTGGGAGACGCCGGCCGGGAGAGCGTCCAGGTAGACGACCCGGAAAACGGTCAGCGCGACGCCCAGGAGGAGGGTGGCGAAAGCGAAGCAGAGCGCGGCGACGATCAGGACGCGGCGGCGGTGCGTCGAGAGCAGAACGCCTGCCGCCACCAGCAGGACCGCGATCACGGGCAGCCAGAAACCGGCCAGCTGGAGCAGCCGGAAGTAGGTCTTGACCTTGCCGATGTCCTCGGACTCGACGACCGTGAAGTTCGTGTGGATCTCGGGGATCTTCCCCGCGACCGTCATCCCGGAGTCGACCAGCCGTTGCTTGACCTGGTCGACGACCGGGGCGAGGTCGATGGTCACCGTGTCGTTCTCGATCTTCACCGCGCCGCCGCCGCTGCCCGTGAGGGCCTTCTCGACGGAGCTGTGGATCCGGCGGTTGGCGTCGACCCAGATCTTCTCGAAGGCGTCGGAGGCCACGACCGCCTGGGCCTTGTCGTGCACGAAGCTGCGGACGGCGCTCTCGAGCGAGGGACCGAGCCTGCCGAGGGCCTTCTCCAGCAGCGGACGCTGGGCCGGGGCCACGTCCTGCAGAAGTGCGGTGAGGTCCAGGCGGTCCATCACCGCGTTCGTCACGCGGGTGGCGGCCGCGTTCTGGACATCCTTGTCGGAGGCCAGCGGGCGGACGGTGTCGACATAGCGACCGGTGTCGCCCACGATGCTCGAGGTCCAGGCCGCCACCAGGCCCAGCGGGGCCAGGACACAGCCGAGGACGATGAGGACGACCGCGACGATCGAGCGGACCCGGTGGTGGGTGGGCCGACGGGTGCGCTCCTCCTCCAGCGCCGCGATGCGGGCCCTGAGTGCCTCCAGCTCCGCGTCGGCGGGGTCACCGCTTTCCGGCATGGTGGGCTCCCTCGCCGTCGGTCCGGTCCGGGGTCGGGCCGGTGGATGCCAGCACATCCCGGCCGTACGGCGACGGCGAGCGTGGCGGTGCCGTTCGGGTGAACGGCACCGCCGGAGGCGGTACGCGGAGCTACATGTTGATCATGTGGCCGGCCAGGCCGTGCACCGCTTCCTTGACGGCTTCGCCCAGGGTCGGGTGGGCGTGGACGTTGCGGGCGACCTCGTGGACGGTGAGGTCCCACTGCTGGGCCAGGGTCAGCTCGGGCAGGAGTTCGGTGACGTCGGGGCCGATGAGATGGCCGCCGATCAGCTCGCCGTGCTTCGCGTCGCTGATCAGTTTCACGAAACCGGTCGCGTCGCCCAGACCGTGCGCCTTGCCGTTGGCGGTGAACGGGAACTTCGCGACCTTGACGTCGTAGCCGAGCTCGCGGGC
>NZ_JBSFWB010000021.1:0-191251 GCF_053592635.1 Streptomyces sp. NPDC002623 | reverse complement strand
TCCGACTCTATCAGATCCTTTTCCGATCCGATTTCCTCGGTGCTTTCCAGGTTCCCGCTTTTGTTTCGCGGTTTCCCTTTCCGGCGGTTCCGACTTTATCAGAAGTTTCGGGCCGATCTGACCGGCCATTCATTTTCCGACTTGTTCGGGAGCCTCTGCGGAATCCGAAGATTCAAGAGGCTGACAGATACTAACCGCTGCCGACCGGACTCTGTCCAGTTCCAGGCAACTGTTCGAATCTACCTCCCCACGCGCTCCGTGTCAACGGTTTTTGTGGGGCGAGGAGGAGACTAGCAGTTCAACGGGGCCGGTCGCACATCAGGCGGCTGTCGGCACCGTGGCGCTGCGCTCGGCGGCGTCGACGTCACCCGTGCCCCCGGCACGGGCAGCCTTGCCGCCGAGGATGTAGACGTACGCGAGAAAGGCCAGTTCTGCTGCGATGCCGATGGTGATGCGGGCCCAGGTGGGCAGGCCCGATGGGGTGACGAAGCCTTCGATCGCGCCGGAGACGAAGAGAACCAGGGCGAGGCCGATCGCCATACCGACCGCGGCTCGGCCCTCTTCCGCGAGGGCGGTGCGTCGGGAGCGGGGGCCCGGGTCGATGACGGTCCAGCCCAGGCGGAGGCCGGTGCCGGCGGCGACGAAGACGGCGGTCAGTTCGAGAAGGCCGTGCGGGAGGACGAGTCCGAGGAAGGTGTCGAGGCGGCCTGCCGAGGACATGAGGCCGGCTCCGATGGCGAGGTTGAGCATGTTCTGGAAGAGGATCCAGAGGACCGGCAGGCCCAGGAAGATGCCCAGGACCAGGCACATCGCGGCGGCCTGGGCGTTGTTCGTCCAGACCTGGGCGGCGAACGCCGCGGCCTGGTGGCTCGAGTAGTACGTCTCGTACAGGCCGCCGGGTCGGGTGAGCTGGCGGAGTTCGTCGGGGGCGGCTATGGAGGACTGGACCTCCGGGTGGGTGCCGATCCACCAGCCGAGTGCGGCGGCGACGGCGGTGGAGAGGAGTGCGGTGGGTACCCACCAGTGGCGCGACCTGTAGACCGCGGCCGGGAAGCCCTGGGTGAGGAAGCGCGTCACGTCGCGCCAGGAAGCGCGACGGGTGCCTGTCACCGCGCTACGCGCGCGTGCCACGAGTTGGGTGAGCCGACCGGTGAGCTGTGGATCGGGGGCGCTGGACTGGATCAGGGAGAGGTGGGTGGCGGTGCGCTGGTAGAGGGTGACGAGTTCGTCGGTCTCGGCGCCGGTGAGGTGGCGCTGGCGGCGCAGGAGGGCGTCGAGGCGGTCCCATTCGGCCCGGTGGGCGGAGACGAAGACGTCGAGGTCCATCGGTGTGCCTGCTCCTCGGCTGTTCGTCGGCGGCCGGTGGTGGATGTCAGCTTGTCCTACTGCCGCGCGATGTGCGTTCAGCTTGGCAGACTGGCTGTTCTCGGGGCAGGCCAGGGAAGGGACGACGGACTTGAGTGAGCTGGTGACGGGCGAGGCCGTGGCGTTGGAGCTGCGGCCTGCCAGGCTGCCCAGCCGGGCGTTGGCCATCTTGCTGGACCTGTTCGTGGCGTTCGTGGCCTACATCGTCGTGAGCATTGCTCTGGTGGCGGCGACGGCGTCCCTGGACGAGGCTGCGCAGATCGCGCTGTCGATCGCGACGTTCCTGCTGGTGCTGGTGGGTGGACCGATCGCGGTGGAGACGCTCAGTCATGGGCGGTCGCTCGGGAAGATGGCGTGTGGGCTGCGGGTGGTGCGGGACGACGGCGGGCCGATCCGGTTCCGGCACGCGCTGGTGCGGGGTGCGATCGGTGTGGTGGAGATTCTGCTGACGATCGGCGTGGTGGCGACTATCGCCTCGCTGGTGTCGGCGCGGGGCAGACGGCTCGGTGATGTGTTCGCCGGGACCTTGGTGGTGCGGGAGCGGGTGCCCGCGGGGCAGAGCGGTTTCGTGCCGCCGCCTCCGCCGTGGCTGGCAGGGCGATTCCAAGGACTGGATCTTTCGGCGGTGCCGGACGGGCTGTGGCTGGCGGTGCGGCAGTACCTGGGGCGGATGAATCAGCTGGATCCGCAGGTCGGCTGGGCGATGGCGGAGCGGCTGGCCGGTGAGCTGGCGGCGCGTACGGGGGCTCCGGTGCCGCAGGGGGTGCCGCCGGCCGCGTTTTTGGCGGCGGTGGTGCAGGAGCGGCAGGTCCGGGAGGCGCGGCGGGCCTTCGGGAGCGGTCCGGTCGCGGGGCGGCCTGTGGGTGACGGTCCGCCGAGGCCGTACGGTCCGGGGCCGGGCGGTTCACCGGGTTCGTACGGTCCGTCTGTGTCGTACGGAGCCGTTGGGACGCCGGCGCCCGTTGATCGGCCCGAGGCCGAGGGGCCGGGCAGTGGGTTCGTGCCGCCGGCGTAGCTCTGTGCGGGGTGGGTTCAGGTGAACGTCGACGGGGGTGTTTCGAGGTCTTCCAGCTCGATGCCGGGGGCTGCGAGGACGACGTCGCCGGCGATGTGCACGGTGTGCTGTTCGCCGGTGTCCAGGGCTGTGACCTGGTATTCGTCCACGGTCAGGGGGCCGTTGTCAGTGGCGTGTGCTTCGCTTTTGAGCAGGGCCCAGGACTGGTCCACGGTGCGCGGGGCGAGCACCGGATCCGTGAAGGCGACGAGGCGTACTCGGGTTGCCGAGGAGGAGGGGGTGAGGCGTAGGAGTCGGGTGGTCGCGATGAGGAAGGCGGGGGATGTGCCGGTGAAGGCGTGGGCGGGGGTGTTGCCTTCCGTGGCGTGGGTGCCGGTGGGGTCGGTGCGGACCCAGGTGACGCCGTCCAGGGCTGCGCCGCGTACCTGCCAGTCGCTCGCGTGGAGTTCGAGGCGGAGGGGGCGGCCGAGGTCGTCGAGTGTGAGGTCGACGGAGCCGGTGTGTTCGCCGGTGGGAGTGGTCAGCCGGGAGACGTAGCGCCAGCCGGAGGGGCCGGGGGCGCATTGGAAGTGCTCGAGTGCGAGGGGGGTGTGATCGTGCGGATCGTGGAGCGAATAGCGGCCGCGGGGCATGGGGGTCCTGGGGTGTGACGGGCTGGTCGGCGCTGGTGCGGCCGTGGGCCGACGGGGCAGGCCCCCGGCACGGGGGTGCGGGGGCCTGCCTCGGAGGACCTGCCTGGTGCTGAGGAACGCGTCAGCGCGTGGGTGCGTGGGTGCGCTCCTCAGCATGGCGGGGCTGCGGAACTCAGTAGCGGTAGTGGTCCGACTTGAAGGGGCCGTCGACCTCGACGCCGATGTAGGCGGCCTGCTCGGGGCGGAGCGTGGTCAGCTTCACGCCGAGTGCGTCCAGGTGGAGGCGGGCGACCTTCTCGTCGAGGTGCTTGGGCAGCGTGTAGACGCCGATCGGGTACTCGGACTGCTTGGTGAACAGCTCGATCTGGGCCAGGGTCTGGTCCGCGAAGGAGTTGGACATCACGAACGAGGGGTGGCCGGTGGCGTTGCCCAGGTTCAGCAGGCGGCCCTCGGACAGCACGATGAGGACCTTGCCGTCGGGGAACTTCCAGGTGTGGACCTGCGGCTTGACCTCGTCCTTGACGATGCCCGGGATCTGCGCGAGGCCGGCCATGTCGATCTCGTTGTCGAAGTGGCCGATGTTGCCGACGATGGCCTGGTGCTTCATCTTGGCCATGTCCGAGGCCATGATGATGTCCTTGTTGCCGGTCGTGGTGATGAAGATGTCGGCCTTGTCGACGACCTCGTCGAGGGTCGTGACCTGGTAGCCGTCCATCGCCGCCTGGAGGGCGCAGATCGGGTCGATCTCGGTGACGATGACGCGGGCGCCCTGGCCGCGGAGGGACTCGGCGCAGCCCTTGCCGACGTCGCCGTAGCCGCAGACGACCGCGGTCTTGCCGCCGATGAGGACGTCGGTGGCGCGGTTGATGCCGTCGATGAGGGAGTGGCGGCAGCCGTACTTGTTGTCGAACTTCGACTTGGTGACGGCGTCGTTGACGTTGATCGCCGGGAAGAGGAGTTCGCCGTCGCGCTGCATCTCGTACAGGCGGTGGACGCCGGTGGTGGTCTCCTCGGTGACGCCGCGGATCTCCGAGGCGATCTGGGTCCACTTCTGGGAGCCGTCGGTGATGGTGCGGTCGAGCAGTTCGAGGACGACGCGGTGCTCGTCGGACTCGGCGGTGTCGGCGGAGGGGACCTTGCCGGCCTTCTCGTACTCGACGCCCTTGTGGACGAGCATGGTGGCGTCGCCGCCGTCGTCCAGGATCATGTTCGGGCCGCCGGTGGGGGTGTTCGGCCAGGTCAGGGCCTGCTCGGTGCACCACCAGTACTCTTCCAGGGTCTCGCCCTTCCAGGCGAAGACCGGGACGCCCTGCGGGTTCTCGGGCGTGCCGTTCGGGCCGACGGCGATGGCGGCGGCCGCGTGGTCCTGGGTGGAGAAGATGTTGCAGGACACCCAGCGGACCTCGGCGCCCAGGGCGACCAAAGTCTCGATCAGGACGGCGGTCTGCACGGTCATGTGCAGGGAGCCCATGATCCGGGCGCCGGCCAGCGGCTGAGTGGCGGCGAACTCCTTGCGGATGGACATCAGGCCGGGCATCTCGTGCTCGGCGAGGGTGATCTCCTTGCGGCCGAAGGCGGCCAGGGAGAGGTCGGCGACCTTGAAGTCCTGTCGGCTGTCGACAGTCGTCATGGGGTGCTGCTCCTCGGAGTCGGGTCGAGAGAGTGGGTACGGCTGGTCTGCGCGGCTGCGGACACAGGGGTCCCCCGGGGGGACACAGGCATGCCCGCGTTCGCGCAGCGCAGTCCGTCGGAGGCCCTCTCTCCCTCGGACGGTCCGCACTGGGTCCGCCCGACCGCCATCAGCAGCGACGTTCTGGCTCCGTTCCAAGCTACACCGGAGGTGCGGGGCGGCCCCAGTCCACCTCGGAAACGGTGACAGGACCCACCGGTGGTCCGGCGGGTCCTGTCGGGTGGTGTGCGGGTCAGTGCTCGGTGGGGTGCTGGGCGGGTCCGCCCGGGGTGGCCTCGGGCTTCGGTCCCTTGGCGGCCACGTCCTCGCTGTAGATGTCGGGCTCGAGGTAGATGACGCGGGCGATGGGGACGGCGGCGCGGATGCGGGCCTCGGCGGCGTTGATGGCGTTGGCGACCTGGGTGGCCGTGTCGTCGTGCTGGACGGCGATCTTGGCGGCGACCAGGAGCTCCTCGGGGCCGAGGTGGAGGGTGCGCATGTGGATGACGCGGGTGACGGTGTCGCCGTCGACGATGGCGGCCTCGATCTTCTGGACGTCTTCCAGGCCGGCGGCCTCGCCGAGGAGCAGGGACTTGGTCTCGGCGGCCAGGACGAGGGCGATGAGGATAAGCAGGACGCCGATGCAGAGGGTGCCGATGCCGTCCCAGACGCCGTCGTCGGTGAGGAGGGCGAGGCCGACGCCGCCGAGGGCGAGGATGAGGCCGACGAGGGCGCCGAGGTCCTCCAGGAGGACGACGGGCAGTTCGGGCGCCTTGGCGCGGCGGACGAACTGCGTCCAGGAGTGTTCGCCGCGCAGCGGGTTGGACTCCTTGATGGCCGTGCGGAAGGAGAAGCTCTCGGCGATGATCGCGAAGATGAGGACGCCGACGGGCCAGTACCAGTGCTCGATCTCGTGCGGGTGCTTGATCTTCTCGTAGCCCTCGTAGATGGCGAACATGCCGCCGACGGAGAAGAGGACGATGGAGACGAGGAAGGCGTAGATGTAGCGCTCGCGGCCGTAGCCGAACGGGTGTTGCGGGGTCGCCTCGCGTTGGGCCTTCTTGCCGCCGATGAGGAGCAGGGCCTGGTTGCCGGAGTCGGCGAGCGAGTGCACGCCTTCGGCGAGCATCGACGATGATCCGCTGAACGCGAACGCCACGAACTTCGATGCCGCGATCGCGAGGTTGGCGCCGAGTGCCGCCACGATCGCCTTGGTGCCGCCTGACGCGCTCATGTGTTCGCGTTGTCCCTTCGCCTACGTGCGTACGCCGTGCAGGGCGGGGCCGTGTTGGCTTTGCCCTTCCTTTGCCGGTGGGTCATTGTTGCAGCCCGGTCCGGTGGTGGCGCGTCGGGCTGTCCGGTGCGCGGGGGTCAGGCGATGACCGTGGCGCGGAAGACCGTACCGGTTCCGGACACTTCGGCTTTTTCGCCCGCGGGGACGAAGACGGAGTGGCCGGGGGTCAGTTCGTGTTCGCCCGTGTGTACGGTGCCGGCCGTGCAGAGCAGGATCTGCGGGGTCGGCAGGGTCAGGTCGTGGGCGGGGGCGCCGGCGGGCAGGACGTATCGCGAGAGCCGGAACTCGTCGATGGGGGTGTCGTAGACCTCTTCGCCGTCCGGGGCGGCCTCGGGGCGCAGGACGCCGGGGTCGCCGGGCTCGAAGCGGACGATGCGCAGGAGTTCGGGGACGTCGACGTGCTTGGGGGTCAGGCCGCAGCGCAGGACGTTGTCGGAGTTGGCCATGATCTCGACGCCGAGGCCGTTGAGGTAGGCGTGCGGGATGCCGGCGCCGAGGAACAGGGCCTCGCCGGGCTGGAGTCGGACGTGGTTCAGCAGCATGGCGGCGATGACGCCGGGGTCGCCGGGGTAGTGGTGGGCGATGCCGGCGTAGGGGGCGTAGTCGCCGCCGAGGCGGTCGCAGGCGGCCGCGGCCGCCGCGACGGTGTGGGCCGTCTCGTCGCGGTCGGCGCTGAGGATCGCGGTGAGGACCTCGCGCAGGGCGGCCTCTTCCGGGTGGGCGTGCAGGAGGTCGACGTACGGCTTGAGGGAGTCGACGCCGAGGCCGTCGAGGAGGTCGGCGGCCTGCGTGGGGTTGCGGAAGCCGCACAGGCCGTCGAACTCGGTGAGGGCGCAGATGAGTTCGGGCTTGTGGTTGGCGTCCTTGTAGTTGCGGTGCGGGGCGTCGACGGGGATGCCGCGGCGTTCTTCGTCCTCGTATCCCTGCTTGGCCTGGGTCAGGTCGGGGTGGACCTGGAGGGAGAGGGGGGCGCCGGCGGCGAGGATCTTGAGGAGGAAGGGGAGGCGGGGGCCGAACTTGGCGACGGTCCGCTCGCCGAGTTCGCGTCGTGGGTCGGCCTCGATCACCTCGACGAGGGTGCCCCGGTCGGTGCGCGAGGGTGCGCCCGGGTGGGCGCCCATCCACATCTCGGCCTGCGGTTCGCCGGTCGGCGCGGTGCCGAGCAGCTGCGGGATCGCGGTGGGGGAACCCCAGGCGTAGGGGCGAACGGTGTTGGCGAGGCGGTCCATGCGGTTCTCTCTGCCTGCGGTCGGGTTCTGGGGTCGGGTTCCGCCTGGTGTGGTCAGGCCCCGGAGGCGAGCGCCAGGTAGACGGCGGCGAAGTCCGTGGTGGCGATCAGTTCGGCGAGGGTGACCAGTTCGTCGCCGGCTTCCGGCTCGAGCTCGCTGATCGGCGTGTCGTGGCTGAGGGCCAGTTCGCGGGCGGACGGGGCTGCGGTGAGGCCGCCGATCGGGCGGTCGCGCAGCAGCACTACGCGCGCGTGCAGGGCCGGGGCTTCTTCGACGCGGTCGCGGAAGAAGTCGTCCGGGTCGGCGCTGGCCGCGAGGGGGCCGGCGAGGAGCGCGTTGTGTTCGGCGAGGGCCTCGGGGAGTTCCGAGACGAGGGCGGGTCGGCCGGCGAGTTCGGCGAGGGCGGCTGCGAAGCGTCGGCCGGCGGGGCCTGCCGAGGTGCCTTCGGTCCAGATCACCGGGAGCGCGTCGGCCAGTTCGGCGGCCAGGGTCTTCGCCGGGTTGCTGTAGGTAGCGATGGCGGGGCCGCAGCGTTCGGCGACCCGGTCGAGCCGGTCGGCGACCTTCTCGATCGCCTCGGGCGGCGCGGAGAGCAGTGCGATGCGGTCGAGGAGGGCGAGCAGGGGGGTCAGCAGGGCCCAGAGGACGCCGGGGGCGGAGGCGGCGACGGGGGGCTGCTCGTCCTGTTCGTACGGTGCTGTCGCCAGGGGGACGAACAGGGCGTGGGTGGCGCCGGCCGCCTCGGTGAGCGGGGAGTGGGCGGGGGCCACTGCGGCGACGGTGCAGCCGCGGCGGTAGGCCTGTTCGGCGAGGAGGGCGAGGCCGGGTTCGCTGCCGTCGGGGGTGGCGATCAGCAGGAGGTCGACGGAGCCGGCCCAGCCGGGGAGTTCCCAGCGCAGGGCTCCTGCGGCGGGGGCGACGCCGGTGGGGGTCAGGCGGATGACGGGGCAGGCGGCGCCGGCGAGGGTGCCGAGGAGGTCGGCCACGCAGGTGGCGGCGGCGCCGGGGCCCGCGATGAGGATGGCGCGGGGGCGGCCGTCGGGTTTGAGGTCGTTGACGCCGGCCTCGGCCGCGTGCCGGGCGGCGGTGCGGACGCGGGCGCCGGCTTCGGCCGCGCCGCGCAGGAGTGCTCGGCGGTCGGCCTCGGCGAGGGCCTCCGGCGTGTCGAGCAGCGAGTCGTCGAGCATGGCGGCAGTCTCCGATCGCCTGGGGCGTCGTCGGTTTTGCGGGGCCGGGTGGGGAACGCGAGTCTGTGCTTGGTGCTTGGTGGTTCGTGCCTGGCGCCCGGTGCTCGGCGCCTGGTGGCGGGGGCTTTGTGGGGCGCGCGCGGTGCGTGGTTACGCGGGGTGGCGGGCCTCGTCGACCAGGAGGACGGGGATGCCGTCGCGGACGGGGTATGCCAGGCCGCAGTCCTGGCCTGTGCAGATCAGCTCTGTGTCCTGCTCCTTGAGGGGGGCGTGGCAGGCGGGGCAGGCGAGGATCTCCAGGAGGCCGGCTTCGAGCGGCATGGGGTGTCCCTTCGGGGTGTGCGGGGCGCGGTGCGCGGTGTGGTGGGCGGGTGCGTCGGGGTGCGCGGATGTGCCTGGTCAGGGTACCGCTGGTGGGGGTGGGGCGCGGGGGTTGGGCGGGAAGGGGTGGAGTGCGGCGTGGGGAGTGGGTGGGGGCCGGCCGGCTGGTGCGTTGCGGTGGGCGTTGTGGGATTCGCCCACGCCGACCCTGGCCGTTCCCCTTCCCGTCCCCCTCCCCGGGGACTTCGCCCCTTCGACCCCGGCAGGGCTCCGCCCTTGGACCCGGCGTCGGGGTGTTCCGCGCGCGTTGTGGGGTGAGGCCAGGAGGTCAGGAGCGGATGATCTTCAGGGCCTCGTCTCGGATCCTGGTCATGGTGGATTCGTCCCGGGCCTCCGCGTTGAGGCGGAGGAGGGGTTCCGTGTTGGAGGGGCGGACGTTGAACCACCAGTCGGTGGACGTGACGGTCAGGCCGTCGAGTTCGTCCAGGGTGACGTCGTCGCGGTTTCCGTATGCCGCCTTGATCGCGGCGATGCGGTCGGCCTGGTCGGCGACCGTGGAGTTGATCTCGCCGGAGCCGGTGTAGCGGTCGTACTCGGCGACCAGGGAGGAGAGGGGGGTCTGCTGGGTGCCGAGGGCGGCCAGGACGTGGAGGGCGGCCAGCATGCCGGTGTCGGCGTTCCAGAAGTCCTTGAAGTAGTAGTGCGCGGAGTGTTCCCCGCCGAAGATCGCGCCTGAGCGGGCCATCTCCGCCTTGATGAACGAGTGGCCCACTCGGGTGCGGACGGGGGTGCCGCCGTTCTCGCGCACCACCTCCGGGACTGTCCAGGACGTGATCAGGTTGTGGATGATCGTGCCCTTGCCGCCGTTGCGTGCGAGCTCGCGTGCCGCGACCAGGGCTGTGATCGCGGACGGGGAGACCGGCTCGCCCTGTTCGTCGACGACGAAGCAGCGGTCGGCGTCGCCGTCGAACGCGAGGCCGAGGTCGGCGGACTCTTCGCGGACCCGCTTCTGCAGGTCCACGAGGTTCGCCGGGTCCAGTGGGTTGGCCTCGTGGTTGGGGAAGGTGCCGTCCAGTTCGAAGTACATGGGGATCACGGTGAGGGGCAGGCCCTCCAGGACGGTGGGGACCGTGTGGCCGCCCATGCCGTTGCCCGCGTCGACCACGACCTTCAGGGGGCGGATCGAGGTCACGTCGACGAGTGCGCGGAGGTGCGCCGCGTAATCCTTCAACGTGTCCGTTCGGGAGATCGTTCCCGGTACCGGCGCCGGTGCGGGTTTGGGGGCAGCCGAGTTCATCCAGCTTTCTACCAGTTCCCGGATCTCCGTCAGGCCCGTGTCCTGGCCCACCGGGGCAGCGCCCGCGCGGCACAGCTTGATGCCGTTGTACCGGGCCGGGTTGTGCGAGGCCGTGAACATGGCGCCGGGGAGGTCGAGTGCGCCGGAGGCGTAGTACAGCTGGTCCGTGGAGCAGAGGCCGATCTCGGTGACGTCCACGCCGAGCGCCGCCGCTCCGCGCGCGAAGGCGCCGGTCAGACCGGGCGAGGAGGGGCGCATGTCGTGGCCGACGACGATCGCCCGGGCGTCGGTCACCAGGGCGAAGGCGGCCCCGAAGAGCTCGGCCAGCGACTCGTCCCACTGGTCCGGGACCACCCCGCGCACGTCGTACGCCTTCACGATCTGAGACAGATCAGCAGCCACGGCCACCCTTCCTGAAGTCCTGTAGGTCACCACAAACTACCCGGGCGGGTTCGCCGTCCGCTGTGGGCCCTAGGGCAGCATCCAGTCCAGTACCGGGGAGCTCTGGCCGACCACGATCAGGCACATCACCAGGAGCAGGCCCAGGCTCCACGGGAGGACCTTGCGCAGCAGGTCGCCCTCGCGGCCGGCGAGGCCGACGGCGGCGCAGGCGATGGTGAGGTTCTGCGGCGAGATCATCTTGCCGAGGACGCCGCCCGAGCTGTTCGCGGCGGCCAGCAGCTCCGGGGACAGGCCCGACTCGCGGGCCGCGGTGACCTGGAGGGCGCCGAAGAGGGCGTTGGCGGAGGTGTCGGAGCCGGAGACGGCGACGCCGAACCAGCCCAGTACCGGGGACAGGAAGGCGAGGCCCGCGCCGGCCGCCGCCACGAAGTGGCCGATCGTGGCGGCCTGGCCGGAGAGGTTCATGACGTAGGCGAGGGCCAGGACGGAGGTCACGGTGAGGATCGCGTACCTCAACTCGTGGACCGTCGCGGCCCATTCCTTCAGCGCCACGCGCGCGTGGACGCCGAGTACGGCCGCGGCGGCGATGCCGGCCAGCAGGACGAGAGTGCCGCCGGTCGAGACGACCGGCCAGGTGAAGATGTTGCCGCCGACCGGTTTCCCGTCGGCGTTCACGACGTTCAGGAAGGGCCAGTCGTAGGTCCGGGTGGCCTGTGCGAGCCAGTCCTTGACCGCGGGGATCTGGGCCACGGAGAAGATCACGACGATCAGCGCGTAGGGGGCGTAGGCGCGCAGGATCTCGGGGTTGGGGTCCCGTTCGTCCAACTCCTCGCTGCGGGTGCCCGTCAGCACGGACGCGCGTACCGCTTCGGGAGTGGGCACGCGCGTGTGCGGTACGGCGACCAGGGCGGCGGCGCCCGCCAAGGCGGCGCCGATGTCGGCGAGTTGCGCGGAGACGTAATTGGAGGCGGCGAACTGGGCGACGGCGAAGGCGATTCCGCAGGCCAGGGCCGGAACCCAGGTCTCGCGCAGGCCTCGTCGGCCGTCCACGAGGCCGACCAGGACGAGCGGTACGACGAGGGCGAGCAGCGGAGTCTGACGGCCCACCACGGAGGCCACCGTGTCCAACGGCAGGCCGGTGACCTGGGCCAGTGTCACGACGGGGGTGCCCATGGCGCCGAACGCGACGGGCGCGGTGTTGGCGACGAGGGCGACGACGGCCGCGCGGACGGGGTCGAAGCCGAGGGCGACGAGCATGACCGAGCAGATCGCCACGGGGGCGCCGAACCCGGCGAGCGCCTCCAGGAGGGCGCCGAAGCAGAAGGCGACGACGAGGGCTTGGATGCGCGGGTCGTCGGAGAGGCGGCCGAAGGACCGGCGCAGGACGTCGAAGTGCCGGGTGCGGACCGTCATCCGGTACACCCAGAGGGCGTTGACGACGATCCACAGGATGGGGAAGAGCCCGAAGGCGGCTCCCTGGGCGGCGCTGGAGAGTGTCTGGCCCACGGGCATGCCGTAGGCGAGGCAGGCGACCAGAGCGGCCGCGAGAAGGCCCGTCAGGCCTGCCAGGTGGGCTTTGAGGCGGACGCCGCCGAGGAGGACCAGGACGATCACGAGGGGCAGGGCCGCGACGAGGGCGGACAGGCCGAGCGAGCCGGCGACGGGTTGCAGTTCCTGGACGTACACGGGCGCCCCCGATCCAGATCACGTTCCCGATGACGATTGCGGCCGCGTTCCCGATCGGGTTCTCGATCGGGCTCTCGATCACATTCCGGCCGTTTTTCCGTCATGCGGAAAGCGGTTTCTCGTTCTTCGGCTGAACGGAATGGTCGTGTCCGCGACAACGACACGTCAATGGGCGTGCGTCAGTCCGTGACGAACGGGAGGACGAGCAGGGGGGCGAACAGGGAGGGGAACCGGCTCAGTTGTCGGGTGAGCGCAGCACCCGGAGGTGGCCGCGGCGTGCGACCTCCATCGGGTCCGCCGTGCGTGCGCCGCCGCCGGCCCCGGCCGCGCGGCCCTGCGGGCGGGCCGCCTCGCGGACGGCGTTGGCAAGCGCTTCCAGATCGTCGCCGCTGGGGCGGGCGGGAGCCGAACCGTCGAGGAGCCGGACGACCTCCCAGCCGCGCGGGGCGGTGAGGCGCTCGGAGTGCTCGGCGCACAGGTCGTAGCAGTGGGGTTCGGCGTAGGTGGCGAGCGGGCCGAGGACCGCGGTCGAGTCGGCGTAGACGTACGTCAGCGTCGCGACGGCGGGTCGGCCGCAGGCAGTTCGCGAACAGCGACGTACAGGGCTCACGACGTTGGACGGTACCGCACTCTTGAGCGGGCCGCGACGACTCTCCACCAGGTCACTCCACCGTGTCGTGTTGTGAAACGCCCCACCGACGGCTCCAGTCATACCCCGCTGACCTGCGGGAACACCAGTGATTATGCAAAGGGAGTCATCACCCCGCGGTCATCACTCGGCACAAACAGCATCAATTGCCGCGAGTTCGCCGGTCTCGGAGAGATACGGAAACGAGCCCAACCTTGGCTGGAATGGTCATCCCGCGACATGGGGTGCACCGCGGGCGGCGGCGCCCGGGCCGGCTGGTGGAGCCGGGCGCAGGGGCACGGCGGGGACTACGCTTCAGTGGTGATGGACAGCCCCGTACCGCCCCCCGCCGCAGGCCCAGGACCCCGTCGTCGCGATCGCCACGGCCGGGGGATGCGGGGGCCGATCGCGCCACCCCAGGTGCCGTTGGCGGCCAGCCGCGCCGATGTGTTCGCCGATCTTGTGCAGGACTCCGTGGAACGGCTGGAGCGGCGGTGGCCGCAGCTCGCCGACATCGACTTCGTCGTGCTGGAGGTGCCGCGCCTGGACGCGACCCCGGAGCCGTGGAACGACGAGGCGGTCCCGTTGGGAGGAGTGGTCCCCGCGCGCGAGGGCCGGCGGGCCCGGGTCGTCGTCTACCGGAGGCCGGTCGAGATCCGGACCAAGGGGCGCGACGAACGGGCCGCGTTGGTGCACGAGGTGGTCGTGGAGCAGGTCGCGGAGCTGCTCGGCCTGACTCCGGAGACGGTGGATCCGCGCTACGGCGAGGACTGAGCACCGGCTACTTCTGCAGCACCGCGACGTCCTCGTCGGCCTGCGGGACGGCCACCGTGCCCCGGTCGTCCGGCAGGGTCTGGATCGTGAAGCCCGGGACGCCGTCCTCGGTGACCGCCAGGGTGCGGGAGGCGTAGACCGGGGTGGCCGTCAGGGGCTCCACGGTCAGCGCGTAGGTGCCCTTCAGGCCGGTGGGGACGGGGAGTTCGACGTCCTGGGTGGTGCCCGCCTTGATCGTGTACGTCTTGGAGACGGCCGTGCCGCCGCCGCTGCCCGCGGACGCGGTGACCTTCACCTTGGCGGCGCCCTTGGGGGCGGTCAGGGAGAGGGTCGATCCTTTGGCCCTGTTGTCGGCGGCGGACGCGCGTGTGCCGACGGGCGCGGTGGCGGAGATGAACGCCGACTCCTGGTCGGAGCCCTTGCCGCGCAGGACCCGTACGGCGGCGACGACGGGCACCGACTGGCCGGTCGGGGTCAGCACCAGGGAGCCGGACTCCCCGCGCGTGACGTCGCCCAGGTCGACCGAGGCCGTCATGCCCGCCTTGACGTGCAGCGTCTCGTGTCCGGCGGGGGTGATCAGACCTGAGGGGGAGGCGAGTTGGACCTTGAGGTCCGCGTCCGCATCGCCCGGGGCGTAGGCGATGAGGCGGACGGCCGTGGCGTCCTTGGGGATGCCCGGGATGACCTGGGTGCTCGCCGGGTCGGTGGCGGCGGCCAGCCAGTCACCGCCGAGCTTCTCGTCCAGGGCCTGCACGGCGGCTCCGACCCGGCCGCTGCGGACGTTGACGTGGACCGTGAGGTCCTCCTGCTTCTCGCCGGTGAGCGTGGACAGCAGGATCGGCTCGCTGGAGTGCGCCGGGACGGTGATGTCCTCCCCCACCGTGGTCGTGAGGGCGCCTTCCTTGCCGTAGAGCTCGATGTCCACGACGGCGGCGGAGTCGTCCGGATTGGTGAGGTGGACGTAGTCCGTGCGGTCGGCGGCCGTGCTGACGCCCGGGAACCAGAACTCCGTGTCCGGCGCGCCGCAGGTCAGTCCCTGCAGGCCGCGGCCGGTGCCGGCGGCGACCTGCGTGGTCTCCTGGACGGTCCAGCCGGGGGCGAACTTCCCCTCGGCGGTGCCCAGGAGCGCGGGCGCGTCGCCGCCTGTCGTGTCGCCGACGGCCGGGGTGCCGGGCGCCTCGGGGGTGAGGACGGGCTTCGCGGCCGCCTTCTTCTTGTCGGTCGCCTTGGCCGTCGCCTTGTCGGTCGGCGCGGCCGCCGACTCGTCCGTGACCGCGGCGAGTTCGGCCGTGCCGTCGCCGTCGGTGCCCTTGGTGACGGGTGTGAAGGACGTGTACGAGGTCTCGGCGAGGTCGGAGGTGCTGGGCGAGGGGCAGACCAGGCTCGTGCGCTCCACGGGCAGTTCGGCGGCCGCCTTGGCGGTGTCCGGGCCGGTGGCGTCCGGCTGCTGGAGCGTGGCGAACCCGGTGACGGCGGCGAGGGCCGCCGTGCCGGCGATCAGGGACAGGGTGGTGCGGTTCACTGCTGGCTCCCGTCGGGGCGCTCGCTGCCGGTGCCGTGGGGGTTCCGGTCCGGGTCGTAGGCGGGGTCGTAGCCGCCCTGGCCGTAGGCCGACGGGTCGTAGGCCTGCTGCTGGTAGTTCGGGTCGTACGGCGCCTGCTGGGCCTGGCCGTCGTAGGCGTACGGGTCGTACTGGCCGGCCTGGTAGGGGTCGTAGGACTGCTGGTCGTAGCCGCCCGCCGGGTACTGCTGGGCGTTCTGGTACTGCTCGCCCGCGTAGCCGGCGTATTCGCCGCCCGGGTAGGCCGACTGGTCCCAGTCGCCGTAGGACTGCTGCTGCGGGACCGCGACGGGGGTCTGCTCCTCCTGGACGGGGACGGGGAAGTCCTCGTCCTGGCCGGGCTCTTCGTTCTCGGTGTCGGTCTCGGCCTCGGCCTGGGCGCGCAGGCGGCGGGCGCGGCGGCCCTCGCCCTCGGCCGGCTCGGCGGGGACCGGCTCCTCCTCGGGGAGGTCGTCGTCGACGTCGCGGCGACGGCCGGGGAGGGCGAGGACGACCAGGACGAGGGCGAGGAAGCCCTGCGCCCACAGCCAGGCGGTGTGGGTGAACGGGTCGTCGTAGGTGACGTCCAGCTTCCCGCCGGAGGCGGGGAGTTCGAAGCCCTGGGCCCAGCCGTCGAGGGTGACGGGGGTGAGGGGCTTGCCGTCGAGGGTGGCCGTCCAGCCTTCGGCGACGGCGTCGGCCAGGCGCAGGACGCGGTCGTCGGAGCCGTCGGGGACGGTGGTGTGGATGTCGACGGGGCCCGCGGCGACCGGGGTTGCCGCGCCCTTGCCGGAGTCCGCGACGACGGCCGCGCGGGAGACCTCCTGGTCGACCCGCCACAGGGCGCTGCCGTCCTGCTGGCTGAGCCGCTTCAGGCCGGGGGTGGCGTCCAGGACGCGGGTGACCTCGCGGGGGGCTCCCTTGTGGACGAGGACGTAGCCCACGGCGAACTCGCCGAGCTCGTCGGCCTGGTCGGCGCCGGAGCCGGCGACGAGGTTGGCGACGACCTTGTCGAGCTGCTCGTTCTCGCCGTCGGCCGCGGCGAGCTCGGCGTCGCCCAGGCGGGCGCCCGAGCCGCGGACCAGCACGTATCCGACGCGGGCGGCGGAGTCGCTGTCGAGGACGAGGGTGCGGGCCTGGTCGCGGTTGCCGGCCTCCTCGGCGACGAACGCGGGCACCTGTACGGGGTCGCGGCGTTCGAGGGGGCCGTCGGCGCCGCCGATCATCCAGCCGGCGGCGAGGAGCAGCGGGCCGGCGGCCGAGGCGAAGGCGATGAGGGCGGCGACCGGCTGGCGCCAGCCGAAGCTCTGTTCGGCGACACGCGTGCGTGCCCCGTCGGCGCCGATGACGGCGGCGGCGAGGAGGGCGATGCCGTAGACGAGGGTGGCGGGGCCGGCCCAGGTGGAGCTGTTGGACAGGACGGCGAAGACGAGGCCCACCAGGGCGACCGCCCAGGCCGCCCAGACGCCGAAGTGACGCTCGGAGCGCAGCAGGGCGGCCAGCGCGGCCAGGACGATGCCGATGAGCATCAGGCCGTCGACGGTGCCGGGGCCGCCGGGGCTGGCGCCGAGCAGATCGAGCGCGGTGGCGGTCGAGGGGCCGAAGTCGAGGCCGGCCTGGGTGAAGAAGCCGAACGGCAGCAGGGTCAGCGACCAGGGCGCGAGGATCAGCAGCGGCGTGCCGAGCTGGGCCAGGAAGCGCAGACCGTAGGCGGTGATGTCGCCGCGGCGCACGGCCAGGACCGCGAGGCCGAGGACGAGGGCGATGGGCCAGACGATCGGCGTGAACGCGGTGGTGATCGTCAGCAGCAGTGCGTACGCCCAGGTGGCGCGCCAGCTGCCGCGGCCGCCGGAGCGGTGGGTCAGTCCGCTGGCCGCGGCGCCCGCGCGGGCGATGAGCGGCAGCAGGACGGCCAGGACGGCGGTGCCGACGCGGCCGCCGGCGAGGGCGCCGGTCGCGGCCGGCAGGAAGGCGTAGACGACGGCCGCCCACGCGCGCAGGAGGCGCGACTCGACGAGCGGGCGGGAGGCGAAGTAGGCGGTGAAGCCGGCCAGCGGCACCGAGCAGACGAGCAGCACGGTGAGGGCGAGGCCGGTCGAGCCGAGCAGCAGGGTGGCCATGGCGGCGATGATCGCCAGGTAGGGCGGGGCGGACGGGGTGCCGCCGACGCCGACCGGATGCCAGGCGTCGAGGTAGCGCGACCACAGCTCGGAGGCGTCGGCCGGGGCGGGCAGCAGGGCGCCGCCCGCGAGGGCGCCGCCGCCGAGGAGGTTGCGGCAGGCGACCAGGGAGACGAGCAGGAGGACCAGGAAGAGCACCGGGCCGGGTTTGCGGGCGATGCGCTTGAGGCGGGCGAACTGCTCGATCTCCAGGAAGTCGGCGTCGTCGCCGCCGGGTCCGGACTCGACGGCGCCGCCGTGCCGGCCCGCGCCGGAGACGGCCTCGGGGTCGTCGGAGCCGAAGAGGTCGCCGGCGACCTGTTCGACGGTGGCCCGCACGGTCGCGCCGGGGGGCGGGAACAGGGGGCGCAGTTCCTCCTTGTCGACCGTCGACTTCCCGCGGGCCCGCCGCCCGGCGATGATCCGCTCGGGGCGCAGCAGGGTGCTCAGCAGGCCGCGGATCTCGTCGAGGGCCTGGCCGGGGACCTTGCCGACGAGGTAGGCGACGGTCCGCAGCAGGGTGCCGAGGACCAGGCGCACCAGGATCCAGGGCAGCAGGGCCGTGCGGCTGTTGACGAGGAGGGTGTAGACGGCGCCGGCCTTGTCGACCTTGTGCGGGGAGGCGCTGGTGCGGCCCGCGCAGTCGACGGTGCGGCGCTCGCGGGAGGCGGCCTCGGCGTGCCGTACGACGGCCTCGGGGGCGATGAGGACCCGGTGGCCGGCGGCCTGGGCGCGCCAGCACAGGTCGACGTCGTCCCGCATCAGGGGCAGTCGACGGTCGAAACCGCCCAGCTGTTCGAAGACGTCGCGGCGGACCAGCATGCCGGCGGTGGACACGGAGAGCACGGACCGCACGTGGTCGTGCTGGCCCTGGTCCTGTTCGCGGCGGTCCAGGCCGGTCCAGCGGCGGCCGGAGTGGGCGATGGTGACGCCGACCTCGAGGAGCTGGCGGCGGTCGTACCAGCCGCGGAGCTTGGGGCCGACGACGGCCACGTCGTCACGGCCCAGTTCGAGCTCGTTCTCCACCACGCGCAGCAGCTCGGCCAGTGCGTCCGGTTCGGGGGCGCAGTCGTCGTGCAGCAGCCACAGCCATTGGACGGGCTCTCCGTGCGGGAGCTCCGGCAGGTCGTAGGCGTCGTCGCGCCACGTGCGCGTGACGGGGTCCCAGCCGCTGGGGCGCTTCAGGTACGGGAGTTCCTCGGGGGTGAGGACCGGGGCCGTGCGGTTGGCCTCCTCGACGGCCTGGCCGAAGCCGGTGCGCCGGGCCAGGTGCAGGACGCGGTCGTCGCCGAGGGCGTCGGTGACCAGCTGCGCGGACGCGTCCGAGCTGCCGGTGTCGGCGGCCATGACGGACTGGACGGGGCGCTCCTGGCCGAGCAGCCCGGCGAGCGCGTCGGGCAGCCAGCGGGCACCGTCGTGGGAGACGATCACCGCGGTCACTACATGACGCGGGAACTCAGGTGTGGCAGCGCTGTCTTGACGGGCTGCCGTGTGGCTGTGCACGGACATCGAGGTACGGGCCCCGGTTCGATGGACTGCGGTGGACTCCTGCGCCGTCTGGCGGCGGCGGGGTGTCTCGGACGAGCGCCCACACTATCGGCTGGGCAGGACGACGGCCCGCCGCCTGTGGATAACCCACCTGCGACGGGCCGTTCGGACCCTTGTGCCTCCGTGGAGGGGGCGGTTCTCAGACCGCCGCCTTCTTCAGGCGGCGGCGCTCCCGCTCGGAGAGGCCGCCCCAGATGCCGAATCTCTCGTCGTTGGCGAGGGCGTACTCGAGGCATTCGGAGCGGACCTCGCAGGCGAGGCAGACCTTCTTGGCCTCCCGGGTCGAGCCGCCCTTCTCGGGGAAGAAGGACTCGGGATCGGTCTGGGCGCACAGCGCGCGCTCCTGCCAGCCGAGTTCCTCGTCCGCGTCATCGACGTCGACCAGCAGTTGCTGCACCAGCTCGGTCATGTGCGCCCCTCGCTCTGTCTTTCGCGTCCCCGTGACGTGGCCGTTACCGATTCCGGCTGAACGACACGAGTGAAATTACAAGTGTGCTGCTCCGGGCGAGTCAAGCCGAGATCTGCTATTGGGCCCCTTATTCACTCTGCGGAACCAAGGCCATGCGGTAAGTGTTCAAATCGCCATAAACCTTGACAAGCAGATGAAGCCCCGGAGGACCACCGGCCCCGCACAGCGCTTGTACGGGTAAGGACGTCCTGAGGATCGATCCCGTTGCGGCACGCGCGCGGAAGCGAACCGGATCACAGTCGGATCACGGGATCGCCACGAGGCTTGCGCGCCCGGCTTGTGCGCCATGTGTCCCGGTGGCCGAGTGAGCAAACCTTTCATCTTCGAGATGAACCGGATGAGGTGAACCGCGTCCCACATACCGGGTGTCGAGTTGACAGTGAAGGTGTGAACCGCTGTGCTTGTGGGCATGCTCGCGAACTTGGCACTCACCTCGACCGGCTCCGCCGGGTCCCACGGTGCTGCCCGCGCTCGCTGTAGCTGTTGTCGCTGTTCCAGCTGTTGAGCCACACCCGCTCCGGCTGACGGCCGAGTCTCCCGCACCCGTGACCCGGGCGGGACCCGGTCTCTCGTTCCCTCTGACCTTCTTCATCACTGAGGAACCACCACACCCATGAACAGCGACAGCGACCTGCAGATCGCCGGCGACATCCTCGAAGTCCCGCACCTCCTCCAGGCACCGCGCGAGCACCCGGCCACCGTCGCCGAGTTCGTCGGCCTGGCCCGCTCCATCGCCGCCGACCGCGACCAGTGGGAGCACCTGGTCCGGTACGACGCGACGACCCGCTGGTACCACCGGCTGCGCACCGGCCCCGGCTACGAGGTGTGGCTGCTGTCCTGGGTGCCCGGCCAGGGCAGCGGGCTGCACGACCACGGCCCCTCCTCCGGAGTGTTCACCGTCCTGGACGGTGAGCTGACCGAGCGCACGGAGCGCGGCACGCGGGTGCTGGCGGCGGGGACGGTGGGGGTCCCCCCGCTCGAGCGAAGCCGAGAGTGGGGGAGGGTGTTCGGGGAGGGATACGTGCACGAGGTCGTCAACGACGCGCTGGAGCCGGCGGTGAGCCTGCACGTGTACTTCCCGGGGCTGACCGAGATGCCGATACACACGGCTTGCACGGCCATTGGCACGTACGACGAGGTGGACTCCGTCAGCGTGTAGGGCACGGCCTCGGCGGTGGCCGTCCGCTCGTACGGGTGGGCGGGTTTTCCACAGGCGGGTGGTTGTCCACAACCGGCGGACGGGTTGTCGGCGGCGCCTGCGAGACTGGCTCTCATGCGCATTGTGGTTCTGGCAGGCGGCATCGGCGGTGCCCGGTTCCTGCGCGGTCTGAAGCAGGCCGTGCCGGACGCGGACATCACGGTCATCGGCAACACCGGCGACGACATCCATCTCTTCGGGCTGAAGGTCTGCCCGGACCTCGACACGGTGATGTACACGCTCGGCGGCGGCATCAACGAGGAGCAGGGCTGGGGGCGGGCCGAGGAGACCTTCCATCTCAAGGAGGAGCTCGCGGCCTACGGCGCCGGGCCCGGCTGGTTCGGGCTGGGCGACCGGGACTTCGCGACGCACATCGTGCGGACGCAGATGATCGGCGCCGGGTACCCGCTGAGCGCGGTCACCGAGGCGCTGTGCGACCGGTGGAAGCCGGGGGTGCGGCTGATCCCCATGACCGACGACCGGGTGGAGACCCATGTCGCGGTCGAGGAGGACGGCGAGCGCAAGGCCGTGCACTTCCAGGAGTACTGGGTGCGGCTGCGGGCGTCGGTGCCGGCCGAGGCGGTCGTGCCGGTCGGCGCCGAGCAGTCGAAGCCGGCGCCGGGGGTGCTGGAGGCGATCGCGGAGGCGGACGTGATCCTCTTCCCGCCGTCGAATCCGATCGTCTCCGTCGGCACGATCCTCGCCGTGCCCGGCATCCGCGAGGCGATCGCCGAGGCCGGCGTGCCGGTGGTGGGCCTCTCCCCCATCGTCGGGGACGCGCCGGTGCGCGGGATGGCCGACAAGGTGCTCGCGGCGGTCGGCGTGGAGTCGACGGCCGCGGCGGTGGCCGAGCACTACGGCTCGGGGCTGCTCGACGGCTGGCTCGTCGACACCGTGGACGCGGGCGTCGTGGAGCGGGTGGAGACGGCCGGGATCCGCTGCCGGGCCGTCCCGCTGATGATGAGCGACCTCGACGCGACCACGCGGATGGCCCAGGAGGCTCTGGCGCTGGCCGAGGAGGTGCGGGGGGCGTGAGCGAATCCATGGGATCCAGCGAGTCCATCGGTTCCAGCGGACCCAGTGGTTCCAGCGGGGCCAGTGGTTCCAGCGGGGCCAGCGGGGCCGTCGAGAGGGGTTACCGGGTCTGGGCCGTGGGTGGGCTGCCCGAGGTGCAGACCGGGGACGACCTCGCCAAGCTGATCGCCGCCGCCGAGCCGGGGCTCGTCGACGGGGACGTCCTGCTCGTCACCTCGAAGATCGTGTCCAAGGCCGAGGGGCGGGTCGTCCGGGCGGCCGACCGGGAGGCCGCGATCGACGCCGAGACGGTACGGGTCGTGGCCCGGCGCGGGATGCTGCGGATCGTCGAGAACCGGCAGGGGCTGATCATGGCCGCCGCCGGGGTCGACGCCTCCAACACCCCTTCGGGGACCGTGCTGTTGCTGCCCGAGGATCCGGACGCCTCGGCGCGCGCGATCCGGGAGGGGCTGCGCGGCGCGCTCGGTGTCGACGTCGGGGTCATCGTCACCGACACCTTCGGGCGCCCCTGGCGTGCGGGGCTCACGGACGTGGCGATCGGCGCCGCCGGGGTGCGGGTGCTGGACGATCTGCGCGGCGGCACGGACGCGTACGGCAATCCACTGAGCGCAACGGTCGTCGCCACGGCGGACGAGCTCGCCGCCGCGGGGGATCTCGTGAAGGGAAAGGCCGCCGGGCTGCCGGTGGCGGTGGTGCGGGGGCTGGGGCATGTCGTCCTCGCCGAGGACGACGGGGAGAGGGAAGGGGAGGGGCTCGCCGAGAGCGTCGGCGGGGCTCGGGTCATGGTGCGGGGGGCGCGCGACGACATGTTCCGGCTCGGGACGTCCGAGGCGGTGCGGCTGGCGGTCACACAGCGGCGGACCGTGCGGTCCTTCACCGACGAGCCGGTCGATCCCGGGGCGGTACGGCGCGCGGTCGCGGCGGCCGTCACCGCGCCGGCGCCGCATCACACGACGCCGTGGCGGTTCGTGCTGCTGGAGTCGGCGGAGTCCCGGGTTCGGCTGCTGGACGCCATGCGGGACGCGTGGATCGCGGATCTGCGGCGGGACGGGAAGTCCGAGGAGTCCATCGCGAAGCGGGTGCGGCGGGGGGATGTGCTGCGGAACGCGCCTTATCTGGTGGTGCCCTGTCTGGTGATGGACGGGTCGCACGCCTATGGGGACGCGCGGCGGGACGCGGCCGAGCGGGAGATGTTCGTGGTCGCCGCCGGGGCCGGTGTGCAGAACTTCCTGGTCGCGCTGGCCGGGGAGCGGCTGGGGTCCGCGTGGGTGTCGTCGACGATGTTCTGCCGGGACGTGGTGCGGGAGGTGCTGGCGTTGCCGCAGGGGTGGGATCCGATGGGGGCGGTGGCGGTCGGCCATGCGGCTGAGGAGCCTCGGGCTCGGGCGGAGCGGGAGGTGGGGGACTTTGTCGAGGTGAGGTGAGGGGACGCTCCGCTGGGGGCCGGGTGGCTACGGCTACGGTGGGTTCGGGGCGGGGTTGGTGTGCGAGTGCGGGCTTGTGGGGGCTTGTCGCGCAGTTCCCCGCGCCCCTTGAGGGCGACCGCGGGTCGGTGGGGGGTTGTCGCGCAGTTCCCCGCGCCCCTTGAGGGCGACCGCGGGTCGGTGGGGGGTTGTCGCGCAGTTCCCCGCGCCCCTTGAGGGGCGACCGCAGGTCGGTGGGGGGTTGTCGCGCAGTTCCCCGCGCCCCTTGAGGGGGGACTGCGGGTCGGGGCTTGTGGGGAGCGCCTAGTCTCGTAGGGCATCACCCGCAATCAAGGGATTCCTGTGGCAGGACGGTTCTCTCCTCGGCCTACGCGTACGACTGTGCGCGGCGGGCATGTCGGTGTGCCGTCCGGGACGGGCTCCGGGGTGGGCTCCGGGGTGCCTCGGCAGGCTTCTGTTGCTGGGCGGGTGCGGGAGTGGGTTCCGCAGGGGCCCCTCGATCTCGGGCTGGTGCTCGGGCCGCTTCGGCGCGGTCCGGGTGATCCGACGTTCCGGGCGATGCCGGACGGGTCCGTGTGGCGGGCCAGTCTCACCCCTGCCGGGCCGGGGACGCTGCGTGTCGCGGCCGCGGCGGCCGGGGGTGTGGTGCGCGGGGAGGCCTGGGGGCCGGGGGCCGACTGGCTGTTGGAGCAGTTGCCCGAGCTGCTCGGGGCCTCGGATGCGCCGGAGGCCTTCGTGCCGCGGCATCGGGTGGTGGCCACGGCGCGGCATCGGCGGCCGGGGTTGCGGCTGACGCGGACCGGGCTGGTGCTGGAGTCGTTGATTCCGTCTGTGCTGGAGCAGAAGGTCACGACCGACGAGGCCTATCGGGCGTGGCGGTCGCTGGTGCGGAAGTTCGGGGAGCCGGCACCGGGGCCTGCGGCGGACGGGCGGCTGTGGGTGATGCCCTCGCCTCGGACGTGGGCGCTGATTCCCTCGTGGGAGTGGCATCGCGCGGGGGTCGACAACAAGCGGGCGTCGACGATTCTGCGGGCCGTGCGGGTGGCGAGGCGGTTGGAGGAGGCCGTGGGGATGACGGCGGAGGCCGCGCAGGCTCGGCTGGAGCTTGTGCCGGGGATCGGGCCCTGGACTTCGGCGGAGGTCGTGCAGCGCAGTCATGGGGCGGCGGATGCGGTGACCGTGGGGGATCTGCATCTGCCGGGGATCGTGGGGTGGGTGTTGGCGGGGAATCGGGATGCGGATGACTCGGTGATGCTGCAGTTGCTGGAGCCGTATGCGGGGCAGCGGCATCGGGCGGCTCGGTTGATCTTGTTGAGTGGGCAGGGGCCGAAGCGGCGTGCGCCGCGGTTGTCTGTGGGGGACATCAGGGGGCTGTGATGTCCCCCCCGTCCCGTCCCAGGGGGCTCTGCCCCCTGGACCCCCGTTCGGCCTGGACGGCCTCGTCCTCAAACGCCGGACGGGCTGGAGAGTGCTCACCCGGACTCGACAGGCACCCCCGGACGGGCGGGAATGCGCTGGTCCCGGGTCGACAAGGCACCCGGACTGGCCGGAATGCACGCATCCCCGGGTGAATCGTCGTTGCCTACTGGTCCGATGAGAAGCGGACTGCTCCCGCTGGGATTGTTGCGTCGCACCAGATTCTTGCGCCCTCGCGGAGTTCGTTGTCGGGGCCTACGACCGCTCCGTCTCCGATGACCGTGCCGGTGAGGATGGAGCGTTCGCCGACTCGGGCCCGGGCGCCGATGAGGGAGTCGGTGATGACGGCGCCCGGTTCGATGACGGCGCCGGGGAGGATCGTCGAGCCGAAGACCCTCGCGCCCCGCGCCACGAACGCGCCCTCGCCGACCACCGTGCCGCCCGTGAGTTTCGCGTCGGGGGCGACCCTGGCCGTCGGGAGGACCAGGCGGTCGCCGCAGCGGCCGGGGACCGCGGGGGACGGGGCCCGGCCCAGGACCAGGTCCGCCGAGCCGCGGACGAAGGCCGCCGGGGTGCCCAGGTCGAGCCAGTACGTCGAGTCGACCATGCCCTGGAGGTGGGCTCCGGCCGAGAGGAGGTCGGGGAACGTCTCGCGCTCCACCGACACCGGGCGGCCGAGCGGGATGGTGTCGATGACCGAGCGGCGGAAGACGTACGCTCCCGCGTTGATCTGGTCGGTGACGATCTCCTCGGGGGTCTGGGGTTTTTCGAGGAACGCCAGGACTCTGCCGGTCTCGTCCGTGGGGACCAGGCCGTACGCCCTCGGGTCCGTCACCTTGGTGAGGTGGAGGGAGACGTCCGCGCCCGTCGTCTCGTGCGTCGCCACCAGTCGTCTGATGTCCAGGCCGGTGAGGATGTCGCCGTTGAAGACCAGGACCGGGTCGTCCGGGGCCGAGTTGAGGCGGGACGCCACGTTGCGGATCGCGCCGCCGGTGCCGAGGGGTTCGTCCTCCGTCACGTACTCGATGTGCAGGCCGAGCGCCGAGCCGTCGCCGAAGTACGGTTCGAAGACCTCCGCCAGATAGCTCGTCGCCAGGACGATGTGCTCCACGCCCGCCGCTCTCGCCCGCGCCAGCTGGTGCGTGAGGAACGGCACCCCCGCCGCCCTGACCATCGGTTTGGGCGTGTGCACCGTGAGTGGGCGCAGCCGGGTGCCCTTGCCGCCGACCAGGAGGATCGCTTCAGTCACCTTCGTCTCTGCTTCCTGCCGGGACCGGCCGAACTGTCTTTCGGCCGGCCAGTGTATGCAGACCTTTGCAGACCCTCGCAGATCCCGCGTAGACCCCCCTCGCAGACCCTTTGTCCGGCTACTTGCACCTGTGCGCTCCGGGGTCTCCCCCCTGACCCCGGAGCTCACGAACGTGGTCGTCCGGCCCGCTCAGCGTCCCTGGTAGCTCGCCGAGGTCGAGCGGGCCGAGCCGAGCTTGCCGTAGAGCTGCTTGCCCGGGCACTCCGTGGCGAACCCGTCCCGATGGCCGGAGATCACATTCAGTCGTACGTTCTTTCCCTTTGCGTAGAGATTGCCACCCGCGGACTTCAGGTATGTCTTTCCTTTCGGATTCGCCCCGAAGAGGCCGAGTTTCCATGCCGTCAGCCGGGCGACGGCGTTGACCGTGGCCGAGTTCGGCTTGGCGGAGGTGAACGTGCCGAGGACGGCGATCCCCATGCTGTTGGTGTTGAAACCCAGGGTGTGGGCGCCGAGAACCGGCTTCGCCACTCCCCCGGCGCGACCCTCGTAAATCTTCCCGCACTTGTCGACTAGGAAGTTGTAGCCGATGTCGCGCCAGCCCATGCTCTTGACGTGGTAGCGGTAGATACCGCGGATGACCGACGCCGCCTGCGAGCACTTGTAGCTGTTGCCCGACGCCGTGTGGTGCACGAACGCCGCCTTGACCTTCGTCGTGTACACGAATCTCGTCTCGCGCAGGTTCTCGTCGGCTCCCCAACCGCGCCGTGTGACGATGCTCGGTCGCGGGCCGATGTACGGCTTCGCCCGCTGGGCCTCCGTCAGCTCGGCCGCGCGCAGGGTGAAGAGCTCGCGTTCGGTGCCCGGACGGTCCAGGGCGGGGATCTCCGTGGCGCCGAGCGGAGCGAGGGGGGTGTTGGCGGCGGAGGCGGCCTTCGTCTCCGCGGACATCCCTGTCGTTGTCGTTGCGGACGGGCCTGATGCCGACGACGTTCCGCCTGTCGTTTCCGATGCCGTTTCCGATGCCGTTTCCGGCTCCGTTTCCGACGCCGTTTCCGATGCCGTCTCAGATGCCGTCTCAGATGCCGGTTCAGTTGTTTCTGCGTCTGGGTCGGTTACGTTCTCGGTTGTGTCCTCCGTCGCCGGGTCCGGTGTGTCCGGTGTGTCCAGCGCGGGTGTCTCGGGGGGTGTCGCGCCGGTGCGCGGTGGGCCGGCCGGGACGTGTGCGGGGGTGGCCGCCCCCGGGTCGACCAGTTCCAGGCGCAGGCCGGAGGGGAGTGGGGCGGCGACCGAGCGGGTACGGGTCCCGCGTCCCGTCTCCTCCGTGCGGCTTTCGGTGTCCGGGTGGACGCGGATCTCGACGCCGTCGGAGTCGCCGACCCACAGCGGGGCCGTCGCGCCGCGGACCCGGCCCGAGGCGCTCTCGGACGTCTCGGGGTCGGCTCCGTGGTCGGCGTTGTGGGTCTCGACGTCCTGCCAGTCGGACCAGGCGCCGCTGTCGGCCGGCCGGGTGCGGACCTGGACGCGGCCGTGGAGTTCGGCCGCCGGGTCGTCCCAGACGACGCCGAGGAGGGAGAAGTGACGTACGTCCCGCCGGGGCAGGCCCTGGTCGGAGCCGGTGCCGCCGAGGGCCCGGTCGCCGGTGAGGGAGGTCAGGGGCAGCGACTGGGTGCTGCCCGGGAGGTCAGGGAGAGTCGGGGTGGTCGGGGTGTCGGGGCTCGTGACCCGCGTCGTCCCGGTGGGCACCGCCTTCGTGGCCGGTGCCGGTCGCACCGTCGCCGCGTCGGCGGGCGGCGTCAGCGGGAGCGCGAGAGCTGCCGCGCACGTGACGCCGATCGAGGTAGCTAGCAATCCACGCATGCCACTGATCCTGGACATAGTCATACATTTCTGTCCATCGGGGAATTGACGCGCCGTCGGGGTCCGTTGCGCCGAACCGGTGGCTCCGCAACGGCCACGCGAGCGGTGTCGCGGCGCGGGCGGCGCGTACGCTTGCGTGGGTGACTGCCACCGATCGCACCCCTGCCGACCTGCTGCGTTCCGCGCTGGCCGCGGATCCCGCGCGCCCCTTGGTGACCTTCTACGACGACGCCACGGGCGAACGGGTCGAATTGTCCGTCGCCACCTTCGCCAACTGGGTGGCCAAGACCGCGAACCTCCTCCAGGACGGACTGTCCGCCGAGCCCGGCGACCGGGTCGCCCTGCTGCTGCCCGCGCACTGGCAGACGGCGGTGTGGCTGCTGGCGTGTTCCTCGGTGGGGGTCGTCGCGGATGTGGCCGGGGATCCGTCGAAGGCGGACTTCGTCGTGGCCGGGCCCGGGGAGTTCGAGGCGGGGCTGGCGTGCCGGGGTGAGCGGTACGCGCTGTCGCTCGCGCCGCTCGGGCGACGGTTCGTGCCGGGGCCTCCGGACGGGTACGACGACTACGCCGTGAACGTCCCGAGCTTCGGGGACCGTTTCGCGCCGTACGTCCCTGTCGACGCGGAGGCGCCCGCGCTGATCGTGGCCGGGGCGGAGTACACCGGCGCGGAGATCGTGGAGCGGGCGCGGGCGGAGGCGTCGGGGCTGGGGCTGACGGGGCCCGGGGCGCGGCTGCTGTCGGGGTTGCCGTACGACACGTGGGAGGGGTTGAGCGCGGGGTTGTACGCGCCGTTGGCCAGTGGGGGGTCCGTGGTGTTGTGCCGGCATCTCGAGGAGGCCGGGGAGGAGGTTGTGGCTCGGCGGGTCGAGAGTGAGCGGGTGTCTGCGACGGCTCGGTAGGTACGGGGTGTTGTGGGCGGGGGTTGGTGTGGGCGTGGGTTGAGTGTCGGCGTCGGTCTGTGTGGACGTCTCTGGGGGCTGCCGCCCCCAGGCCCCCGCTTCGGCCCTGAACGGGCCTCGTCCTCAAACGCCGGACGGGCTGGATAGGCGCACCCGCCGACAAGCCAGCGCACAAGCTGAATGTGCGCGCCTCTCCGACAAGCCGCCGCGCAAGCTGGATACACGCACCTCCCCGACAAGGCGCCGCACGGCTGAATACGCGCCCCCCGCCGACAAGCCAGCGCACAAGCTGAATGTGCGCGCCTCCCCCGGCAAAGCACCGCACGGGCGGATTCACGCGCCCTCGGCTCGGCCGACAAGGCACCGTCCCCACCCCCTTCGTCACCCGTTCAGCCCACCCCCAGCCACCCCCGCGGCGCGGTTCGCGGCATCGTCGTAGGAGTGGCTCTGCGCGCTCGGGTGGCGGGAGGGGTGGATCGGACGTGACGTACTCGGCGGGTTCCGGTGGGCCCCTCGGGCCCGGGGCGGGGGCGTCCGCCGATGGGCGGGGGCTGGTGCGGCGGCGTCGGCGGCGGTGGGTGCGGTACGGGGTGGGGGCGGTGGGGGTCGTCGTCCTGGGGGTGGGGGTGGCCGGGTGGGTCGTCTATGTGAAGCTCGACGGGAACATCACGCCCGACGAAGCCGCCGCGGCCGAGCTCGCCCGGTATGCGAAGGAGCGGCCGACCTCGTTGGTGAAGGACGCGCAGAACATCCTGCTCATCGGGTCCGACTCGCGGTCCGGGGACGGCAACGAGAAGTACGGGCGGGACTCCGGGACCGAGCGGTCCGACACGACGATCCTGTTGCATCTGGCCGCCGGGCGGCACAGCGCGACCGCCGTCTCCCTGCCGCGCGACCTGATGGTGAACGTGCCGGGGTGTCTGCGGGCGGACGGGAAGCGGACCGAGCCGATGTTCGCGATGTTCAACTACGCCTTCCAGACCGGGGGTTCGGCCTGCACCATCCGGACCGTGGAGAAGCTGACCGGGGTGCGGATCGATCATCATGTCGTCGTCGACTTCAGCGGGTTCAAGGATGTCGTCGACGCCGTCGACGGAGTCGAGGTCTGCCTCAAGGAGGCGATCAGCGACAAGGCCGCCGGGCTGCGGCTGCCCGCCGGGAAGGTCACGCTCGACGGGGAGCAGGCGCTCGGGTATGTGCGGGCCCGCAAGTCGCTCGGGAACGGCAGTGACACCGACCGGATGGAGCGGCAGCAACGGTTTCTCGGAGCGCTCGTCAACAAGGTGCAGAGCAATGACGTCCTGCTGAATCCGGTGAAGCTGTATCCGGTGCTGGACGCGGCCACGTCCTCTCTCACCACCGACCCGGAGCTGGCGAGTCTGCGGGGGCTGTACGAACTCGTGCGCGGTCTACGCGACATTCCCACCGAACATGTGCAATTCCTGACCGTTCCACGGGAGTCGTACGTCTACAACGCGAATCGCGACCAACTCGTGGAGCCCGAGGCGGAGAAACTCTTCGAACTGCTGCGGACCGACACGCCGGTGGTGGTTTCTAAGGAAGTTCCCACAAACGCCTCGCCCTCGGAGTCGGGCGATCACGGGCCGTATCGGTCGGGGGCGGTGAGGCGTGCGGCTTCCGGGGTGTTTTCGCCCACTCCGCCCGCTCCGACGTTCCGCGGAAACACGGCCGCCGAGGACAGCTGCGGGTAAAGCGCTTGCCAAGCCGAGCCCTTCCGGTGAACTGGAGTTCAAGGAAATGCGGCGGATTGCCCGGTTGTAGGGGCGTGGAATTTGTCACGGCCGTCGCTTCGCGTCGAACTTGGTGGATAGTGTGAGCGATCCGGTGCACCCGGCCACGAGGTCCTTCCTGGGGTCGCGCACCGTGTGACCGAGACCCGAGCGCCTTTAGAGGGGAAAAGGCGCCGCGTGGCCCCGACGGAGGATTCGGACAACCGTGGACGCGCAAGGCCGTGGGCGGGCGGACAACATCGATCCCGCAGACCAGTGGGTGCTCAATCCGAACACCGGCGAATACGAACTGCGACTGAGCCCTTCCGCACCGCAGTCGTCGGTGCCCGGGCCTCGTAGGTCTGCCTCCGGTACGACCGGGGGCAGTGGCTCGGCTCGGGGGCGGGATTCGCCGTCCCCGTCTTCGGCGTCGCCGTCTTCGTCGGCTTCGGCGTTCTCGTCGGCGTCCTCGTCGGCGTCTTCGCCGTCTTCGTCGTCCGAGCAGGTGCCCGGGCAGCGTCGGCGACGGGGTGCGCCCGTGGAGGAAGCCGCGTCGAACCGGCGTGGGCGCCGGCCGGTGAAGAAGAAGTCGAAGGCGAAGAAGATACTGCTGTGGACCGGCGGGATCATGGCCTTCGTCCTGGTGGGGACGGCCGGTGCGGCCTACCTCTATCTGGAGCACCTCAACGACAACATCACCGCCGTCTCCGACGACGGCGCGAGCACCGGTGGCTTCAGCAAGGACAAGGCGATCAACCTGCTGGTGATCGGCACCGACAAGCGCACCGGCTCCGGCAACGAGGGCTACGGCGACTCGGGCAGCGTGGGCCATGCGGACACCACGATCCTGCTGCACGTCTCCAAGGACCGGACGAACGCGACCGCGCTCAGCATCCCGCGCGACCTGATCGTGGACGTCCCGGACTGCCAGACCGAGCAGGAGGACGGCTCCACCAAGGTCATCCCGGGCACGGACGACGTCCGGTTCAACACCAGCCTCGGGCAGGACGGCCGGACGCCGAGCTGCACCGTGCGCACGGTCACCGAGCTGACCGGGATCCAGGCGGACAACTTCATGGTCGCCGACTTCAACGCGGTGAAGACGCTGACCACGGCGGTCGGCGGCGTCGAGGTGTGCCTGGCCAAGGACATCGACGACGAGGACTCGAAACTGAAGCTGTCGAAGGGCACGCACACCATCCAGGGCGAGCAGGCGCTGGCCTTCGTGCGCACCCGGCACTCGGTGGGCTTCGGCGGCGACCTGAGCCGGATCGCGCTGCAGCAGCAGTTCCTCAGCGCCCTGATGCGCAAACTGAAGTCGAACGACACGCTCACCAGCCCCACCAAGATGATCAAGCTGGCGGAGGCGGGCACGAAGGCGCTGACCGTCGACTCCCAGCTGGACACCATCGACAAGCTGAAGGACCTGGGCCTGGAGCTGGGCAAGCTCAACGTCAAGAACCTGACCTTCACGACCGTGCCGGTGGTCGACAACCCGGCCGAGAAGGTCAAGGCGACGGTCGTGGTGAACAGCTCGACCGCGCCCACCGTGTTCCAGATGATCAAGGACGATGTCTCGTTCACCGAGGTGAAGGAGCAGGCGGCGGCGTCGAAGGACGCGGCGGCCGCGGCCGCGGCGGCCCGCCTCAAGGGCACCCGGTCCGCCGCCTCCGAGGTGCGGGTGCAGGTCATGAACGGCGGTGCTCCCGCCGGCAGCGCACAGGAGACTCTTAACTGGCTGCAGAATGATGAGGGCGTGACGAAGTCCGAGAACGCCGGCAACGCGCCCGCCGAGCTGAGCAAGACGACGCTCGAGTACGCGCCCGACCAGGCCGCACAGGCACGCAAGCTCGCCGCCATCATGGGGCTGGCGGGCACCGCCATGAAGCCGGGCAAGAGCGTCACCAACTCCCAGGGTCTGCCGACGATGACATTGACGCTGGGCAAGGACTTCAAGGGCGCGGGCGTCTCGCTCACGGCCCCGACCACCGTGCCGGACACGGTCGAGAAGTCCACGGCGGACAAGGTCGAGTGCGCCAAGTAGGTAACCCTTCGGGCCCGTCGTGCGTCTGACTGGACGCGGGACGGGCCCGTGTCAGGCGCACGGCGGGGAGGGGCAGGGGAATGGCGGGGAGCAGTGGGGTGCGGGGGGAGGTTCCCGCGGTCGACGACACGGTGTCATCGACCGAGCGGGGCCGGCAGGATCAGGACGCGCCCGAAGGAGACGCCTCGGAGACCGGGACCACCGGATCGACCGGGACCACCGGATCGATCGGGTCGACCGGGGGCTCCGTCGCGGGCGGCGCCGGCGGTGGACGCGGGGGACGCCGTGACACCGACCGCAAACGCCGTCGTCGACGCGCGTTGCGCTGGTCGGCGACCGTGCTCGCGGTGGTCATACTCGGCGGCGCGGGGGCCGGATACCTCTACTACGAACACCTCAACTCGAACATCAAGAGCGACGACCTGAACATCGGCGACGCCAAGGACCGGGCGGCCGTGACGGAGGCCAACGAAGCCGGGCAGACGGCGCTGAACATCCTGCTGATCGGTTCGGACGCCCGGGACACCGCCGAGAACCAGAAGCTCGGCGGCGCCAAGGACACCTTCGACGGTCCCCCGCTGGCGGACGTCCAGATGCTGCTGCACATATCGGCGGACCGCAGCAACATGTCGGTGGTGAGCATGCCGCGCGACACGCTCCTGGACATACCCAAGTGCACGGACCCCGACGACGGGACCACCTACCAGGCGCTGACCGACGAGATGACGAACGTGTCGCTCGGTCGCGGCGGCCCCGGCTGCACGGTGGCCACGTGGGAGAAGCTCACCGACATCCACATCGACCACTTCATGATGATCGACTTCTCGGGTGTGGTGTCGATGGCGGACGCGATAGGCGGCGTCCCGGTCTGCGTGGACGCCAACGTCTACTCGCACACCTCCAGCGGCAAGGGCTCCGGCCTGAAGCTGGAGGAGGGCACCACCTCCATCAAGGGCAAGCAGGCCCTGCAGTGGCTGCGCACCCGCTACGGCTTCGAGGACGACACCGACCTCGCCCGCGCCAAGGCGCAGCACATGTACATGAACTCGATGGTCCGTGAGCTGCGCGCCAACGCCAAGCTGACCAACCCCAACAAGCTGCGCAAGCTCGCCGAGGCGGCCACCAAGGCGATCACCGTCGACGACGGCCTGGACACCATCACGAAGATGTACGACCTGGCGGGCGAGCTGCAGAAGGTGCCCACCGACCGCATCACGATGACGACCATGCCGAACCGCTACCAGGGCAGCCGGGTGGTCCCGACGGACGACGCCACGCAGCTGTTCCGGCTGGTGCGCGACGACATCGCGCTGGACGGCAAGGACGCCAAGAAGACCGCGGTCACCGCCAGCCCGACGCCGACGGTCGCCGCGGACCCGGCCGCCGCGAACGACAAGATCGCGGTGCAGGTGCACAACGGCACCTCCACGGACACCGAGGCCCCGGTGCGCGGACGCGCGACCGCCGTGAAGGATCTGCTGGCGGGCAAGGGCTTCGACGAGGCCGTCGCGGACACCTCGGCGGCCACGGCCGAGGCGAAGACGGTGGTCCGCTACCCGAGCGCCGACCTCCAGGGCGACGCCCAGGCCGTCGCGAAGGCCCTCGGCATCCCCACGAGCCAGGTGAAGAAGTCCACCGACGTCTCCGGGGTCATGGTCGTCGTGGGCGCCGACTGGCGGTCGGGGACGACGTACAAGGTGGCGGAGACGGACGACACGACGCCCGACACCGCCGAGGCGATCAACGCGTCCGACACCACCCAGTGCATGCACGTGGACCCGAACTACACCTGGTAGTCCGGGTCCGGTCCGGGTCCGTTTCCTGGAGCGGGGTCCTCAGCGCGCGTCGCTGAGGACCGCGGGGCGGCGCGATGCGATGACCTTCCTGGCCAGCGCTTTCGGGCTGGTCAGGAAGCCGAAGCCCCAGCACATGTGCATGGTGGCGAGGGCGACGGGGATCTGCAGCCGGGCCTTCGCCGGCAGCCCCTTGCCCGCCGGCAGCGATCCGGCGACTATCGCCGCGAGGTAGCCGCCGGGGATCACGAAGCCCAGCGGGGTGAGCACGGCGCCCACCACGACGCCGGCCGCGATCAGGCACACCGCGGTCGGCGGGGCGAGGTAGCGCAGGTTGATGGAGCCCTCGTGGTAGCGGGCCACGACGTGCCGCCAACGGCCGTAGTCCTTGTACTGCTTGGCGAGTGCGCGCACGCTCGGCCGCGGCCGGTAGGACACCTTCAGCTCGGGCGAGAACCAGATCAGCCCGCCGGCCTCCCTGATCCGGAAGTTCAGCTCCCAGTCCTGGGCGCGGATGAACTCCTCGTTGTAGCCGCCCTGTTGCTCCAGCGCCTCGCGCCGGAAGACCCCGAGGTACACGGTCTCGGCCGGGCCGGCCTGCCCTCCCGTGTGGAAGGCGGCGTTGCCGACCCCGATCTTCGAGGTCATGGCCGCGGCGACCGCGTGCTCCCAGTCGTTCTCGCCCTCGGCGTGCATGATGCCGCCGACGTTCTGCGCGCCGGTCTCCTCCAGGAGCCGTACGGCGGTGGCGATGTAGTCGGGCGAGAGCATGCCGTGCCCGTCGACGCGGACGACGATCGGGTGGCGGGAGGCCTTGATCGCGGCGTTGAGCGCGGCGGGCGTGCGGCCGGTGGGGTTCGGGACGGTGCGCACGCGCTTGTTCTTGTGGGACGCAGTCTCGGACACGAGCTCGGCCGCGATCTCTTCCGTACGGTCCGTGGACGGACCGATGGCGATCACGACCTCCATCTCGCCGGGATACTCCTGCGCGAGGATCGCTTGGACGGCTCCGCGCAGATGCCGCTCCTCGTCGAGGACGGGCATGATGACGGACACGGCGGGGAGCTGCACGTCGGGCTTGGCGTTCATAGGACGCTCACGTTACCGCGAACGGGGGACACGGCCCGCCCCGCCGGGTGCGGCTGCACCGGTCGGCAGATCGTATGGGCCTACTGTGCGAACGGCTTCCCCCGCCCCACGGTCGCCGCCCGGAGGTGCCCCCCATGCCCACCACCCCGCTCCGGTCCCCGCGCCGCCCGCACCCCGGGCGCCGCGTGCCGCGTTCCCCCGTTCGCCGCCGACGGCCCCGCTGGGCCGTACGGGCGGCGACCACGCTCTCGGTGGTGCTGCTCGCCGCCGCCGGCATCGGTCACTCGGTGATCAGCAGCCTCGACGCGGACATCGCCCGGGTCGACCCCTTCAAGGACATGAAGAACCGTCCGCAGGCCGGCCACGGCATGAACGTCCTGCTGGTCGGCACCGACGGCCGCGACCGGATCACGGCGGCGGAGCGCCACCGGTACCGCCTGGGCGGGGCCCCCTGCCACTGCACCGACACGATCATGATCGTGCACATCTCGGAGGACCGGGAGCGGGCCAGCGTGGTCAGCCTGCCGCGCGACTCCTACGCCGAGACTCCCCCGCACACCGACCAGGTCACCGGCAAGCAGCACCACGGCCACCCGCTCAAGATCAACGCCGCGTACGCCGAGGGCGGCCCGCAGTTGACCGTCCGCACGGTCGAGCACATGACGCATGTGAAGATCGACCACTATCTGGAGGTCGACTTCACCAGCTTCATGAAGACGGTGGACGTCCTCGGCGGTGTGAAGATCTGCACCGCGAAGCCGCTGAAGGACTCGTACACGGGCCTGGACCTGGCGCCGGGCGCGCACACGCTCATGGGCGGCGAGGCGTTGCAGTACGTCCGCTCCCGGCACGCGGACGGCTCCTCCGACCTCGGCAGGATGAAACGTCAACAGCGCTTCCTGGCGGCCCTGGTGGACCGCGCCACCTCCTCCGGGATCCTGCTGAACCCGCTGCGGTTCCGGGACGTGACCCGGGCGGTGCTCGGCTCGGTGCGCGCGGACCGGGGCTTCGGCGCCGACGAACTGCTCGACCTCGGCCGGGCGATGCGCACGTTCTCCCCTTCTTCCTCCGAGTTCACGACCGTCCCCATCGGCCGGATGGGATACCTCGTGAAGGGCATCGGCTCGACGCTGAAGTGGGACCCGGTGAAGTCGCAGCGACTCTTCAGGGCCCTGCGCGACGACAAGCCCCTCGCCACGGCCGCCCGCTCCCTCGACGGCCGGGTCGCGCGGGTGGACGTGGCCCCGCAGCAGATCCGGGTCCAGGTCGAGAACGGCACGCACACGGTCGGCCTCGGCAGACGGGTGGACCGGGCGCTGGCCGCGGTGGGCTTCCGGACGACCCGGCAGCCGGTCAGCGCGGCCGACCCCTCCGCCCGGCGCACGGTCGTCGCCTACGACCCCCGCTGGGACCGCTCCGCGAAGTCCCTCGCGACTGCCCTGCCGGGCAGCGAGCTGCGCGCCGTCAAGGGGCTCGGGGCGACGCTGAAGGTGATCGCGGGCACGGACTTCCGCCAGGTGCGCACGGTACGGGCGGTGGACGCGGAGCAGGGTGAGTTCGGAGTGGTGCGAGGGGACGAGGTGGGGTGCCCCTAGGGGCCCTCGGGAGGCCGCGGGGAGGCTCCCCGATGGCGGGGGCCCGCCGCAGGGCGTAGGACGGAAGTCGGAAGAGCACGCTCGGGCCCGACCCGGGCCCCCTCACCCCCTGGAGGAGCCATGACCCAGCCCGGAACCATGAACGCCATGAGCAAGCAGATGCAGGACTGCGTCGAGGCGTGCATGTCCTGCCACAGCATGTGCGAGGAGACCATGAGCTCCTGCATGCAGATGGGCGGCCAGGCCCAGATGCAGATCATGCGCGCGCTCCTGGACTGCTCCGAGACGACCCGTATGTGCGCCGACATGATGATGCGGCGCTCGCCCATGTCGGCCGAGATGTGCGCGATGTGCGCCAAGGCGTGCGACATGTGCGCGGAGGCGTGTATGTCCATGCCGGACGATCCGCAGATGATGCGCTGCGCGGAGTCCTGTCGCCGCTGCGCCGAGATGTGCCGCACGATGGCCGGCGCCACGATGTGACCGCCGCCCACGCATGACGAGGGGCGCCCGCCGCGCGGCGGGCGCCCCTGGTCGCGTCCGGCGCCCCTGGTCGCGTCCGGTTGCTCAGTTGCCCGAGACGGTGACCTTCTCGTCGTTCTTCAGCTGGCTGACCAGCGTCTTCACCTTCGCCTTGTCCCAGACGAGGTTGCTGCCGCTGGAGCCGGAGATCGGCATGTTCATCGACTTGCCGTCGCCGCTGTTGACGCCCTTCATCGCGAAGAACATGGAGGCCAGGTCGTACAGGCCCATGTCCTTGTCGACGATCAGGGAGTCCAGGCCCGCGCCCATGGTCGGGTACAGCTTGAACGGGTTGAGGACCGTGCCCGGGGTGGCCACCTGGCTGGCGAGGGCCGCGAGGAACTTCTGCTGGTTCTTCGTGCGGTCGAGGTCGGAGCCCGCGAGCGCGTACCGGGTGCGGACGAAGGCGAGGGCCTCCTCGCCGTTCAGGGTCTGCTTGCCCTTCTTGAAGTCGGCGCCGGACTTGGTGTCCTTGATGTCCTGCGGGATGTCGATCTCGACGCCGCCGACCGAGTCGACGATGTTCGCGAAGCCCGCGAAGCCGATCTCCACGTAGTGGTCGATGCGCAGGCCGGTGTTGAACTCGACCGTGCGCACCAGCAGTTCCGGGCCGTCCTCGGCGTAGGCCGCGTTCAGCTTCACGTGCCGGCCGGTGCCCTTGTACGTCTTGCCGGACTCGGAGCCGACGAACGACGGGATCTCCACGTCGGAGTCGCGGGGCAGCGAGATCAGGGTGTCGCCGTTGGAGCCGGTGTGCAGGATCATCATCGAGTCCGTGCGCTTGCCCTCGGCGGAACCGGTGTGCAGTTCCTTCTTCTCCTCGGCGGACATGCCCTCACGGCTGTCGGAGCCGACGATGAGGTAGTTCGTGCCCTCGCCCGCCTCGGGCCGGTCGATGACCTTCGACAGGTCGACGTCGCGCTGGAGCTTGGAGTCGGCCCAGAAGTACGTGCCGACGGCCGTCACGACCAGCACGGTCACGACCGAGATCGCCGTCCACTTGATGCGGCGGCGCCAGTTGGGCGCGGGGCGCGGGGCGCGGGTGTCGTAGCCCCCCGGGCCGGCCGGTCCCCCCGGTCCACCGGGGTCGCCGCCGTAGACCTGGCCCGAGCTGTAGCCGCTGTCGTACCCGGTCTGCTGGGCGTTCGTGTAGTCGCTGTGTCCCTGACCGTTGACGTACGACGGCTGCGGCGGGACGCCGGCGCCGCTCGGCGGGGCGGCCGGGCCACGGCGGACCTGCCGCATGACGCGGGCGCTCTCGGGCTGTGCGCTCGCGCTGCCGCTTCCGTACCGGTTGCCGCGGTCGTTGTCGGACCATCCCTCGGGCCAATCGTTCATGCGGACCAGTGTGCAGGTCACTGCTGTGTCCTATACAGGGGCGTCGGAAAATCACAGCCCCGCTGTTGCCAAGCTGACACAAAGTCCCGAGTCGTCCCCCTCGGCATAAGAGCCTGTGTCACATCCCCGGCCGGATCAGCGCGCGGCGTCTGGTGCTCCCCCAGAGGGGGGACCCCCAGATCGCAAGGCGCCGGAGCGCTCTCGATGGGGGTGCCCCCGCGCGAGCGAAGCCGAGCGTGGGGGAGGAGCTACTAGGGCGTTTCGGCAACGCGGCGAGCGTGCGTGCCAGGCGTCGCGCGCCCGGCCGGGGATGTGACACAGGCTCTAAGGTGGAGGACATGACAGACCAGGTCACCGCGGCGGACTCGGGCAGCAGCCCGGACATCCCGGGCAAGCCCACATCCGCGTCCCGCACCACCCTCAGCCACATCATGGGCCACAACGACACCAACCTGTTGGGCACGGTGCACGGCGGTGTGATCATGAAGCTTGTGGACGACGCGGCGGGCGCCGTGGCCGGCCGGCACTCCGGCGGGCCCGCCGTGACCGCGTCCATGGACGAGATGGCGTTCCTGGAGCCGGTCCGGGTCGGCGACCTCGTCCATGTGAAGGCCCAGGTGAACTGGACCGGCCGGACCTCGATGGAGGTCGGCGTCCGGGTGCTGGCCGAGCGCTGGAACGAGTCCGCCCCGGCCACCCAGGTCGGCTCGGCCTACCTGGTCTTCGCCGCCGTCGACGCCGACGGCAAACCCCGCCCGGTCCCCCCGGTCGTCCCGGAGACGGAACGCGACGAACGCCGCTACCAGGAGGCCCAGATCCGCCGCACCCACCGCCTGGCCCGCCGCCGCGCGATCAGGGAACTGCGCGAGCGACGGGTGGCGGAGGGGCTGGAGGACTGAGCCGGACGGCCCGCGGGGGCCGTTACGGCAGGTTGCGCGCCATGACGATCCGCTGGACCTGGTTGGTGCCCTCGTAGATCTGGGTGATCTTGGCGTCGCGCATCATGCGCTCCACCGGGTAGTCACGGGTGTAGCCGTAGCCGCCGAGGAGCTGGACGGCGTCCGTGGTGACCTCCATCGCGACGTCCGAGGCGAAGCACTTGGCGGCCGCGCCCTGGAAGGTGAGGTCGGAGTCGAGGCGTTCGGAGGCGGCCGCGGCCTGGTAGGTGAGGGCGCGGGCGGCCTCGATCTTCATGGCCATGTCGGCGAGCATGAACTGGATGCCCTGGAAGTCGGCGATCGCCTTGCCGAACTGCTTGCGCTCCTGGACATAGCCCTTGGCGTAGTCGAACGCGCCCTGGGCGACGCCCAGCGCCTGGGCGGCGATCGTGATGCGGGTGTGGTCCAGGGTCTTCATCGCGGTCGCGAAGCCGGTGCCCTCCTCGCCGATCATGCGGTCCGCCGGGATGCGCACGTTGTCGAGGTAGACCTCGCGGGTCGGGGAGCCCTTGATGCCCAGCTTCTTCTCCGGGGCGCCGAAGGAGACTCCCGGGTCGGACTTCTCCACGACGAAGGCCGAGATGCCCTTGGTGCGCTTGGTGGGGTCGGTCACGGCCATCACCGTGTAGTACTCGCTCACGCCGGCGTTGGTGATCCAGCGCTTCACGCCGTTCAGGATCCAGTGGTCGCCGTCGCGGACCGCCTTGGTCTTCATGCCGCCCGCGTCCGAGCCCGCGTCCGGCTCGGAGAGGGCGTACGAGAACATCGCGTCGCCCTTGGCCAGCGGCGTCAGGTACTTCTTCTTCAGGTCCTCGGAGCCGGAGAGGATCACCGGGAGCGAGCCCAGCTTGTTCACCGCGGGGATGAGGGAGGAGGACACGCAGGCGCGGGCCACCTCCTCGATGACGATCACCGTCGCCAGGGCGTCCGCGCCCGCGCCGCCGTACGACTCGGGTACGTGCACCGCGTGCAGATCGCTCGCCACCAGCGCGTCCAGCGCCTCCTGCGGGAAGCGGGCCTCCTCGTCCACCGCGGCGGCGTACGGCGCGATCTTCGCCTCGGACAGCGAGCGGATGGCGTCGCGGAGCATGTCGTGCTCCTCGGACGGGCGGTACAGGTCGAAGTCAGCCGATCCGGACAAGGTGTCTCACGCTCCAAATACGCTGCGGTTCACGACGCTAATTACCGTTAAGTAACTCAAATTTTAGGGGCCCTCCCGACCGAGTGGCACGTGAGTTTGGCGACAAGGGGCACCCCCGTCAAGATCTGCCCGGTGAGGGGCCACGACATGCCCCGACTATGCTCGGGCGCGCAGTGTCGGCATCCCCCGTCTGGAGCATTCATGGCCCTCAAGATCACCGTGATCGGCACCGGCTATCTCGGCGCCACGCACGCCGCGGCCATGGCCGAGCTGGGCTTCGAGGTGCTCGCTCTCGACGTCGTGCCAGAGAAGATCGAGATGCTCGAGCGCGGCGAGACCCCGATGTACGAGCCGGGGCTCGAGGAGCTGCTGCGCCGGCATGTCGCCGGGTTCGAGGGGACCAGCGGGCGGCTGCGGTTCACCCAGGACTGGGCCGAGGTGGGGGCCTTCGGCGACGTCCACTTCGTCTGCGTGAACACTCCGCAGAAGCACGGCGAGTACGCCGCCGACATGTCGTACATCGAGTCCGCGATCGCGTCCCTCGCTCCGCATCTGACGCGGCCCGCCCTCGTCGTCGGCAAGTCGACCGTGCCCGTGGGAACCGCCGAGCGGCTGGCCCGGACGATCGTCGAGCTGGCGCCCGCCGGGGAGGACGCCGAGCTCGCCTGGAACCCGGAGTTCCTGCGGGAGGGCTTCGCGGTCCAGGACACGCTGCACCCGGACCGGATCGTCGTCGGGGTGCGCAGCGAGCGGGCCGAGGCGGTGCTGCGGCAGGTGTACGAGACGCCGGTCGGGGAAGGGACGCCGTTCGTCGTCACGGACTTCCCCACCGCCGAGCTGGTGAAGACCGCGGCGAACTCCTTCCTCGCCACCAAGATCTCCTTCATCAACGCCATGGCGGAGGTGTGCGAGGCCGGCGGCGGCGACGTCGCCAAGCTGGCCGAGGCCATCGGCTACGACGACCGGATCGGCAAGAAGTTCCTGCGGGCCGGGATCGGCTTCGGCGGCGGCTGTCTGCCCAAGGACATCCGCGCCTTCATGGCCCGCGCCGGTGAGCTGGGCGCCGACCAGGCGCTCACCTTCCTGCGCGAGATCGACTCGATCAACATGCGCCAGCGCGGTCGGATGGTCGAGCTGGCCCGGCAGGCGCTGGGCGGCGGGTCCTTCCTGGGCAAGCGGGTCGCCGTGCTCGGCGCCACCTTCAAGCCCGACTCGGACGACGTCCGGGACTCGCCCGCCCTCAACGTCGCCGGGCAGATCCACCTCCAGGGCGGACAGGTCACGGTGTACGACCCGAAGGGGATGGCGAACGCCCGCCGGGTCTTCCCGACCCTCGGCTACGCCGACTCGGCCCTGGAGGCCGTACGGGGCGCCGACGTCGTCCTGCACCTCACCGAGTGGCGGGAGTTCCGGGAGCTGGACCCGGCGGTGCTCGGCGAGGTCGCGACGAGCCGGCTGATCCTCGACGGCCGCAACGCGCTCGACCCCGTGCTGTGGCGCAAGGCCGGGTGGACCTACCGGGCGATGGGACGCCCGACCGCATAGCCGCATCCACCGCATCCGTCGCGGGCGCACAGCGACGCCGGTTCGGCCGAGGCTCAGTCGGCCGAACCGGCGTCTTGTTGCATTCTGCACCACAGACCTGTGCGGCGAGTGGTGAACTACTTCGCGCGGTAGCGGCGCATCTTGGCCCGCGCCCCGCACACCTGCATCGAGCACCAGCGGCCCCGGCCCGCCGGACTGCGGTCGTAGTACGCCCAGTGGCAGGTCACGGCCTCGCAGGCCTTCAGCCGGGTCCAGGTGCCCGCGATCAGCGCGGCCGCCACGGCGGCGGCCGTCCGGGAGAGCAGCGGGGCGCCGTCCGCGGGGGTCAGACGAGCTGAGCCGTCGGTCTCGTCGACGGTCACCAGCAGGGGCGCGGACGCCAGCAGCTCGCCCAGCGGGGCGACCTCGCGGTGCGGTGCGTGGCCCGCGTGGGCGAGCAGGGCCACGCGCAGGGACTCGCGCAGCTCACGGGCGCGCGCCAGGTCGTCCTCGTCGTCGGTGAGCCCGAACCGCGCCCGGCCGTCCGCCGTGTCCAGCGAGTCGGCGCCCGACTCCAGGTCCAGCGTGTTCACCAGGGACTCCACCAGGGCCAGTTCCCCGGGGGCGGCCGATCGCGCATTCATGCTTGCGACGTTACCTCCCATGCGGGAGCATGCAGTAACCGTTACCTTCTAGCGGCCGTATCAGGTAACCCGAGGAGGAGTCATGGCTCTCGCCGAGCTGGGTGTCGTCGTCCTGGACTGTCCCGACCCGCGTGCGCTCGCCCGTTTCTACGCCGAGGTGCTGGGCGGCAGCGTCGAGAGCGACGACGGGGAGTGGGTGGATGTGAAGGTGCCCGGCGGTCACTCGCTGGCCTTCCAGGCCGCACCCGGGTTCGTGCCGCCCGCGTGGCCCGCGCCCGAGCACTCGCAGCAGTTCCATCTGGACCTCACCGTCGACGACCTGGACGCGGCCGAGCGGGGTGTGCTCGCGCTGGGCGCGAAGCCGCTGGACACGGAGGACCGCTCGCGCGGCTGGCGGGTGTACGCGGATCCGGCCGGGCACCCGTTCTGTCTGTGCACGTCCTGAAACCGCCCGGACTGTCGAAACCGCCGGCCTTCGAGTCAGGAGAATTCATGTCGCCCGTCGCCCGTTTCCGCAACGTCGTGCTCGACTGTCCCGATCCGCGTGCGCTCGCCGAGTTCTACGCGGCGGTCGTGGGCGGCGTCCCCGAGTGGGAGGAAGGGGAGGAGGACTGGGTCGTCCTCCAGGTGCCCGGCGGTCCCCGGCTCGGCTTCCAGGAGGTCGCGCAGTACACCCCGCCGGAATGGCCGCGCTCCGACCGCAACGGGCAGCAGTTCCACATCGACCTCGACGCCGGCTCCACCTGGGCGGAGATCGACGCGGCCCACGAGCGGGTGCTGGCGCTGGGCGCGCGGCCGCTGGACCTTCAGGACCGGGAGAAGAAGGACTTCCAGGTGTACGCCGATCCGGCGGGCCATCCGTTCTGTCTGTGCCGGATCGAGAAGCCCCTGACCTGAGCGGATCAGCCGTCCAGGTGGGCGATGCGCGCCGTCGAGGGCTCCCGGCGTTCCTGTGCCGCTCGGGAGGCGAAGTCCGCCGTGCGGAGGACGCGCTGCATGTTTCCCCAGGTCAGCAGGGCGATGTCGGGGTCCGGCCAGCCTCGGTGGAGCAGCTCGGCGATCAGGTGCGGGTAGCCGGAGGCGTCGGCGAGGCCCTGCGGGTGGGCGGCTCCCGAGTCGTAGGTGCCGGACAGGCCGACGCAGCCCGGGCCGGCGATCGCGCGGACATGGTCGAGATGGTCGGCGACGTCCCGGACGCTCGGGCCGGTCTGCTCGGCGGTCAGCGGCACCAGGCACAGGCCCTTGGCCGCACCCAGCTCGGCCAGCAGCCCGTCGGGCAGGTTGTCGGGGTGGGGGCGCAGGGCGCGGGCGGCGGAGCGGGTGCACAGGACCGGCGTCTTGGAGAGCGTGAGGGCACGGCTGACGGTGGTGTCGGAGGCGCCGGAGAGGTCGGCGAGGACGCCGAGCCGGTTCATCTCGCGCACGACCTCCTCGCCGAACCGGGTCAGCCCCGCCTCGCTCGCCCAGGTGGTGCCGGAGAGGGTCAGGACACGCAGTCCGAGGGAGTGCAGGACGCGCAGGATGCCGAGCGAGTCGTCGAGCGCGGCGGCCGTGGCCGGGCCCAGGACGACGGCGACCCGGCCGCAGTTGCGGGCGTCGATGACCTGCCCGGCGGTGCGGGCCAGCCGCAGCCCGTCGGGGTGCGTGGCGATCACCGACCGGACGAGGTCCAGCTGCTCCAGGGTCGCGCCGACGGCCCGGTCGGCGGCGAGCCCGTCGGGCAGGTGCAGCGACCAGAGCAGCGCGCCGACGTGGCCTTCGCGCAGCCGGGGCACATCGGTGTCGACGGCGCTCTCGCCGAGCTGGAGGTCGTACCAGGGCAGATGGCGCAGGGCCCAGGGCAGTCCGCTGTAGCCGTCGGCGACGGGGTGAGCGGCGAGGAGGGCACGGGCGCGGTCCAGCGGGCTGGTCTCGGGCTCGGGTGCGACCGGGGTGACAGGGGTGACCGGCGAGACTGGGGTGCCCGGCGAGACCGGCGAGACCGGGGTGAAGGCGACGGCCGCCCGCACGTCATCGCCGCGTTCGTCGCCTTCGTCATCGCGTTCGCCGCGCTCGTCATGGCGTTTATCGCGTTTGTCGCGTTCGTCGTCGCGGTCGCCGGCCTCGGGAAGGGTGTGCAGCTCGTCCTGGAGGTCGGCCATGGCGGTCTCCGTACGTTCGATCAGCAGTACGGTCACCGTCGCACGGCGGGCGGCGCGCTTCCTGGTGGACGGGGCGTTCGGGGGTAACCGGCGTCCCCGGCGGCCCCGTCCACGGTGCGGGTCAGCCGTCCAGTGACTCGATCGTCGCGTTGGACGGTGCGCGGGCCGTCCGCAGGTCACGGGCGACGTCCTCCGCCGCGCCCAGCACCCGGACCGCGTTCTGCCAGGTCAGCTTGGCGAGGTCGGGCCTGGACCAGCCGCGGTCGAGCAGCTCCGCGATCAGGTTGGGGTAGCCGGAGACGTCGTCGAGGCCGTCGGGGGTGAAGGCCGTGCCGTCGTAGTCGCCGCCGATGCCGAGATGGTCGATGCCGGCGACCTCGCGCATGTGGTCGAGGTGGTCGGCGACCGTGGCGACGGTGGCGACGGGACGGGGGTGGGTCTCCTCGAAGGCCCGGTGGACCTTCATCGCCTCCGGGGTGGTGGCGAGGTGGTGGAAGCCGTGGGCGCGCATGTTGTCGTCGGCCGCGGCCGTCCAGTCGACCGCCGCCTGCAGGACGAACTTCGGCACGAACGTCACCATCGCCATGCCCCCGTTGACGGGCAGGCGCTCCAGGACGTCGTCCGGGATGTTGCGGGGGTGGTCGCAGACCGCACGCGACGAGGAGTGGGAGAAGATCACCGGCGCGGCGGTCGCGTCCAGCGCGTCCCGCATCGTCGTCGCGGCCACGTGCGAGAGGTCGACCAGCATGCCCTCGCGGTTCATCTCGCGCACGACCTCGCGGCCGAACGCGGACAGACCGCCGACCCCGGGCTCGTCGGTCGCGGAGTCCGCCCAGTCCACGTTGTCGTTGTGGGTGAGCGTCAGGTAGCGCACGCCGAGCGCGTACAGGCCGCGCAGGGTGCCGAGCGAGTTGGCGATGGAGTGACCGCCCTCCGCGCCCATCAGCGAGGCGATCCGGCCCTCCGCCCGGGCGGCCTGCATGTCGGCGGCGGTGAACGCGGCCCTGAGGTGCTGCGGGTTGCGGGCGATGAGCTGCCGTACGCAGTCGATCTGTTCCAGCGTCGCCGGGACCGCGTCGGGCAGGTCCGAGCGCACGAACACGGACCAGTACTGCGCGCCGACGCCGCCCTCGCGCAGCCGGGGGATGTCGGTGTGCAGATGGCCGTGCTGGTGCGCGGCGATGTCGCGGGCGTCGAGGTCGTAGCGGACCGGCTGCTCGCGCAGCGCCCAGGGCAGGTCGTTGTGGCCGTCGACGACCGGGAACTCGCGCAGGAGTTCGCGGGCGGCGGCCAGGGAGGTCGGCTCCGTCACTTCGCGCGTCACTTCCCGAAGCCGAAGCCGTTCGAGCCCTCGACCTTGGCGCGCAGGCGCTTGCCCTTCTCGGTGGCCTGGTCGTTGAGCTCCTGCTGGAAGTCGCGCATCCGGGCCTGCAGATCCTGGTCGTGGGCGGCGAGGATGCGGACGGCGAGCAGGCCCGCGTTGCGCGCGCCGGCGACCGAGACGGTGGCGACGGGGACGCCGGCCGGCATCTGCACGATGGACAGCAGCGAGTCCATGCCGTCCAGGTACTTCAGCGGCACGGGCACGCCGATGACCGGGAGCGGGGTCACGGAGGCGAGCATGCCGGGCAGGTGGGCGGCGCCCCCGGCGCCGGCGATGACGACCTTCAGTCCCCGCTCGGCCGCCTGCTCGCCGTAGGCGACCATCTCGCGCGGCATGCGGTGCGCGGAGACGACGTCGACCTCGTAGTCGATCTCGAACTCGTCGAGGGCCTGCGCGGCGGCCTCCATGACGGGCCAGTCGGAGTCCGACCCCATGACGATGCCTACGACGGGGCCTGCAACAGGGCTCATTCGGTGATCGTGCCTCTCAGGTAACCGGCTGCGTGACGGGCGCGTTCGAGGACGTCGTCCAGGTCGTCGCCGTAGGTGTTGACGTGGCCCACCTTGCGGCCGGGCTTCACGTCCTTGCCGTACATGTGGATCTTCAGCTTGGGGTCGCGGGCCATGCAGTGCAGGTACGCGGAGTACATGTCCGGGTAGTCGCCGCCCAGGACGTTGACCATGACCGTCCACTTCGCGCGCGGGCGCGGGTCGCCCAGGGGCAGGTCGAGGACCGCGCGGACGTGGTTGGCGAACTGGGACGTGATCGCACCGTCCTGGCTCCAGTGACCCGAGTTGTGCGGGCGCATGGCCAGTTCGTTGACGAGGATGCGGCCGTCGCGGGTCTGGAACAGCTCGACGGCGAGGTGGCCCACCACGTTCAGTTCCTTGGCGATGCGCAGCGCCATCTCCTCGGCCTTCAGGGCGAGGGTCTCGTCCAGGTCGGGGGCCGGGGCTATGACCGTGTCACAGACGCCGTTCACCTGCTGCGACTCGACGACCGGGTAGGCGACGGCCTGGCCGTGCGGGGAGCGGACGACGTTGGCGGCGAGCTCGCGGACGTAGTCGACCTTCTCCTCCGCCAGCACGGGGACGCCGGCCCGGAAGGGGTCCGCCGCCTCCTCGACCGAGTCGACGACCCACACGCCCTTGCCGTCGTAGCCGCCGCGGACGGTCTTGAGGACCACCGGGAAGCCCTCGCCCTCGGCGGCGAACGCGACGACGTCCGCCGGGTCGGTCACGATCCGGTGCCTGGGGCACGGGACGCCGATCGCGTCGAGCTTCGCGCGCATCACCCCCTTGTCCTGGGCGTGCACGAGCGCGTCGGGGCCCGGGCGGACGGGGATGCCGTCCGCCTCCAGCGCCCTGAGGTGCTCGGTGGGTACGTGTTCGTGATCGAAAGTGATCACATCGCACCCGCGTGCGAACTCACGCAGCGTGTCGAGATCGCGGTAGTCGCCGATGACGACATCGCTCACGACCTGCGCCGCGGAATCCTGTGGGGTGTCACTGAGGAGCTTGAACCTGATGCCGAGCGGGATGCCTGCCTCGTGTGTCATACGAGCGAGCTGGCCTCCGCCGACCATGCCGACTACCGGGAACGTCACGCCCCCAGGGTATCGGCCACGCCACCGCGGCCGAATTCCGTGCCTCTTACCCGGCCCTTCCCCGCCTCATACCGTTTGTTTCCCCGCATCTCCCCCGCTGGTCACGGGCCCGTGAGGTGGACCACAGGAAACCGACAAGAGTGGTGGTTAGCATGGTTGGGTTGACGAAACCGGACCCGGACGGGGGCCTGTACGACCATGGCACATGGTTCCTCGGGGCTGAAGAGGATCGTCCGAGAGCTGGCCAAGTTCGGTGCCGTGGGCGGCGCGGGAGTGCTGGTCAACCTCGGAGTGTTCAACTTTGTACGGCATGTCACCGATCTGCAGGTGGTGCGGGCGAGTGTCATAGCCACCGTCGTGGCCATCGTCTTCAACTACGTCGGGTTCCGCTACTTCACCTACCGTGACCGCGACAAGAGCGGGCGCACGAAGGAACTGACGCTGTTCCTGCTGTTCAGCGCGGTGGGCCTGGTGATCGAGAACGGGCTGCTGTTCGCGGCGACGTACGGGTTCGGGTGGGACAGCCCGCTGCAGAGCAATGTCTTCAAGTTCGTCGGGATCGGCGTCGCGACGCTGTTCCGGTTCTGGTCGTACCGCACCTGGGTGTTCCGCACGCTGCCGGCCAAGGAGGCCGTGGCCAGCGCGGAGTCGTTCCTGGAGCCGAAGGCCACGCAGCGCGTGAGCTGAAGGACGGCTACCTGACCGTCTGCTCGTCGTCGTCCTGTGCGCGCTTCTGCGGGGCCGTGCGGGACAGGAACAGGCCGAAGACGGGGGGCTGGGCCTGGAGCATCTCCAGACGGCCGCCGTCGGCCTCCGCGAGGTCGCGGGCGACGGCGAGGCCGATGCCCGTGGAGTTGCGGCCGCTGATCGCCCGCTCGAAGATCCGGGCCCCCAGGTCGGCCGGCACGCCGGAGCCCTCGTCCGTCACCTCGACCACGGCCTGGTTGCCGGTGACGCGGGTGCGCAGCGCCACCGTGCCGCCGCCGTGCATGAGGGAGTTCTCGATCAGCGCGGCCAGCACCTGGGCCACCGCGCCGGGCGTGCCCACCGCACGCAGATGACGCTTCCCCGAGCTGACGATGGCCCGGCCCACCCCGCGGTAGGCGGGACGCCACTCGGCGAGCTGCTGCTGGATGACCTCGTCGAGGTCGAAGGTGACCGCCGAGCCGGTACGCGGGTCCCGGGCGTTGGTCAGGAGCCGTTCCACGACGTCCGTCAGCCGCTCCACCTGCGTCAACGCGATCGTCGCCTCCTCCTTCACCGTGTCCGGGTCGTCGGTGAGGGTGATCTCCTCCAGGCGCATGGAGAGCGCGGTGAGGGGCGTGCGGAGCTGGTGGGAGGCGTCCGCCGCGAGCCGGCGCTCCGCGGTGAGCATCCGGGCGATGCGCTCCGCCGAGGCGTCGAGGACGTCCGCGACCCGGTCCAGCTCGGGGACCGAGTACCGCTTGTGACGGGGGCGCGGGTCGCCCGACCCCAGGCGTTCCGCGGTCTCCGCGAGGTCGGTCAGCGGGGAGGCGAGGCGGTTGGCCTGGCGGATGGCCAGCAGCACGGCGGCGATCACCGCGAGCAGGGCCACCAGACCGATGATCAGCAGGGTGCGGCCGACCTCCCGGGTCACCGTGGAGCGCGGCTCCTGGACCAGGACGGTCTCGCCCTCCTCGCCGGTGGCCCGCGCCTCGATGACGTCGCCCTCGGGTTTGACGCCGACCTGGATGGCCGTCCGGCCGGGGATCCGGATCTCGGCGTAACGGTCCTGGGTGACCTGGTCGCGCAGTATGTCGGCGGTGACGTTCTCCGAGCCCACCAGCCGGCTGTCCACGATGCTGGCCAGCCGCAGCGCCTCGGAGTCCACCCGCTCCTGCGCGCTGTTGCTGATGGTGCGCGTCTCGACGATGACGAGGGACACCCCGAACACGGCGATGACGACGAGCACGACGGCGAGGGTGGACTGGATCAGTCGGCGGCGCATGTCCTCAACAACCCGCTAGAACCTGCTTGCGGAAATCTGTGTGCGGAAACCTGTGTGCGGAAACCTGTGTGCGGAAACCTGTGTGCGGAGACCTGTGTGCGGAGGAGTTCAGCTCTTCTCGAAGCGGAAGCCGACACCGCGCACGGTGGCGATGTAGCGAGGATTGGCCGCGTCGTCGCCGAGCTTCTTGCGCAGCCAGGAGATGTGCATGTCGAGCGTCTTGGTCGACGACCACCATGTGGTGTCCCAGACCTCGCGCATCAGCTGGTCGCGGGTGACGACCCGTCCCGCGTCCCGCACCAGGACCCGCAGCAGGTCGAACTCCTTGGCCGTGAGCTGGAGTTCCTCCTCGCCCATCCAGGCGCGGTGCGACTCGACGTCGATGCGCACGCCGTGGGTGGCCGGCGGCTGCGCGGGCTCGGACGCGCCGCGCCGCAGCAGGGCCCGGACCCGGGCGAGCAGCTCGGCCAGCCGGAAGGGCTTGGTGACGTAGTCGTCGGCGCCCGCGTCCAGACCGACGACGGTGTCCACCTCGTCGGCGCGCGCGGTCAGGATGAGGATCGGAATGGCGTGCCCCTCGGAGCGCAGCCGACGGGCCACCTCCAGGCCGTCCATGCCGGGCAGACCGAGGTCCAGCACGACCAGGTCGACGCCGCCCTGCATTCCGGCGTCGAGCGCGGTGGGGCCGTCCTCGCGCACCTCGACCTCGTAGCCTTCCCGGCGCAGTGCGCGAGCCAGGGGCTCCGAGATGGACGCGTCGTCCTCGGCGAGCAGTACTCGGGTCATGAGCTGATGGTAGTCCGCACCGGGCAAGGGCCGAAGTGTGATCGCCCACGCCGTTTCTTACCAACGGACATGCCGGACAGCCGCGGCGCGCCGGACGGGAGTCGGCTGGTACGGACCTACGGTCCAGGGATGGCATCCTGGTACAGACCTTCAAAACCCCGATCAGGGTTCCTTGATCACCTGTGATCCGTGTCTCAAGTCCTTCCATATCCGGCGTTGTCCTGCCGTATGGTGAAAGAACGCCTGTAGCACGCAGGGACCTTTGGCGGTCTGTTTGACGCCGAGGGTCTCTTTTGCGTGCGGGCCGGATCCCGCCGGCCTTGAAAGGAATGACCTGTGGCCGGGCCCCCGATGCGGGGGCGTGGATCCCGGTGGTCGCCGTCCGCCGCTCCGAGACCCGGAGCGGACTCCCCCCGGGCGTGGGGGTGGACGACACGGTCCGCCGGTGCCGGCCGCCCCCCACCGGGCGCGCGACGCTCCAACGCAGCGCGTCCCGAGCAGCAAGGAACGACATGGCGTCCAGCCTGACGAAGGACTCGGTCCGCCCGGGCACCCCCGGCTCCGGGAAGACCTTCTTCGGCCACCCCCGCGGACTGGCCACTCTCTTCATGACCGAGATGTGGGAGCGTTTCTCCTACTACGGCATGCGAGCCCTGCTCCCCCTGTACCTGGTCGCTCCCGGCGGCCTGCACCTCAGCGCCTCGACGGCGACCGCGATCTACTCGGTCTACCTGTCGCTCGTGTACCTGCTCGCCCTGCCCGGCGGCTGGTTCGCGGACCGTGTGCTCGGCCCCCGCAAGACCGTCGCCGTCGCCGGCGCGGTCATCATGCTCGGCCACCTGACGCTCGCCCTGCCGAACTCCGGCACCTTCTACGCGGGCCTCGGCCTGGTCGCCATCGGCTCCGGCCTGCTGAAGGCCAACATCTCGACGATGGTCGGCCACCTCTACGACGGCCCCGACGACCCGCGCCGCGACGGTGGCTTCACGCTGTTCTACATCGGCATCAACATGGGCGCGTTCGCCGCGCCGCTGGTCATCGGCACCATCGGCGAGAACGTCAACTGGCACCTGGGCTTCGCGCTCGCCGCGCTCGGCATGGCGCTGGGCCTCGCCCAGTTCCTGCTCGGCAGCCGTCACCTGAGCTCCCGCTCGGACGTCGTCCCCACGCCGCTGTCCGCGCAGGAGAAGGCGACCACGCTGCGGAAGGCCGCGTTCTGGGCGGCCGTCGCGATCGTCTTCTACGCCGTCGTGGGCGTCTCCGGCGTCTACACGCTGAACTGGCTGCTGGTCCCGATCACCGTCGCCGGTCTGGTCATCCCGGTCCTCGTCATCGCCCGGATGAAGCGGGACAAGGAGCTGGACCGCGCCGAGCAGTCCAAGCTGACCGCGTACGTCTGGTTCTTCGTGGCCGCGGCCGTGTTCTGGATGATCTACGACCAGGGCGGCTCGACGCTGTCCCTGTTCGCGGACTCCTCGGCGGAGAACAGCGTCTTCGGCTGGGACTTCCCGGTCTCCTGGTACCAGTCGGTCAACCCGGTCCTGATCATGGCCCTGGCCCCGCTGTTCGCCTGGGCCTGGCTGGCGCTGGCCCGGCGCGGCAAGGAGCCGAGCACCGCGACGAAGTTCTCGATGGGCCTGGTGCTGATCGGCGCGTCCTTCTTCCTCTTCCTGGCCCCGCTGTCGATCGCCGAGGGCGGTCACAAGGCGGCCGCGCTGTGGCTGGCCGCGATCTACTTCGTGCAGACCGTCGGTGAGCTGACCGTGTCCCCGGTGGGTCTGTCGGTCACCACGAAGATGGCTCCCGCGAAGTACGCCTCGCAGATGATGGGCGTCTGGTTCCTGGCGGTCACCGCCGGTGACGCCACGACCGGCCTGCTGTCCATCGCCGGCGTCGACCTCAACAAGACGGGGATAGTGGCCCTGGAGGCCGTGCTCGCCGTCGTCGCGGGTGTGGCGGTGTGGATGTACCGCAAGAAGGTGAAGGAACTGATGGGCGACGTCCACTGACGTCGGTCTGTCTCTTCTGCGGAGGGCCGCCGTACCCCGGGTGGGTACGGCGGCCCTCCTCTGTTTCGTTTGCGGGTGCGGGCTGGTTGTGGCTGGTCGCGCAGTTCCCCGCGCCCCTTAAGCGGCTCGCCCTGCCCTCTTGCGCGGCATGAAGGTGAAGACCGCGCTGCCCAGCAGGATCGCCGTGCCCGCCACCAGGCCCAGGGCCTTCAGGGCGCCGTGGTCGCCGGAGCCCGTCTCCGCGAGGCCGCCGCTCGTGGACGTGGACCCGCCCGAGGACGAACCGCTCCCGCCGGACGCGCCGCTCGCCTGCTCGTCCGTGTTCAGGGTCAGGGAGACGGCCGTCTTGTCCGGGGTGCAGGTGGTGGTCGTGCCCGCGGCCTCGATCGTGAGGACGCCCGGGGACAGCGTGGACTCACCGGTCGCGCCGGGCTTGTAGGTGCCGACGAGGTCCGGGATCTCGATCGGCTGGCCCTGCGGGATCGCCGCGGAGTTCAGCGGGCCCTCCACCTTCACCGAGCCGGTGTCCGCACCGCCGAGCGTGACCTGCATGGTCGGCTTCACCTTGCCGGCCGGGATGTCGATCGGGCTGTCCATCACCGACTTCTTGAACTGCACGGTGAGGTCGTAACTCCCGCTGTTCTTCTTGGCGTTGATCTGGATCGGCGAGGTCGCCTTCTTCACGCCGAGGGGCGTGTCGCAGGTGTAGGGGATGTCGACGACCTTGCCGGTGAAGTCGGTCTGGCCGTCGCCGGTCGCCGAGGCGGACGGGCCGGCCGAGGACGACGATGACGGTGACGCCGAGTTGCTGGGCGAGGTGGACGTGCTCGGCGACGTCGACCCGGACGGCGAGCCCGAGCTCGAACCGCCGCCCGCGGCGGTCACGGTGATGGTCGCCGCGGGCTGGACGGGCTCCGTCGGCGCGCACTTGGTGTCCGTCGACAGCGCGTTGACGACGTACGCGCCCGGGGTCAGCGTCACCTGTCCGACCGCCGTCAGTTTCAGCGTGCCCGTCATGTCGGACAGCACCATGTCGCCGCCCTTGGGGATCGCCGGGTTCGTGCGCGTCCCCACCATCGCGATGTCCGCGGTCTGTGCGCCGGCCGCCTTGAGGGTGCCGGACGGCTGGACCGTGTCGGCGGGCAGGTCGATGATGTCGGGGTTCTTCGACGCGGCCTGCGTGAACTTCCACACGATGTCCACGGTGTCGCCGACCTTCGCCGTGGCCGGTGCGGTGATCTCGACCTTGGTGGTGCCGTTGACGTCGGGCAGCCCGATGCCCGCGGGCGGGATGCACTTGGTCGCGTAGGCCACCTCGGCGGCCTGCGCCTGCCCGGCGGTCACGCCCAGCAGGACGGCCGCCCCGGTGAGCATGACGGCGGCGGCCGCGGACGCCGCGCTCTTGCGCGTCCTGCGCGCGGGCGCACGGTCGGGTGGTGTGGCTCTCTCACTCACGTGTTTCCCTTCCTGCCGGGAGTCGTGGGAGTCGTGTCGGTCGTACGACTCTCCGGACTCGTCGATCGCTCTTCGTGCGGTGCGGAGAGCCGGCCCGTCGCGGCCGTGCCCGGACCGGTGTCCGGGCCGAACCACGGCAGGGTCGTGTTCGGGGCGGTGGTGGGCGGTGCGGGAGCCGGCGCCGATGCCCGGCCTCTGCGCCAGGGCGCGCGGGCGGGCCGGCGGGCCGCGTGGCGTGGGCGTACCCGGTCGACGACCGCCATCCCGATGCGGAAGAGCGCCGTCGGCACCACCACGCAGAGCAGGATCCAGAACAGGGTCACGCCCCAGGGGCGGCTCACGCCCCACGGCTGTTCGGCCAGGACCTTCCCGCCGTACTTCAGGGAGACGGTGTAGTCGCCGTGGGCGCCGGCGCCGAGTTCGACGGGCAGTTCGACGCGGGCCTTCTCGCCGGGGTCGATCGTGCCGCGCCACTGCCGCTCGTCCCACTGCGGGGAGAACACGCCGTGGGCGGTGCCGACCTGGAAGACGGGGTTCTCCACGGCCGCGGTGCCGACGTTGCCGACGGTGAAGACCAGCGTGCGGTCGGGCGGCGCCCCGAACCAGGTGAGGAGGCCGTCGGAGCCGTCGAGCCGGGTGTCGCTGAGCACGGAGAGGCGTCCGCCGGCCGTCTGTTCGGGCAGCGGTTCGACCGGGTGCCCGGCGACCTGGAACACCGCGTCGGCCTGCGCCTTCGCGCCGGTCGCGGTGGCCACGTGCACCACGCAGGGGCACGGCACCGGCGGCTCGGCCACCGGCAGGGTCCGGCTGAAGCGGCCGTCGGCGTCGGTGGTGACGGCGCGGCCGTCGGCGTTGGCGCAGGAGTTGGTGCCGCCGATCACGCCCCGGGCGGGGGTCGCCTGCCCGCAGAGCAGCAGCATCAGCAGCGTGCGCGGGCGCCAGCCGCTGCCGCTGACGGTGATCGAACCGCCCGTGCCCGCCTGCGCCTCGGAGAGCTTGACCACCGGCTTGTCGGCGGCGAAGGCCGCACCGGCCGACGGCAACGGGAGCAGGAGCAGGAACAGGAGCGCGGCCAGGGCCGGCGCCGTCATCCGCGGCTTGCCTCTCACGACAACGCTCCCCCTCGGCTCGGCTTTCGGCGACGACGACGTCTTCGTACGGCCGCGACGACGGCCGCGGCCGACAGCGCACCGGCCGCCGCCGTGCCCGCCGTCGCGCCCCGGGGCACGAACCGCGCCGAGGCCCGCCCGGTGGCCTCGGTCGCGCCGGGAGCGGTGACCGTCAGACGCACGGTGACGGCGTCCAGGGCCGGGCGGTCGGGCCACGGTTCGTCGAGCTTCAGACGGCGGCCCGGGGGCAGCCGGACGGGCAGGGTGCGCGGGGCGCGGTCGAGGACGGCGCCGAGGACCCCGTCCGCGTGCACGGCCAGCCGCGGAACGAGGGCCGTCGTCCCGCGGTTGACCAGCTCGTAGGTGATGCGGTCGCCGCGCACGGCCACGTGCTCGACGGTCAGCGCGGCCAGCTCCGGACCGCCGACCCGGATCAGCAGCCGGACGGCGCTCTCGCGGCCGGTGGAGTCCCGTACGACGATCTCGCCGGCGCGGTCGCCGGGGCGGGCGTCCGCCGGGACCGTCACGGTGAAGGGCACCTCGGCGCGGGTGCGGGCGGGGATGCCGAGGCCCGCGTCGGCCGGTCCGGCGAAGGCGACCCGCAGGCCGCCGGTACCGGTGCCGGCGGCGCGCAGCCGTACGGTGAGCGGCTGCGCGCCCCGGTTGGTCACGGCGACCGTGTCCTCGATCACCGCCCCGGGAGCGCCCTCCGCGTAGAAGGACGGCCGTCCGCCGCCCGCGGGCGCGGCCGACCAACCGGCGGCGGCAGCGGAGGCCGGAGCGGGAGCGGGGGTGGGAGCGGGGGTGGCCGCCGACAACAGCGGCAGGGAGACCAACAGGGCACGGGCGGCAACGGCGGCGGTGGCGTACGGCATCGGCGGCTCCAGCACTTCCACGAAGGTCCGGTCAGCGGCGGGCGCGCGCCGTCTGGCCCCGCCTGGTCAGCCACAGCGCGCCCGCCGCGCCCGCGAGCAGCACCGTGCCGCCGAGGGTGCCGAGGGCGATCGCGGAGTCCTCGGGCCCGGTCTGCGGGAGCGCCTCGGAGTCGTCCGATCCGCCGTCGCTGCTCGTGCCGCCGCCCGCCGCCGTCACGTCGAGGGTGAGGGACGGGCCCGGGGAGTTGGAGGGCGTGCAGGTCGTCGTCGTGCCGAGCGCCTTGATGGTGAGCACGCCGGCCGTGAAGGTGACCTTGCCGGACGCCTTCGGGGTGTACGTGCCGCTCAGGTCGTTGATCTTGATGGGGGTGTTCTCGGGGATCGCGGCCTGGTTGGCGGCACCGGTGACGGTCAGGGTGCCGCTGTCGGCGCCGCCCAGCTTGATCGTGGCGCTCGGCTTCATCGCGCCCGCGCCGAGTTCGATGGGGCTGGAGGAGACGCCTTTCTGCCAGGACATGGTGATCTTGTAGCCGCTGCCGCTCTTGACGCCCTTGATGTCGATGGGCGAGACGGCGCTCTTGGCGCCGATGGGCGTCACACAGCCGTAGTTGACGTTCACGACCTCGGCCATGGCCACCGGGGCGGCCATCCACACCGCCGAGCCGGCCAGGGCCGCGGCAGTCGCGAGCGCGGCGGTTCGCTTCCGGTTCGACACGGTCCGTCCCCTCACTCCCACCGCCCCGCCCTTACTGACGAGGCATCAGATTGAGCCGTCAAGGTACGCCCGGGGCGATGAGGAGGGAAGAGAACGTACGCGCCGGAGTTGTGACGATCCGGCGCACGGCTTCAGGGGGTTTCGGGGACACCGGGGGACGCCCGGGAACGCCCGGGCGCACCCTCAGGGGGTCGGGCGTTCGCCTCTGGATGTCGGGTACTTGAATCGGACGTCAGCCACTTGCCTTCGGACGTCAGGCCGGGGCGCCCAACTCCGCCCAGACCGTTTTGCCCGCGACGCCCGGGGTGCGTACGACGCCCCAGTCCAGGCAGAGGCGCTGGACGATGAACATGCCGTGTCCGCCCGGGCGGCCCGCGCGGTGCGGGGTGCGTGGGGCGGGCTGGCCCGTGCCGCGGTCTGAGACCTCGACGCGGATCACCTTGTTGTCGCAGCCGATGACCATCGCGTCCGGCCCCTCGGCGTGCAGACACGCGTTGGTGACCAGTTCGGAGACGACGAGCAGCACGTCCTCCGCGGCGGCGCGCCGGTCGGCGGCGGCGGCGGGCAGCCAGCCCCAGGCGTACAGCGCCTGACGGGCGAAGTCGCGGGCCAGCGGGACGACCCCGCCGCCGCCGTCGAAGTCCAGCCGCCGTACCTGGCGGCCGCCGGACGACCCGGACGCCCCGGAAGCGCCGTAAGGCCGGGTGGTGCTCATCAGCGCTTCACCTCACCGCTTCACCGATTCACTTCACCGGTTCACAATTCAGAAGTCGAGTCTCTACAGATTCTGTACGAAGTACGCAGTACTTGGCGCCTGGTCCCTGGTCTCTGGTTCCTCGTACCCAATACGCAGCCCGACGGCGTTTGCGTCGGACCTGCCGCCGACATGTTCGGGCTCAGGATGTCTCCTGCCCGGGGGAACCGGTGGAACACCCTCCCCTTGCCGACAGTCGGTGAAGGTCAGCCGTCGTCCGCCAGGGCCGCCTGCACCGTGGCGTGCACGGTGAAGACCGCGTCCGCGCCGGTGATCTCGAAGACCCGCGCCACCACGGGCAGCATCCCCGCCAGATGGACCCCGCCACCGGCCGCCTCCGCCTTCAGACGGGCGCCGAGCAGCACGTTCAGCCCTGTGGAGTCGCAGAACTCCAGGCGCGTGCAGTCCACGACCAGGCGACTGAGCCCCTTGGAGAGGCATTCCTCGAGTGGCTCACGCAACAGATCGGCGGTGTGGTGATCCAACTCACCCGCCGGGGTCACGACGGCGCTGGAGCCCTCTTCCCGCACCTCGACCAGAAGCCGGCCAGACTGTGCGCTGCCGACCGTCCCGCGGTCCATGCCGTGTCTCTCCCGGGGTCGCGAACTGCTTACTGACGCCCTCGAACCCTACGCCCTGGGCCCGCACGCCAACACCTGAACAATCACACACAAACGGACATAACTCCACAAAAGCCACTTGCGATCGGTCGAGTAAAGCGGGTAGGGCTAGTAGGGACACGCAATCGACCACGGCCGGCTTTGGAGGCGCCGCACACCGTAGTGCACTCACCGGCTTCGGCAGCCATAACGCCGAGAACGATGGAGGACATCCATGTCACCCCGGCTCGACGCACCGCATGCACCGCCTACCCGCGGAGCGACGTCGACACCCCCTCCGGAACAAGAACATCTGGAACCCATCGCACACAACGCGGTGCAGGACGTCGACCCCACCGACGCCCTCGCCGGACTTCCGGAGATCCCCCCGTACGACGAGATCGGCCCGGTCGACGCAAGGGCCCTGTCCAAGACCCTGTTCGCGCGCCTCGAGTCCCTCGAAGAGGGCACACACGACTACGCGTACGTCCGCAACACGCTCGTCGAACTGAACCTCGCGCTGGTCAGGTTCGCCGCCTCCCGCTTCCGCTCCCGCAGCGAGCCGATGGAGGACATCGTCCAGGTCGGCACCATCGGCCTGATCAAGGCGATCGACCGCTTCGAGCTGTCGCGCGGCGTCGAGTTCCCGACCTTCGCGATGCCGACCATCATCGGCGAGATCAAGCGCTTCTTCCGTGACACCTCGTGGTCGGTGCGCGTTCCGCGCCGACTCCAGGAGCTGCGGCTCGACCTGGCCAAGGCGGGCGACGAACTGGCCCAGAAGCTGGACCGGTCGCCCACCGTCGGCGAACTGGCCGAGCGCCTCGGCCTCTCCCACGACGAGGTCGTCGAGGGCATGGCGGCGTCGAACGCGTACACGGCCTCCTCGCTGGACGCGCAGCCGGAGGAGGACGACGCGGAAGGCGCCCTCGCCGACCGCATCGGCTACGAGGACCACGGCCTCGAAGGCATCGAGTACGTCGAGTCGTTGAAGCCGCTGATCGCCGAACTCCACTCCCGCGACCGGCAGATCCTCTCCCTCCGCTTCGTCGCCGGCCTGACCCAGTCGGAGATCGGCGAGGAACTCGGCATCTCCCAGATGCACGTCTCACGGCTGCTGTCCCGGACGCTGGTACGGCTGCGGAACGGACTGACGCTGGAGGAATGACGGAGGCGGACGGCGAGGCGGACGGCGACGGGGCGGCGACGGGGCGGCGACGGGGCGGCGTCCCGGGCGCCCCCTCGGCGCCGGGCCCGCCGCCCCCCGCCCTCTCCGGGTTGCCCCCGGACTCTCCGGTTACCCCCGGAAACCTCCCCACGGGACGCCGGTCGCCACTAAGGTCGCCTCCACCCCAGACTGACTGGTACGTCAGCATCGGAGGCGACCTCATGGATTCCGACGCGCACCTCACCGAGCTGCTGCGCGCCGCCCCCGCCACGGCCTACCCGGCACTGCGCGAGCTGCGCACCCGCCATCATCCGGCCGTCCTGGCGTACGCCCGGCTGTGCACGACGAGCGAGCCGGCCGCGCGGCGACTGGCGGCGGAGGCGTTCACGCTCGCGGCCCGGGAGACGGCACGCGGCAACGACTCCGGCAGCCCCTGGCGGCACCGGCTCCTGCTGCTGACCGGGCAGGTCGCGGCGAGCTGGGCCGCGGACGACCGGGCGGGCGGACTGGACGCGGGGCTCCTCCTGGTCCTCAACACGGCAGCGCACGGCGGGCCGAAGCCGCCGCTGCTCACCGCGCTGCGCTCCCTCCCCTCCGACGCCCAGGGCCTGGTCTGGTACGGCGTGTTGGAGCGCGAGCCCGTCGAGCGCACGGCCGGCCTGCTCGGCCTGACGACACAGGACGTCACCTACGGAACGGACCCCGCGCTCCAGTCCCTGGCGCAGACGGCTCTCCGCCTGCGCCTCGCCGCCTCCGACGATCCGCGCTGCGCGGACTTCCGCCGGCTGATCGAGGAGTCGGTCCGCCCGCAGGGCGCGCGGCACAGCCCCGACCTGGAGGCCCACCGCACCCACTGCCCGCACTGCGCGACGGCCTACGAGGAGCAGCACGCGTTGCGCGCGGACCCTCGCGGGGCGCTGGCGGAGGGGTTGCTGCCGTGGGGCGGGGCCGCGTACGCGCGCGAGGAGCGGGAGCCGTCCAAGGCGGGGGAGCCGTCCAAGGCGGGGGAACCGGCCGCCGCTCGACGCGCGCCCCGAGGCGTCGTGCTGGCGTCGGCGGCGTTGGGAGTGGCGGTGATACCCGTCCTGGCCGTGCTCCTGCTCTGGCCTTCGGGCGACCCGCAGGGCTCGGCGGGGGCGGTGGTGACGGCCCCGTCGAGCGCCCCGCAGGTGACGGTCACGGCGACGACGACGGTTTCGGCCTCGCCCGCGCCGTCCAGCCCGTCCCCTTCGGCGCCCCCGAGTTCAGCCAGGCCGAAGCCGAGCCCCACCCCTACCCCCGCCCCCTCCCCGACGCACGCCCCCGGCGGCGCGTACGCCCAGGTCGTGAATGTCGCCACGGGGCGGTGCCTGGAGGTGGCGGGCGACTTCGACAACGGCACGGACGTGGTGACGGCGCCGTGCTCCGCCTCCCCCAGCCAACGGTGGCGGGTCGACGCGGCGCGCGGTGTCCTCCAGTCCTCCGCCGACCAGGACTACTGCCTGGACAGCCGGGGTTCCGTGGACAAGGGCGTGGGGGTGTGGGAGTGCGCGTCGGTGGAGGGCGGCCACGGCGACAACCTGCGCTTCACCGTGGACGCCGACGGCACGATCCGCCCGGCGATCGCGATAGAGACGGCCCTGACGGCGGACGCCAGCGGCGGCGTGTCCCTGAACCCGCTGGACGAGGCGGGGGACCAGCTGTGGCGAGCGGGGGCGACCTGACGACTGCCCGGACCCGGTGGCCTCGAACGCCTCCACCGGCCGCTGCCCGGGCTGAGCCGTCGCCACCCGCGGCCGGGCCGGGTCCGGTGTGCCGTCCACGCTTCAGACGATGCGTCGGCCCCGCCGCCACACGCCCGAGACGAGGGGCACGCCCGGGCGGTAGGCCAGGTGGACGTGGCTGGGGGCTTCGAGGAGGGTCAGGTCGGCGTGGGCGCCGGGGGTCACCCGGCCGATGTCCGTGCGGCGCAGGGCCGCCGCGCCGCCCGCCGTCGCCGACCACACCGCCTCGTCCGGGGTCATCCCCATGTCCCGCACCGCGAGCGCGATGCAGAACGGCACGGACGACGTGAAGGACGAGCCCGGGTTGCAGTCCGTGGAGAGGGCGACGGTGACGCCCGCGTCCAGCAGGCGGCGGGCGTTGGGCCACTGCGCCCGGGTGGAGAACTCCGCGCCCGGCAGCAGGGTCGCGACCGTCTCGCCGCTCGCCAGCGCGTCGACGTCCGCGTCCGTGAGGTGGGTGCAGTGGTCGGCGCTGGCCGCGTCCAGTTCGACGGCCAGCTGCACGCCGGGGCCGTAGGAGAGCTGGTTGGCGTGGATGCGGGGGTGCAGGCCCTTCGCCTTGCCGGCCGTCAGGATCGCTCGGGCCTGGTCGCCGTCGAACGCGCCCTTCTCGCAGAAGACGTCGATCCAGCGGGCGTGCGGGGCGCAGGCGTCGAGCATCTCGCCGGTGACCAGCGCGACGTATCCGGCCGGGTCGTCGGCGTAGTCGGGGGAGACGATGTGCGCGCCGAGGTACGTGACCTCGTCGGTGTGCTTCGCCGCGAGGCGCAGGGCGCGGGCCTCGTCGGCGACCGTCAGGCCGTAGCCGGACTTCGTCTCGAAGGTGGTGGTGCCCTGACGGAGCGCCTCGGCGAGGAAACGGACGACGTTCGCCTCGAGTTCCTCGTCGCTCGCGGCACGCGTCGCCGCCACCGTCGTCCGGATGCCGCCCGCCGTGTAACCGCGGCCCGACATCCTCGCGTTGAACTCCTCCGTGCGGTCGCCCGCGAAGACGAGGTGGGAGTGGGAGTCGACGAAGCCCGGGAGGACGGCCCGGCCGCCGGCGTCGACCCGATTGTCAGTGGCGGGTGCTTTGCTTGATTCACCGGTCCACGCGACGCGGTCGCCGTCGATGACGACGGCCGCGTCCTGGATCAGACCGAGAGGAGAGCCGTCACCTAGAGAGGGGTCGTTGGTGACCAGCGTGGCGATGTTGGTGATGACGGTTGTCGTGCCGGTGCTGCTCATGGTGTCCTCGTGGGTGGCCGGGCGGGAAGCGGTGATCAGCTGTGCAGGGCTGCGACGGCCCTCGCCAGGGCCTGCGGCACATCCGGGACGAGCGTGTGCACCCCGTCGCGCACGACGTGCCGTCCGGCGACGATCGTGTGCCGTACGTCCGCCGCGGTCGCCGCGAAGACGGCCGTCTCGGCGCCGAGCCTGGGCAGCGGGCCCGCTGTCCTGACCGAGTCCAGGGCGATCGTCGTGAAGTCGGCGACCGCGCCGGCCTCCAGGTCGCCCGCGTCCGGGTTGCCGAGGGCCGCGTGGCCGTCGGCGGAGGCGGCGCGCAGCAGGGCGGCCGCCGTCCAGTGACCCCGGGTGCGGGTGCGCAGCCGCTCGTTCAGCTCCATCGCGCGCGCCTCTTCGAGCAGGTCGATGACGGCGTGGCTGTCGGAGCCGAGGGAGAGCGGTGAGCCCGCGGCCTGGAGGGCCACGGCCGGGCCGATGCCGTCGGCGAGGTCCCGTTCGGTCGTCGGGCACATGCAGGTGCCGGTGCCGGAGCGGCCGAGGAGGGCGATGTCCTCGTCGGTGAGGTGCGTGTTGTGGACACCCGTGGTGCGCGGGCCGAGGACGCCGTGGTCGGCGAGGAGCCGGGTGGGCGTGCGGCCGTGGGCCTGACGGCAGGCGTCGTTCTCGGCGGTCTGCTCGGACAGGTGCACATGCAGCGGCGCCCGGCGCTCCTCGGCCCAGCGCGCCACCGTCTCCAACTGGTCGGCGGGCACGGCCCGCACGGAGTGGATCGCCGCCCCGATCCTCGCGTGATCCCGTTCCTTGAGAAGTGAACAGCGTTCGGCCCAGGCGTCCGCGTCGCCGTCGGAGAAGCGGAGCTGGTGGGCGTTGGGGGCCTGTCCGAAGCCGGAGGACAGGTAGGCGGTGTCGAGGAGGGTGATGCGGATGCCGGCGTCGGCGGCGGCCTCGATCAGGGCCTCGCCCATGGCGTTGGGGTCGGCGTAGGGGGTGCCGCCGTGGGCGTGGTGCAGATAGTGGAACTCGCCGACGGCCGTGATGCCGGCCAGCGCCATCTCGGCGTACACCGCGCGGGCCAGCTGGTGGTAGGTCTCCGGGGTCAGCCGGTCGGCGATCGAGTACATGATCTCGCGCCAGGTCCAGAAGGTGCCGGAGCCGACCTGGACGGTGCCGCGCAGGGCGCGGTGGAAGGCGTGCGAGTGGGCGTTGGCCAGCCCCGGGAGGGTGAGGCCGCGCAGCGGCTCGGCGCCGGGCGGCGGGGAGTCGACGCCCGTCCGGACGGCGGTGATACGGCCGTCCGTCACCTCGAGGGCGACGCCCGGTTCGACGTTGGTGTCGAGCCAGGCGTGCTCCAGCCAGTACGTCCGTGTCCGCTGCGTGGAGGTCACCTGCAGGCCAGTCCTTCCAGTACGTCGGCGAGGGCGTGCACGCCGGCCACGCAGTCGTCCTCGGCGGCGAACTCGGCCGGGGAGTGCGAGACGCCGGTGGGGTTGCGCACGAACAGCATGGCGGTGGGGATGTCCCCGGAGAGGATCCCGGCGTCGTGTCCGGCGCCGGTGCCGAGGACCGGGATCTTCAGCTCGGGGTCCTGCTCCCGGCCGAGAATACGGGCGAGTTCGTCGCGCAGGGCGTGGTCGAACTCGACGACGGGCGTGAACGACTCGCGGACGATGTCCAGGTCGATGCCATGGACCTCGGCGTAGTCGCGCGCCGCGTCCTGCACCCCCGCGACGACGGCGTCGAGGGTGGCCTGGTCGGCGGCCCGGGAGTCGAGCCAGCCGCGCACCAGGGAGGGGATGGCGTTGACGCCGTTGGGCTCGACGGAGATCTTGCCGAAGGTGGCGACGGCGCCCGCCAGCCGGGCCTCGCGGCGGGCGGCGAGCACGGTCTCGGCGTACGGCAGCATCGGGTCGCGCCGGTCCACGAGGCGGGTGGTGCCGGCGTGGTTGGCCTCGCCCCGGAAGTCGAACCGCCAGCGTCCGTGCGGCCAGATGGCGCTGGCGATGCCGACCTGGTCGCCGGAGAGGTCCAGCGCGCGCCCCTGCTCCACATGGAGTTCGACGAAGGCGCCGATGCGGGCGAGCCGCTCCGGGTCCGGGCCGATGGCGTCGGGGTCGAACCCGGCGGCCTCCATGGCCCGCGGGAGGGTGACCCCGTCGCCGTCGGTGAGCCGGTGGGCCTGTTCCACGGTGAGCTGTCCGGCGGTGAGCCGGGAGCCCACGCAGGCGAGCCCGAAGCGGGCGCCCTCCTCGTCGCCGAAGTTGACGAGGGCGAGGGGCTTGGTGAACTCGGCCTGCCGTGCGCGCAGTTCGTCGAGGGCGGCGAAGGAGGACACCACGCCGAGCGGGCCGTCGAAGGCCCCGCCGTCGGGCACGGAGTCGAGATGCGACCCGGTGACGACCGCGTCCCCGGCCGTCGGATCCCCGAGCCAGGCCCACTGGTTGCCGTTGCGGTCGATCTCGTAGGCCAGCCCGCGCGCCTCGGCCTGCCCCTTGAACCAGGCCCGGCAGTCGGCGTCGGCCCCGGTCCAGGCGTAGCGCCGGTAGCCGCCGGAGGCGGAGCTGCGGCCGACCGGCAGCAGCTCCGCCCACATGCTGTGGAAGCTCACGCGTCGTCACCCTCGCGCATGGGGACGCGCACGCCCTTCTCGTCCGCGACGCGCTCGGCGATGTCGTAGCCGGCGTCCACGTGCCGGATCACACCCATCCCGGGGTCGTTGGTCAGGACACGGCGGATCTTCTCGCCCGCGAGCTTCGTGCCGTCGGCGACCGAGACCTGGCCCGCGTGGATGGAGCGGCCCATGCCGACGCCGCCGCCGTGGTGGATGGAGACCCAGGACGCGCCGGAGGCGACGTTCACCATGGCGTTGAGGAGCGGCCAGTCGGCGATCGCGTCGGAGCCGTCGAGCATGGCCTCCGTCTCGCGGTACGGGGAGGCGACGGAGCCGCAGTCGAGGTGGTCGCGGCCGATGGCGAGCGGCGCGGCGAGCGTGCCGTCGGCGACCATGTCGTTGAAGAGGGCGCCCGCCTTGTCGCGCTCGCCCTGGCCCAGCCAGCAGATGCGGGCCGGCAGGCCCTGGAAGTGGACGCGCTCGCCGGCCATCTTGATCCAGCGGTGCAGCGACTCGTTCTCCGGGAACAGCTTCAGGAGCTCGCGGTCCGTCTTGTGGATGTCCGAGGCCTCGCCGGACAGGGCCGCCCAGCGGAAGGGGCCCTTGCCCTCGCAGAAGAGCGGGCGGATGTAGGCGGGGACGAAGCCGGGGAAGGCGAACGCCCGGTCGTATCCGGCGAGTTGGGCCTCGCCACGGATGGAGTTGCCGTAGTCGAAGACCTCGGCGCCGGCGTCCATGAAGCCGACCATGGCCTCGACGTGCTTCGCCATGGACTCGCGGGAGCGGGTCGTGAAGCCGGCCGGGTCCTTGGCCGCGGCGTCCGCCATGTCGTCGAAGTCGACGCCGACGGGCAGGTACGCCAGCGGGTCGTGCGCCGAGGTCTGGTCGGTGACGATGTCGATGGGGGCGCCCTCGGCGAGCATGCGCGGGAGCAGTTCGGCGGCGTTGCCCAGCAGGCCGATGGAGAGCGGCTTGCGCTGGTCGCGGGCCTCGACGGCGAGCTGGAGGGCGTGCTCCAGGGAGTCGGCCTTCACGTCCAGGTAGCGGTGCTCGATGCGGCGTTCGATGGCGCGCGGGTCGACGTCGATGCAGATCGCGACGCCGTCGTTCATCGTCACGGCGAGCGGCTGGGCGCCGCCCATGCCGCCGAGGCCGGCGGTGAGGGTGATCGTCCCGGCGAGGGTGCCGTTGAACTTCTTCGCGGCGACGGCGGCGAAGGTCTCGTAGGTGCCCTGGAGGATGCCCTGGGTGCCGATGTAGATCCAGGAGCCGGCGGTCATCTGGCCGTACATGGTGAGGCCGAGGGCCTCCAGGCGGCGGAACTCCTCCCAGTTGGCCCAGTCGCCGACGAGGTTGGAGTTGGCGATGAGGACGCGCGGGGCCCACTCGTGGGTCTGCATGACGCCGACCGGGCGGCCGGACTGGACGAGCATCGTCTCGTCCTGCTTCAGCGTCCGCAGGGTGCGGACCATCGCGTCGAAGGAGCGCCAGTCGCGGGCCGCCTTGCCGGTGCCGCCGTAGACGACGAGCTTGTCGGGGTGTTCGGCGACCTCGGGGTCCAGGTTGTTCTGCAGCATCCGCAGGGCGGCTTCCTGCTGCCATCCCAGGGCGCTCAGTTCCGTACCGCGGGGCGCTCGTACGGGGCGGGGTCCTGACATGGTCTGCCTCCTAGCCGGATTGTTGCTTTCCTTATTCACATCCTGACTGCCTGAATAGAGCTAGTCAATACATGGAGACGCCAAGTCGCGACGCCGGATGCGAAGGGAGCGCTGGAGAGCACGGCGGGGCGCACACCGTCACCGCCACCACCCCAGCATGATGCGCACGCCGTTGACGCACGCCATGGACACGGTGTTGAAGAGACACCTGGGGCGTCAGAGCCGCCGGGGACGCCGATACGGGCCCGGAACGTGGACAGCCGACCCACCCTAGTCACCGCCGCGCATGTTCCGCTGGAAAATGCCAGAAGACTCACCCCTCGCGCATACGTTGCGTAGCGTCTTCATCACTCAACCGAACCGCAGGCGGGAGGGGAGCCAACGGTGCCCGGAATCGACGAGTGCTTACTGGAGGCCATGCGGCTGCCCGGTGCCCGGGGCGCCGCGCTGGTCGACTGGACCAGCGGGCTCGCCCTGGGCGCGGTCGGGGAGTTCCCCGGCGGCGACCACGAGGCGGCCGCCGCCGAGGCCGCGGAGGTCGCCCGGCTCACCTCGGAGCAGCGCGCGTTCACCCCGGACGGCTACGTCGGCCATGACGGCGTCGACGGCGCGGAGGGAGCGGGCGGGGCGGGGCTCGTCGATCCCCCGGTCGAGGATCTGATCATCAGCAACCGGGACAGCTACCACGTGCTGCGCTTCGTGCCGACGTCCTTCGACAGCAGCGTGTTCCTCCATGTGTGGCTGGGCCGGGCGGACGGCAACCTCGCGCTGGCCCGGATCCGGCTGGGCGAGATGGCCGGACGGCTGGTGCTGGGGTGACCGCGGTGAGAACGACTCCGCCGGGCACGACCCCGCCGCCCCGGCTGCCGGTACGGGAGAAGTCCGGGGCCCGGGAGAACGGCGGCGGTCTGTCGCCGATGCTGACCCGGCTCGCGGCCGAGCGGGCGACCGGCGTCCTGGAGCGCGAGCGCGGCTCGCTCTACCTCGCCGAGGGCCGGGTGGTGCACGCCGAGAGCCCGCTCGCCCCCGGCCTCGACGTGCTGCTCCTGTCCCACGGCACCCTCTCCCCCGCCGTCTGGCAGGACGCCGTGGACCGGGCCGACGAGGAGTACGGCGCCGCCCGTCTGCTGCTCGACGCCCACCGGGTCCCGCGCGGCGCGCTGGAACTGTGCCACCTGGAGGCGGTGTACGACGCGGCCTACTTCGCGCTCGCCCCCAGCAGCACCCCGGGCCACTTCCGGTACGGCGCCGGGCACTGGCTCGGCGCCCTCAGACCGGTCCCGGTCGACGCGGTCGAGCGCGAGACGCTGCGCCGCCGTGAGCTGCTGCACCGGCTGTGGCCGGACCCGTTGACCGACGGGGCGCCGCTGCGCCGGGCCGAGACCGTCGCCGCGCCGACGCCGACCGCCCGGCAGAGCGCGGTGCTGGCCCTGGCGGACGGCGTCCGCACCGCGTCGGACATCGCCCGCGAGCTGGGCCGGCAGGCCTTCCACACCCTGGTGGACGTCCGACGCCTCGCCGCGGCCGGCCTGCTCACCGCCCTCTTCCCGCCCCCGCTCCCCCGCCACCGCCCGCCGACCGCACCCCCGTCCCCGTCCCCTCCCCGGCACGGGCGACCGGGAGCCCCGGACGCCCCGGGACTCCCCGCGTCCCCCGCGGCTCCCACCCCCGACCCCCCGCCGGGCATCACCCTGCCCCGCGTCAACGACCCCGACATCACCCTGCTGAAGAGGCTCAGGGATGCGCTGGAGGCCCTTTGAACGGCAACGACCGCGGGCCGAGAGGAGCGAGCTGATGGCTTCCGCGCCCGAGATACTCGACGAACTGCGCAGACTGCGGGCCCGGGTGCCCCAGCTGACCGGCGCGCTCACGGCCGGCGTGGACGGTCTCGTCCTCGCCCACGACACCCCCGGCGTGGAGCCGGAGGTGGTGGCCGCGCTGACCGCCGCCGCCCTCGGCGTCGCGGTGCGGATGGCGGACACGACCGGCCAGGGCGAGTTCCGCGAACTGCTCGTGCGCGGCCGGTACGGCTACGTCGCCACGTACGCGGCCGGTGAGAGCGCCGTGCTGACCCTGCTCGCGCAGGACCGCGTCAACGTCGGCCGGCTGCACCTGGAGGGCCGCCGGGCCGCCACGCGCATCGGGGAGCTCGTCGACGCCCAGGAGGCACAGGCGCGTCAGGCGCGGGCGGCCTCCAGGAAGGCACCGGCCAAGACCGAGGGCACGACGCCGGACAAGACGTCCGCCAAGACGCCCGCGAAGCCGCCGGTGCGCACTCCTGCCAAGACCCCCACCGTTCGGACCAGATCGGCGCGCGGCCCAGCCACCACCAACGCGCGCACCACCACGGAAAGTTGAGAGGAACCGAGGAGCACAGCATGGCCAACACCGAAACCACCCTGAAAGAGTGTCTCGCCTCCATCGAGGGCGCGACCGGAGTCGCGCTCGTCGACTACACCAGCGGCATGGCGCTGGGCACGCTGGGCGGCAGCAAGGGGTTCGACCTCAACGTCGCCGCCGCCGGGAACACGGACGTGGTGCGCGCCAAGATGCGCACCATGGAGCACCTCGGGCTCAAGGCCCAGATCGAGGACATCCTGATCACCCTGTCCGACCAGTACCACCTGCTCCGCCTGATCAGCGGACGCGGCGGCAACGGGCTCTTCCTGTATCTGGTCCTGGACGCCAAGCGGGCCAATCTCGCGATGGCCCGCCACCAGCTGAAGAAGATCGAGGAGGATCTGGAGGTGTAGGCGTAGCTACACCAGCGCCGCGGTGCGGCGGCGGGCCCCGCCCGGGGCCGCGTCGCCCGCCGCGATGCCGGTGCTGCGGTACGCCTTGACGGCCTTTCCGGCCGGACGTCCGCCGCGCCGGTCGAGCCAGTCGACGCGCACCCACAGCAGCGCCTCGTCCTCCCGCTCGCGCCGGCCGAGCCAGGCGGCCTTGAGCCGCAGCCCGGTCCCCCAGCCGGCGAGCAGCAGACCGGCGGCCGCGGGGACGGCGAAGGAGCTGCCCAGCGCGACCACGAAGGCGAGCAGCAGCCACCAGCGGTGGCCGCGCCGCCAGCCGCGGACGGTCACCGCCCGGTCCTGGAGCACATCGTGCTTGCCCGCCCGGGCGGCGCCCCGGCCGAGTTCCCTGAGCCGACGGCGACCGCGCGTCGCCGCCACCGCGCCGGCCACGATGAACAGCGCGGCCCCGGCCAGCACCCCGATCCGCCGCCCCGTGAGGCCGGGCACCAGGACACCGACCCCCGCCGCGAACACCCCGCACCACCACCACGGCGCGGCTCCGGCCCGTACGACGACGGCCACCCGAGCCAGCCCCTGCCCTCCGCGTGCCACGTCCGCCTCCTGATCAGTCCGGCACAAGTTTCCTGACCGTTCAGACTAGTGAGCGAACGTGAGACGAGTCTGAGAGCGCACGGCAAAAAATCCGACCGTCCGATCCCTGAGCCCACCGAGCCCTGAGCCCACCGAGCCCCTGAAGCCACCGAGCCCGCCGAGCCCTTGAGCCCGCCGAGCCTTCGAGCCCACCGCGCCGCCGTGCCGCCGAACCCTCCGCGCCCACCGAGCCCACCGAGCCCCTGCGCCCGCCGAGCCCCTGCGCCCACAGCCCTCCGCGCCGCCTTGCCGCCGAGCCCCTGCGCCCGCCGAGCCTCCGCGCCCACCGAGCCCTTGAGCCTGCCGAGCCCCTGCGCCCACAGCCCTCCGCGCCGCCTTGCCGCCGAGCCCGCCGCGCCCGCCGAGCCCCTGCGCCCACCGAGCCTTCGAGCCCACCGAGCCTGCCGAGCCCCTGCGCCCGCAGCCCGCCGCGCCCTCCACGCCGCCTTGCCGCCGAGCCCTCCGCGCCCGCTGTGCCCTCCGTGCCCGCCGAGCCCCTGCGCCCGCAGCCCACCGCGCCCTCCGCGCCGCCGAGCCCACCGCGCCCGCCACGCCCGCCACGCCCGCCACGCCCGCCACGCCCGCCGCGCCCGCCGCGGGCCTACTCCACGAACAGTCCCCGCGCCGCCGCCCGTGCGTCGAACTCCTCGAGCCGGGCCTGCGCGTCGGGCAGGTCGTCGCACATCGCCTCCAGCAGCACCCGCCCGAGGAGCATCGGCGCGCAGGCCGTGTCGAAGGCGAGTCCGGTGCCGACGGCGGCCGGCAGCAGCAGGTCGGAGACCTTGGCGACCGGTGCGAACGCCGAGTCGGCGACCGTCACCACGCTCAGTCCGGCCTGCCGGGCGTAGGTGAGGGTGTCGACGACCTCGCGCGGGTGCCGGGGCAGTGCGAAGCAGAGCAGGGCGGTGGCGCCCGCGCGGACGGCGGCGTCGATCCGGTCGTGGATCATTGTGCCGCCCTCGTTCAGCAGCCGTACGTCCGGATGGACCTTGGCGGCGAAGTACGCGAAGCCGTAGGCCTGGGAGGCGGCGGCGCGCAGCCCGAGGACGGGCAGCGGACGCGAGGCCGCCAGCATCCGGCCCGCCCGATGCAGGGGCCGGGGGTCGGCGAGCAGCTCGGCGAGGTGCTTCAGGTTCTCGATCTCGGCCTCGACGGCCTGCTGGTACTCGTTGTAGGAGGCCGAGTCGGCGGCGTGTTCGGCGGGGGCGACCTCCCGCAGGTGCTTGCGCAGGGCGGGGTAGCCGTCGAAGCCGAGGGCGACCGCGAAGCGGGTCACCGACGGCTGGCTGACCCCGGCGAGCTCGGCGAGCTCCACGCTGGACAGGAACGGCACGTCGGAGGCGCGCCGCACCATGCTGTGCGCGATGCGCCGCTGGGTCGGCGTCAGCCGGTGCCCTTCGAAGAGCGCCTGCAGCCGGGCGGCGGGACTGTCCGCGACGATCGCACCCTCCACGGCCGAACCCGGCGCACCCTTGCCACTGCCGGTGGCCGTCTCCGTCTCCGCGCTCATGCCCCGCTCCCCCTCCAGATCTCCGTGAACCGGTCCAGCAGTGCGGCCGCCGCGCTCACGTCGGCCGTGAGCGGCCGGTCGGCCTGTTCCGCGTCGAGCACCGCCTCGGCCAGCTCCCACGCCTGCCCGGCCGGGAGTCCCGGCTCGGGCCGCAGCTCGCGCTGGCGCAGCGCCCGTACGGCGGCGACGAGTTCGCAGCCGACGACGAGACGGTACGCGGCGCAGGCGCGCAGTGTCTGCCGGGCGGCGAGCGAGGCGAAGCTGGCCTGTTCCTCGACGCCCCGGGAGAGTACAGCGTGGCCAAGGGAGGCGGGCGCGGAGAAGGCGCGCAGGTCACCGAGGGCGGCCGCGGCGGCGTACTCCAGGATCATCACGCCGGAGGAGGCGGGCTCGGGGTCGGCGAGGAAGGGGCGCAGCCGGGTGTAGGCGGGTTCGTTGAGGGTGGAGAGGCGGGAGGTGGACAGCCGCGCCACCTGGGTCAGGGCCAGCCTGAAGTGGTCCAGGGCGAGGGCGAGTTGGGCCTGGTAGAAGCCGCCGTGGTGGTAGGCGGCCATGTCCTCGGGGGAGATGAGCGGGTTCTCGGCGGCCGCGTTGATCTCGATGGCGATCACCTCCTCCAGGGCGTCGGCGGCGTCGTGCGCGGGGCCGTGGATCTGGGGCAGGCAGCGGAACCCGTAGGGGTCCTGGATCCTGCCGAGCGGCGGGGTGGGCCGGTCCTCGGCGCCGATCAGCTGCCGCATGCGGCGGGCGACCTCGCTGGAGCCGCGGTGCGGGCGCGCGGCGTGCACGGGGGCGGCGTACGCCTCGTGCGACCCGTCGACGGCCAGCAGCGACAGCGCGCCGACGACCTGGGTGGCCTCGATGAGCCCGCGCAGTTCGTGCAGGGCGAGGGCGGCCTGGCCGAGGGTGAGGGCGTTGCTGCTGATGAGCGCGAGGGCGTCGTTGTTGTCGAGGGGCTGTGGTTCCGGGGCGCCCTCGCCGCGCCAGGGATGCTCGCCGACGAGGGCGAGTCCGACCTGCGCGAGTGCCGCGAGGTCGCCGGTGCCCACCGAGCCGAACTCGTTGACGACCGGATACGCCCCGTTCTCCAGCGCCTCGCACAGCGCCGTGACCACGGTGGGCCGCAGTCCCGCGCCGCCGGCCAGCAGCTGGTTGGCGCGGACGGCGAGCATCGCCCGGACCTGCCGGGCGGGCAGCTCCTCGCCGATGGCGCCGGCGTGGCTGCGCAGCAGGCGCAGTCCGTGCTCGGCGGCGGCCTCGGTGGGCACGTCCTCGTTCCGGTTGGCGCCGACCCCGGTGGAGCGGCCGTAGACGCGGCCGGTGGCGGCGATCTGGCGGGCGGCGTCCCAGGCCTCGGTCATCCGCTTGGTCGCGTCGGAGCCGGCGACCGGTCGGGCGGTCCCGTCGGCGAGGCGCGCGACGTCCGCGACGCCGAGAGCGATCCCGTCGAGGACGACGAGACCGGGGCCCGCTCCAAGAGGAGTGTCCACCATCCGAGACGACATAAGGCTGCAAACTCCCCTCAATCCGGACACTTGATCTTGCCTACCGGTCATCCGTTACGTCGGATTAACAACCAACCGTTGACAAGTTATTCATCTACGGAGAACTCTGCATGACGTTATACAGCCGGGCAAGGGACAACTCATGATCCAGTTCGACGCGGTCCACAAGCGCTTCCCCAACGGCACGACAGCAGTCCACGATCTCTCCCTCCATATGCCGGAGGGCGGCGTGACCGTCCTGGTCGGTTCCTCCGGTTGCGGCAAGACCACCACCCTGCGGATGATCAACCGGATGGTCGACCCGACCTCGGGAACCATCCAGGTCGGCGGCAAGGACGTCCTCCAGCAGGACGCGGCCGAGCTGCGCCGATCCATCGGCTACGTCATCCAGCAGTCGGGGCTCTTCCCGCACCGCACGGTGCTCGACAACATCGCCACCGTGCCGCTGCTGCTGGGCCACGGCCGGCGCAAGGCACGCGCCCGCGCGGCCGAGCTGCTGGAGACGGTCGGCCTGTCGGCCGAGTCCGGCAGCCGCTACCCGCACCAGCTCTCCGGCGGCCAGCAGCAGCGCGTCGGGGTGGCCCGCGCGCTCGCCGCCGACCCGCCGGTGCTCCTCATGGACGAGCCGTTCGGCGCGGTCGACCCGGTGGTGCGCACCCAGCTCCAGGACGAACTGCTCAGGCTCCAGAAGGAGTTGAGCAAGACCATCGTCTTCGTCACGCACGACATCGACGAGGCCGTCCGGCTCGGCGACCAGATCGCCGTGTTCCGCACCGGCGGCCACCTCGTCCAGTGCGCCTCGCCCGCCGAGCTGCTCGCCCGGCCGGCCGACGACTTCGTCGCCGACTTCCTCGGCGCCGAGCGCGGCCTCAAGCTGCTCTCGCTGACCACCCTCGCGAACGTCCCGCAGGGCGCGGCCCCCGAGGGCGGCGCCTGGACCCTCACGCTCGACGAGGCCCGCAAGCCGCTGCGCTGGACCTCGAAGGACGCCGACATACCCGTCCGGCCCCTCAAGGACGGCGACTCCCTCCTCGCGGCGCTCAACGAGTCGGTCGCCTCCCCCACCGGCCTGGTGGCCCGCGTCGACGCCGACGGCGTCCTGACCGGCGTCACCTCCCGTGACGACATCCACACCCACGCGGGTCAGGCCCACGCCGAGGCACGGGTGGTGGCCGCATGACCATCGACTGGTCCTGGATATCCGGCCATACCGACGATCTGACCACCCTCACGATCTCCCACCTCCAGGCCGCGCTGACCGCCGTCCTGCTCGGTCTGCTGATCAGCCTCCCGCTCGCGGTGGTCGCCCACCGGGTCCGCCCGCTGCGCGGCTTCCTGCTCGGTCTGTCGAACGTGCTGTTCACGATCCCGTCGATCGCGATCTTCGTGCTGCTGCTGCCGGTCAGCGGTCTGACCCGCACCACCACCGTGATCGGCCTGACCGTCTACACGCTGGTCGTGCTGCTGCGGAACACGGTCGAGGGCCTCGACTCGGTGCCCGCGAAGACCAAGGAGGCGGCCAAGGCGATGGGCACGCGCCCCCTGCGCACGCTCCTCACCGTCGAGTTCCCGCTCGCGCTCCCCGTGATCATGGCGGGCGTCCGCATCGCGACGGTCATGTCGATCTCCCTGGTCTCGGTCGCCACCTACATCGGCGACGGCGGCCTCGGCCAGCTCTTCACCGACGGCTTCCAGCGCAACTTCCCGACGCCGGTGATCGCGGGCGTGGTCCTGACGATCCTCCTCGCGGTCGTCGCGGACGCGGCCCTGGTCGGCGTCCAGTACCTCCTCACCCCGTGGAAGAGGCGGCGAGCCTGATGTACGAACTGTTCAAGAACCTCGGCAGCTGGCTCACCACCGGCTCCACCTGGTCCGGCTCGGACGGCATCGCGCACCGGCTCGCCGAGCACCTCCAGTACTCGCTGCTGGCCACCCTCATCGCGGCCGCGATCGGCCTCCCGCTGGGCCTGCTGATCGGGCACACCGGCAGGGGCGCGTTCCTCGCGATCAACCTGGCCTCCTTCGGCCGTGCGCTGCCGACCGTCGGCCTGGTCGTCCTGGTCTTCCTGGCCGGCGGACTGTCGATGCTGCCGGTCTACGTCGCGCTCGTCGCCCTCGCGGTCCCGTCGATCGTGACCAACACCTACGCCGGCATGACGGCCGTCGATCCGGACGTGAAGGACGCGGCGCGCGGCCAGGGCATGCGCGGCCACCAGGTCCTGTTCCACGTGGAGCTGCCGCTGGCCCTCCCCCTGATCATGACCGGCCTGCGCCTCGCCCTCATCCAGGTCGTCGCCACGGCCACGATCGCCGCGTACGTCTCCTTCGGCGGCCTCGGCCGCTACGTCTTCGACGGTCTCGCCCAGCGCGACCTCGTCCAGGTGCTCGGCGGCGCGGTGCTGGTCGCGGTCGTCGCCATCGCCCTGGACCTCCTGCTGAGCGCGTTCCAGCGCCTCCTCTTCCGGCACCGCCCCGCCCAGACCGCCTAGGGAACCCCCGACATGAACCGACGCATGATCCTCGGCGGCCTGTTCGCGGCCGCGACCGTCCCCGCCCTGACCGCCTGCGCGGGCGGCATCACCTCCCTCGACAACGAGGGCACCACCTCCGGTGGCGGCGGCTCCAGCAAGGACGGGGTCACCATCGGCACCGCCAACTTCACCGAGAACCAGGTGCTGGGCTACCTCTACGCCGCCGTCCTGGAGGCGGCCGGGGTGAAGGTGAAGGTCCGCCCCAACCTCGGCACCCGCGAGATCCTGATCCCCGCGCTCAAGGGCGGCGACATCGACCTGCTCCCCGAGTACCAGGGCGCCCTGCTGCACTACCTCGACCCGAAGGCGACGGCCACGGAGGAGGGCGAGATGCAGAACGCCCTCGCCGTCGCCCTCCCGGCCGGCCTCCAGGTGCTGCCGTACGGCATGGCCGAGGACTCGGACGCCTTCGTCGTCACCAAGGAGACCGCGAAGAAGTACGGCCTGACCTCGCTGGCCGACCTGGCGAAACAGAACGGCAAGCTGGTGATCGGCGCAGCGCCCGAGGTGAAGACCCGCCAGGTCGGCGCGGTGGGCCTCAAGGACGTCTACGGCGTGGAGTTCAAGGAGTTCAAGTCCCTCGACTCCTCCGGTCCGCTGGTCAAGGGCGCCCTGAAGAAGGGCGACGTCGACGTGGCGAACCTCTTCACCACGGACACGGACATCGTGGCCAACGACTGGGTCGTGCTGACCGACCCCAAGAACCTCATCCCGGGCCAGCACATCGTTCCGCTCATCGCCGACCGCAAGGCCGACTCCACCGTCCGCAAGGCGCTGGCCAAGCTCGGCAACCTCCTCACCACCGAGCAGCTCACCGAGCTGAACCGGCAGGTGGACAAGGACAAGAAGGACCCGGAGGACGTCGCGAACGCCTACGCGAAGCAGCACGGGCTCGCGAAGAAGTGACCTCCGGCTGAGCGACCGCCGCGACCGCCTCCCCGGCGGACCCGACCCCGCAGACGGGGGCTATCCCCAGTGCGGGGAGCGCGGCCGCTGCCTACCGTGGTGTCCATGACGGGATGGGAGACCACCATGGACGCGCAGGACGCAGACCTGAAGAAGGAACTCGACGCCACCCTGCAGACCCGCAGGGAACTGGGCGAGGAGTACGAGTCCGCGCTGGTGGACTCGTTCCTGGAGAAGGTCGACCAGCGCATCGACGCCGCGGTGGAGCGTCGCGTGCGGCGGCAGTTCGCGGAGCAGCAGATGGTGGCGGCCCGGGGGGCGCGCTCGCCGAGGCCCACCGACTCCTGGGGCGAGCGCTTCGGCTTCGGCATCGTCTCGCTGGTGCTGGCGATCCCGCTGTCCGCGATCGGCGCGGGCACCGCGCATCTGCCGGGGCTGCTCGTCTCCTGGGCGGGCATCGTCGGCGTCAACGTCGTGCAGGCCGCCCGCAGCCACCCCGGCCTGTTCGGCCACCGGCGCCCGACCTCGAAGGACGACGCCTGGGAGGACTGACGCCCGGCGGCACGGCCCCGCCCCGGCCGCGCGGACCGCTCGGCTCACACCTGCCGGCTCGGCTCACACCTGCCGGGTCGGCTCACACCTGCCGGGTCGGCAGCACCACGAGCTGCCGCAGGTTGACGTGCCGGGGGCGGCTGGTCGCATAGCCGACGACGTCGGCGAGTTCGGCGGCGGACAGCCCGCCGATGCCCTCGAACATGCCGTCCAGGATCCCGGACAGCTCGGCGTTGTCGAGGTGGTCGCCCAACTCGGTCTGCGTCAGCCCCGGCTCGACGTTGGTGACCCGCACGTCACGCGGCCCGAACTCGGTGCGCAGGGACTGCGAGAGGTAGGTGACGGCGGCCTTGGTGGCGCCGTACACCGCGAAGTTGGGGAACACGGCGCCCGCGGCGATGGACGAGACGTTCACCAGGTCGGCCGTGCGCCCCTCGGCGGCGGCGCCCACCAGGTCCCCGGCGAAGGCGCGGATCAGCCGGAGCACGCCGGTGACGTTGGTGTCGAGCATCCGCTGCCACTCGTCGATCCGGCCGTCGTCGATCGGGTTGCCCAGCATCACGCCGGCGTTGTTGACGACCAGGTCGACGGTCCCGTACCGGGTGTGGATCCGGTCGGCGGCCGCGGCCACCGAGGCCTCGTCGGTGACGTCCGTGACGACGGCGAGGGCCTCGCCGCCGTCGGCGCGGATCTTCTCGGCGACCGTCTCCAGCCGGTCCCCGCGCCGGGCCAGCAGCGCGACCCGGGCGCCCGAGGCGGCGAGCACCACGGCCACGGCCGCACCGATGCCGCTGGCGGCCCCGGTGACGACGGCGGTACGGCCCGAGAGAGCGGCGTACTGAAGCTGGGACATGCGAACTCCTCGTGCTGACGGCCCGGGAACGGCTCCCCGGCCTGGCCCGCACCACTCTCATCGCGCGGTCCCGCGCTACCCAGGGATGCTTTTTTCCTGGGTCTGCCAGTACCAGGTTCGCGGCCCGCCTCTCCCCTACCCTCGAACGCATGGACGGGGACCTCGGAGATTTCCTGCGCTCGCGCCGCGCCCGCATCCGGCCGGAGGAGGTGGGACTGCCCTCGTACGGCCGCCGGCGGGTACCGGGGCTGCGGCGCGAGGAGGTGGCGCAGCTCGCCGGGGTGAGCGTCGACTACTACATCCGGCTGGAGCAGGGCCGGGGCCCCGGGGGTCCCGCCCGGACGAAGTCCGGCGGAGTCAGCGACACGGTCCTGGACGCCGTAGCCCGCGTCCTGTGCCTGGACGAGACCGAGCGCGCCTATCTGCACGCGGTCGCCCGCCCCCGCAGGCCCGCCGGCCGCCCCGCCGCGCCCCGCGTGCGCCCGGGCGTCCAGCTGCTGCTCGACAGCATGGAGCGCACCCCGGCGTTCGTACTGGACGTGCGGATGGACGTGCTGGCGTGGAACGCGCTCGCCGACGCGGTGTTCGACTACGGCCGGATCGCGCCCGAGGCCCGGAACATCCCGCGGCACGTCTTCCTCGACCCCGCCTCCCGCGCGTTCTACCCGGACTGGCCGGCGGTGGCCGTCCAGTGCGTCGCGCATCTGCGGGTGCGGGCGGGCCATCACCAGGACGATCGTCGGCTGGCCGCGCTCGTCGGCGAACTCTCCCTGAAGAGCGACGACTTCCGCCGGCTGTGGGCCGACCATCCGGTCCGGGAGTGCGCGTTCGGCGTGAAGCGGATCCAGCACCCGGTGGCGGGCCTGCTGACCTTCCCCTACGAGACGATGGCCCTCCCGGCGGACCCCGACCAGTACCTACTGGTCTACACCCCGGAACCGGCCTCGGAGACGACGGAACGGCTGGCGTTGCTGAGCAGTTGGACCTCGCCCGCCCCCGCCCCCGGGCCCGCGGAACGCGGCTGACGCGTCGCGGACAGAGCTATGCGCGGGGACCGCCGCACCCCCGTTACCGGGGGGCGGGACGACGGCGGTCCCCGCGAGGGACGCGGGCCGGGTCAGGCCGGGCCTACGCGTCCATGGCGTCTGTGGATGGTCCGGGAGCCGCTCCGGAGGTCCGTGACGCCGTTCGGTTGCCGGTGGGGCGGGGAGCCGCTCCCGCCCTTCCGACACCCACAAATATGCCGGACGCGTGTTAAGCGAGTGCTGCGCGGACGTGACGCCCTCGTACCACTTCCGCGAAGTCCGTCCATTCGGTGGGCAAACGGAAGTTCAGCGCCCGCAGAGGCCGTTCACCGGAGGTTTCCCGGGAGTTGGGTCCTGTCGCCCGGGTAGGTCACTTCCCGCCCTTGGCCAGGAAGGCCAGCAGGTCCTGGCGGCTGACGACCCCGGTGGGCTTGCCCTCCACGAGGACGATCGCCGCGTCCGCGGTGCCGAGCACCGACATCAGGTCGCCGACCGGCTCGCCGGAGCCGACCTGCGGCAGCGGGGCGGACATGTGCTTCTCCAGCGGGTCGGAGAGCGAGGCCCGCTGGGTGAACAGCGCGTCCAGCAGCTCCCGCTCCACGACCGACCCGACGACCTCGGCGGCCATGACGTCCGGGTGCCCGGCGCCCGGCTTCACGATCGGCATCTGCGAGACGCCGTACTCGCGCAGCACCTCGATGGCCTCGCCGACGGTCTCGTCCGGGTGCATGTGCACGAGGGACGGGATGGCGCCGTGCGCCTTGTCGTTCAGCACGTCGGCGACGCGCGCGCTCGGACCCTCGTCCTCGAGGAAGCCGTAGTCGGCCATCCACTCGTCGTTGAAGATCTTGCTGAGGTAACCGCGACCGCTGTCCGGCAGCAGGACGACCACGACGTCGTCCGGCCCGAGCCGCTCGGCGACGCGCAGCGCGGCGACGACGGCCATGCCGCACGAACCGCCGACGAGCAGCCCCTCCTCCTTGGCCAGCCGGCGGGTCATCTGGAAGGAGTCCTTGTCGGACACGGCGACGATCTCGTCGGCGACGGTCCGGTCGTAGGCGGTCGGCCAGAAGTCCTCACCGACGCCCTCGACGAGATACGGCCGCCCGGACCCGCCCGAGTACACCGAACCCTCCGGGTCGGCGCCCACGACCTGCACCTTGCCGTCGCTGGCGTCCTTCAGGTAGCGCCCGGTCCCGGAGATGGTGCCGCCGGTGCCCACGCCCGCCACGAAGTGGGTGATCCGCCCGTCCGTCTGCTCCCACAGCTCAGGGCCGGTGGAGTGGTAGTGCGAGAGCGGGTTGTGCGGGTTGGAGTACTGGTCGGGCTTCCACGCGTCGGGCGTCTCGCGCACCAGCCGGTCGGAGACGTTGTAGTAGGAGTCCGGGTGCTCGGGATCCACGGCGGTCGGGCAGACGACGACCTCGGCCCCGTAGGCCCTCAGCACGTTGATCTTGTCGGTGCTCACCTTGTCGGGGCACACGAAGATGCACTTGTACCCCTTCTGCTGCGCCACGATGGCCAGCCCGACCCCGGTGTTCCCGCTGGTCGGCTCGACGATCGTGCCGCCGGGCCGCAGCTCGCCGCTCTTCTCCGCGGCCTCGATCATGCGCAGGGCGATGCGGTCCTTCACGGAACCGCCCGGGTTGAAGTACTCCACCTTGGCCAGGACGGTCGCCTGGATGCCCTTGGTCACGCTGTTGAGCTTCACCAGCGGGGTGTTGCCGACGAGGCTGATCATCGAGTCGTGGAATTGCACCGTTGTCTCCGGTTGCTTGCAAAAACAGTGGTCGTAGTTGGTGACGCCAGAGTACGGCGCAGGTCACCGGTGGGGCGCATGTTCACTCCTCGTCGAGATTGGACGACGGTCCGTACGGGGCAAGGAGTGGGTGTACGGACACGAGGAGGTGGCGTCGAGGCATGACGAGCATGTCGAGGGCGAGAGTGGCCCGGCGCATCGCGGCCGGCGCGGCCTATGGCGGCGGCGGCATCGGGCTGGCCGGAGCGGCGGTGGTGGGGCTGGTGGTGGCGGAGGTGCATCTGGCCCGCCGCCAGGTCAACAACGGGGCGCATCCGCACGTCCCGCAGGCGGACGGCCGCTACGGCCTCGCCTACGACGCCCCCGGGCCCGGCAAGGAACCCCTGCGGCTGACGATGCTGGGCGACTCCACGGCGGCCGGCCAGGGCGTCAACCGCTCCGGGCAGACCCCGGGCGCCCTGCTGGCCTCCGGCCTGGCGGCGGTCGCGGAACGCCCGGTGGAGCTGCGCAACGTGGCGCTCCCCGGCGCCCAGTCCGACGACCTCGACCGGCAGGTCGCGCTGGTCCTCGGGGACTCCACCCCGGTGCCCGACGTCTGCGTGATCATGATCGGCGCGAACGACGTGACCCACCGGATGCCGGCCACCCGCTCGGTCCGGCACCTGTCCTCGGCGGTACGGCGGCTGCGCACGGCCGGCGCGGAGGTGGTCGTGGGCACCTGTCCCGACCTGGGCACGATCGAGCCGGTCCAGCAGCCGCTGCGCTGGCTGGCCCGCCGGGCGTCCCGTCAGCTGGCGGCGGCGCAGACGATCGGCACGGTCGAGCAGGGCGGCCGCACGGTGTCCCTGGGCGACCTCCTCGGCCCCGAGTTCGAGGCCAACCCGCGGGAACTGTTCGGCCCGGACCACTACCACCCCTCGGCGGAGGGCTACGCGACGGCGGCGATGGCCGTCCTCCCCACGGTCTGCGCGACCCTCGGCCTGTGGCCGGCGGAGGAGGAGCGCCCGGACGTCTCCCGCCGCGAGGGGTTCCTGCCGGTGGCCCGAGCAGCGGCGGAAGCGGCCTCGGAGCCGGGCACAGAGGTGACGGCAGCCATGCCGACGGGCCCCCGGGGCCCCTGGGCCCTCCTCAAGCGCAGGCGCAGGCGCCGCGTCCCAGACGCCGAACCGACCCGACCCAGCCCATCCGGCGTCTGAGAACAAGGCCCACCCCTTCCAGCCCGCCCGGCGCTTGAGGACACGGCCCACTCCCTTCCAGCCCGCCCGGCGCTTGAGGACACGGCCCACTCCCTTCCAGCCCGCCCGGCGCTTGAGGACACGGCCCACTCCCTTCCAGCCCGTCCGGCGATTGAGGACAAGGCCCACTCCCTTCCAGCCCGTCCGGCGATTGAGGACAAGGCCCGTTCAGGGCCGGAAGGGGGGTCTGGGGGCACAGCCCCCAGGGAACGGCACCCACCCGCACACTTCCGCCGATCCGCCGGAGGCAAAAGCAAGCGCTTAGAAAGTGCGGCCAGTGTCACACCGCGATACCCGTGACCGAGCCGATACGTGCAGGTAACTTCCCACACAGCCCTGCCCGTCCGTCCGCACCCACGCCAATGGAGCCGTCATGCCCGAAGCAGTCATCGTCTCGACCGCCCGTTCGCCCATCGGCCGCGCCGGCAAGGGCTCCCTCAAGGACCTGCGCCCGGACGACCTGACCGCGACCATCATCCAGGCGGCGCTCGCCAAGGTCCCCGAGCTGGACCCGAGGGACATCGACGACCTGATGCTCGGCTGCGGTCTCCCCGGCGGCGAGCAGGGCTACAACCTCGGCCGGATCGTCGCCGTGCAGATGGGCATGGACCACCTGCCGGGCTGCACGATCACCCGCTACTGTTCCTCCTCGCTGCAGACCTCCCGCATGGCCCTGCACGCCATCAAGGCCGGCGAGGGCGACGTCTTCATCTCGGCCGGCGTCGAGATGGTCTCCCGGTTCGGCAAGGGCAGCTCCGACGGTCTCCCGGACACCATGAACCCCCTCTTCGCCGAGGCGCAGGCCCGCACCGCCGCCGTCGCCGCGCAGGAGGGGACGACGTGGCACGACCCGCGCGAGGACGGGCTGATCCCCGACCCGTACATCGCGATGGGCCAGACCGCGGAGAACCTGGCCCGCGCCAAGGGCATCACCCGCCAGGACATGGACGAGTTCGGCGTCCGCTCCCAGAACCTCGCCGAGGAAGCCATCAAGAACGGCTTCTGGGAGCGCGAGATCACCCCGGTCACGACCCCCGACGGCACCGTCGTCTCCAAGGACGACGGCCCCCGCGCCGGCGTCACCATGGAGGGCGTCGCGGGCCTGAAGCCGGTGTTCCGCCCGGACGGGCTGGTCACCGCCGGCAACTGCTGCCCGCTGAACGACGGCGCCGCCGCGGTCGTCATCATGAGCGACACCAAGGCCCGCGAGCTCGGCCTGACCCCGCTCGCCCGCATCGTGTCGACCGGCGTCTCCGGCCTCTCCCCCGAGATCATGGGCCTCGGCCCGGTCGACGCGAGCAACCAGGCGCTGCGCCGGGCCGGCCTCACCATCGACGACATCGACCTGGTCGAGATCAACGAGGCGTTCGCCGCGCAGGTGATCCCCTCCTACCGCGACCTCGGCATCGACCTGGACAAGCTGAACGTGAACGGCGGCGCCATCGCCGTCGGCCACCCCTTCGGCATGACCGGCGCCCGCATCACCGGCACGCTGATCAATTCCCTCCAGTTCCACGACAAGCAGTTCGGTCTGGAGACGATGTGCGTCGGCGGCGGCCAGGGCATGGCGATGGTCATCGAACGCCTGAGCTAAGACCCGCGAGCCGAGACCCGCGCCGAAGCCCTCGATCGGGGCCTGCGCGTAACCGTTTCAGCACCTGTCGTGACGATCCGGCCCGGAGTCCGAAAAGCACCTGGACTCCGGGCCGTTCTGTGATCCAATCTCCCCCAGGATGTGACCTATCTCCCTCCCCGGAGGGATTTACGCAGCTCAGCGCCATTCGACACCAAACACAAGGACCAAGTTCCTGTCCGTTTCGTGACGTTACGCACTGACAGTTGGATAGTCCACCCTTCAAGCTGATGTAGGAAGTCGGGGGTCGACTTTGAACCGGGAGTACGTCAGTGAGCGCCATGCCGATCGCCTTGCTGGTCACCACGGCCGCCACGGGCGCCGTGGGCGTCGCCGTCCTGCGCACCCTCTTGCAGTTGCGCCGGCAGGTCGCCGCCCTGCACACCCAGCTCGCCAGGAGCTCCGAGGACGCCGCCGCGGAACTGCGCGGCTTCGTCCCGGCCGCCCGCACCACGGCCGACGCGGCTGAGATACGCGCCGCGGTCGCCGAGGCGCTCGCGGAGGAGCGGGAGCGGGAGCTCGCCGAGGCACGCGCCTTCTGGGCCGCCCAGGAGGCCCGTGACGCCTCCGACGCCCCCTCCCTGCTGGGTCTGCCGGACAGCGAGCTGTTCCTGCCCCGACAGACCGATTTCGTGGGCCTGGAGCCCCTGGAGCCGGTGGCCGAGCCGGGCGCGGACGCCGATGACTTCGCCGGGGAGTCCCCGGAACTCGCCGCGGCCCGCCGCCGCCACCCCTCGCACCCGGACTTCGTGCCCGTACAGTCACCGGTCGTGAACGATCACGAGCGCACGGTGGCCACCCTCGAGGAACTGGCCGCGTCGCAGATCGAACTGACCGACGTCCGCCCGGGCCCGCTCGGCACCCTCGACGTCTACGTCTTCGCCGACGGCACCACGCTCTGCATGACCCCGGGCCACCGTGAGACGGCGGACCGCCTCGCCGCGGCCCTCACCGCCGGCGAGACCCCGTTCCTGCTCGGCGGCTCCGGCATCTCGGGCGCCTACACCCTGACCTTCCAGTGCGGCACGGACAACGTCTACATCCTGGCGGACCGGGTCATAGCGAGCCTGTAGGGGCCTGTAGGGGCCTGTAGGGGTCACACCGCGGCGCGCTTCTGCGCCTGCGCCACCAACTCCAGAGCTTCTTCCAGCTGGCCCTCGTCCGTGAGCACGAGGGCCAAGTCGTGCACGGCGACCGTGATCTGGTCCGCGGCGGCGAACATGCCCGCGTCCGGCATCTCCCGGGGCTCCGCCGAAGGGTCCTCGATCCGCTGCGCCCGGCGGACCAACTCCCGGGCCAGTTCGAGGGCCTCCGCCGCGCCGCCGCGCTGGAGCCGGCTCTGCGAAGCGGCCCGCAACCGGTCGGCGAAGTGATCCACGGCTTGGGTGAGAGGCGTCGTATCAACCACGCCGCGAGACTACGCGTCGCACCGGGACTGTTGCCAACGGGCGAACACTCAGGCACCGTGACCTGAAGGACCGGCTTACATCCCCTTTGCTACCGGAGGCGCCGATGTCCCATGTCCTCTCCGAGGAGACCCACCGCAACATACTGGCCCGTATCCCACACTGCACCGGTCGTGAAGTCGCCGACTGGCTGCGCACCGTCGACGAAGGCCCCGCTCTCCGCTTCGAGGAGAAGGTCAGCTGGCTGCGCGCCGAGCACAACCTCGCGTACGGCCACGCCAAGGCGATCATCCATGAGTACGACCTGAGGAGGGCCGCGCGCAAACTCCTCTAGCGCGCACGCGACACACACCCACTACGGACACGGCGAAGGGCCCCGGGATCGAGATCCCGGGGCCCTTCTCACGATGCTGTGCGTCAGTCGCTGTTCAGGATCGACAGGAGTCGCAGGAACTCCATGTAGATCCACACCAGCGTCAGCGTGAGGCCGAAGGCGGCGAGCCAGGCCTCCTCGCGCGGGGCGCCGTAGGCCACGCCGTCCTCGACCTGCTTGAAGTCCAGGGCGAGGAAGGCCGCGCCGAGCAGGATGCCGATGACACCGAACACGATGCCGAGCGGACCGCTGCGGAAGCCGAGGCCGTCACCGCCGCCGAAGACCGTGAACAGCAGGTTCACGACCATCAGCAGGACGAAGCCGAGCGCGGCCGCCATCACGAAGCCGTAGAAGCGGCGGTTGACGCGGATCCAGCCCGCCTTGTAGGCCACCAGGACACCGGCGAAGACCGCCATGGTGCCCAGCACGGCCTGCGCGACGACGCCGTCCCCGATGTACGTGGACACCGCGCTGGAGATCACGCCGAGGAAGACGCCCTCGAGGGCGGCGTACGACAGAATCAGCGCCGGGACGGGCTTGCGCTTGAAGGACTGGATCAGCGCCAGCACCATCGCGACCAGACCGGCGCCGACGGCGATGCCGTACGACTTGCCGATGTTGGCCTCGTCGACCGGCAGCAGCAGCCAGGACAGCACCGCCGTGAGGACCACGGCGCCGAGCGTGGTCGCGGTCCGCGCGACGACGTCGTCCATGGTCATCCGGCCTGTGGTGGCCGGGGCCTGCGGCGGGGCGCCCTGCTGCAGGCCCTGCTGGGCGTAGGGGTTCTGCGCGTACGGGTTGTCGGCCGGCTGGGCGTACGGGTTGCCCTGCTGCGTGCCGACTGCGGGTCCCCCGGCCTGCGGCGCGGCGTTGAAGCCCGCGTAGCCGTTGTCGCGGCTGAACCCCCGTCGCGAGAAGACCGGGTTTCTGCTCTCCATTTCGCTCCTCCGTGGCCACACTGCGCGGCCTTGGGCTCAAGGGTAATAGGTAGGCAAAGGATTGACCCTAGTGCTTGAGGAGGATCTTTCCCTCTTGCTGCTGCGCAACACGCTACGCGGCGTCGTGATTCCCCACACAGGAGGGCTTCATTCATGACAGAGCCGGGACATGGCCGGAACCGCACAGTGATCGAACGGTCCGGCCGTTCGATCACCCGAACGGGAACCCGGTGTACCCCTCGGCCAGATCGGTCTCGGCGGCGCGGGAGGAGGCGATCCGCTCCAGGCGGGCGAGCTGGAGGCGGCTCTCGAACGGCGTGGCGTCGGGGGCGGGGTGCAGCAGGGTCGTCATGTCGTAGGAGAACCGCTCGGCCTGCCACACGCGCCGCAGACAGGTCTCGGAGTAGGCGTCGAGGAGCTCGGCCGAGCCCGTCTCCCGCCGGTGCGTCAGCGCCCGGGCGAAGGTGACGACGTCCCCGACGGCGAGGTTGAGCCCCTTGGCACCGGTCGGCGGCACGATGTGGGCCGCGTCTCCGGCGAGGAAGAGCCGGCCGTGCCGCATCGGCTCGTGGACGTAGGAGCGCATCGGGGTGACCGACTTCTGGGTGATCGGCCCGCGCTCCAGCCGCCAGTCGTCGTCCGTCTCGAAGCGGCGCTCCAGCTCGTCCCAGATCTCGTCGTCGGCCCAGGCCTCGGCGTCGGTGCCGTCGGCCACCTGGAGGTAGAGCCGGGAGACGGACGGGGAGCGCATCGACAGCAGCGCGAAGCCACGGTCGTGGCGGGCGTAGACCAGCTCGTCGTGCGAGGGCGGCACATCGGCGAGGATGCCGAGCCAGCCGAAGGGGTACGTCCGCTCGAAGACCCGGGTCAGGTCGGCCGGGACCGCCTTTCGCGAGACCCCCCAGAAGCCGTCGCAGCCGACGACGTAGTCGCACTCCAGGACGTCCTCGACGCCTCCGTGGCGGAAGCGGACGCGCGGGCGGTCGGTGGCGGCGTCCTCGACGGCCAGGGCCTCCGCCTCGAAGAGCAGCGGGCCGCCCGCCTTCAGCTGGAGGGCGATGAGGTCCTTGCACACCTCCGTCTGGGCGTAGACCATCACCGACCGGCCGCCGGTGAGGGCGGGGAAGTCGACGCGGTGGCGCTTCCTGTCGTACCGCAGCTCGATGCCGTCGTGGCGCAGCCCCTCGCGGTCCATCCGCTCCCCGGCGCCGGCCGCGCGCAGCACGTCGACCGTGCCCTGTTCCAGGATCCCGGCGCGCTGCCGCTGTTCGACGTAGGCCCGGTCGCGGCTCTCCAGGACGACGGAGTCGATGCCGGCGTTGTGGAGCAGCCGGGCGAGGAGGAGGCCGGCGGGGCCGGCGCCGACGATGCCGACAGTGGTGCGCATCGGTCGTTCCCTTCAGACGTTGTCCGCTCAGAGACTTGTTCGCACAGTGAAGTTTCCTTCACTCTCTTCGCACGTGAGTGTGCGCCCGCACTCAGCCGGTGTCAACGCCTCGAAGGATCCCGGGCCCGAGAGCCGGCCTGACGAACGGCTGTGCGTCGGACGGGCCAGACGTCCCGCTGGTTCACGAAGCCCAGCGACGTCAGTCCCTCGCTCGCGCACAAGCGGTCGGATGCACCGCCCACCTCGGTCTGCAGGAGCTGATACGCGGCGCTGTGCTGGTGCCCCCAGTGCATCGCCGCCCGCCACAGAGTCCGTCCGTACCCGACGCCGCGGTACTGCGGCAGGACGCCGAAGTACTGCGGCAGCAGCCGGGCCCGGCCGGTCGGGTCCGTCATGGTCTCCATGGGGCCGATGGCACCGGCCACGCTGCCCTTGTCGAGGACGGTGAGGACCGGGCCGACGGTCCCGGCCCGCATCTGGTCGTGGAGGAAGGCGAAGCCGTCCTCGGCCATCAGCTCGGCGAGCACGGCGAACCGCTCGGGGTCGGCGAGCTGCTTGTGGTCCAGTACCTGCGCGTCGGGTGCCGGGCCCGGCCCGAAGGCGGTGAAGTCCTTGAGGTGGACGCGGGTCGCGCCCCGGGCGTGCGCGTCGGGCTGGTCGGGGCTGAGGAACCAGACGATCCGGGCCCGGCCCGCGCCGTGGGCCGCGGCGAGCTTCCGCGCCAGGTCGGCGCCGGCCGTCAGGCTGTCCGGCTCAACCCCGTAGACATGGACCTTGACCGTGCCGTGCCCGCGCTCCAGGAGTGTGGGCACGAGGGTCTGACGCTGGTCGTGCTTGATGGCGTCAGCCAGCACGCGTTCGGCCTTGGTGTCGGACCAGCGGCGGTCTTTGTCGTAGGGCAAGAAGCGGCCTGTGCCCGCCGCCTCCACGACGGCCTCGAACAGGTCGGGAAGGGGATCGTCCCGGCGAACAGGGCCGAGAGTCGGGATGTACGGCACAGGCATCAGGGGCTCGATCCAGCCCCAACGGAAGCGCATGCCCCGCACGCTACCCATGTCGAGGAGGCGCTGCGGGCCCCGGCGCAATGTCGCGCCGGGGCCTGCGGGCCACTCGCCGGTCAGGTCTAGTGCGGGTTGTCGTCACCGGCGGCGCAGCTGCACTTCGCGCTGTCCATGACGGTGTCCATGTCGGCGATCCCGGTGACCCGCGTCACCGCAGGGGTGGGGTCCAGGACCGGCCGCGTGAAGTACACCGCACCTCCCTGGGGTCCGTCGTCCGGGAGCGGACGCCTCGGCGAGATCTCGACTGCTACAGCGGTCATCGTCACCCTGCTTTCTTCTCTCCGTGCCGGCAGTAAGCCGCCAGCGGGGCCTTCGCCTCCTGGTAGTGCTTGGCCAGGGGCCTGCACACGCGGCAGGAACCGGAGATCGTGCAGCCCGAGCAGCCTCCGGTGCGAAGCATGAGGCGGTCCGCGATCGCGCCCAGCCGGGCAAGGCCCTCGATCCCCTCGTGGGGGAGGCTGATCTGGTCGTCGCGGCCGATCTTGCAGATGGACACCAGCCCGTGCGGGTCCATGTGGAAGAAGGTGTGTCCGGCGTTGCAGCCCGTGAAGGTCTTCCGCAGCCGCAGGTGTTCCTTGGACTGCGCGGTGAGTACGTCGCCGCCGCCGTAGATCGTGGGCGTCATGTTCGTGAAGACCTCGTACTCCACGCCCCACGACTCACACAGGCCGATCATCGCCGCCTCTTCGTGCCCGTTGTCGTCGGTGACGACGATGCTCATCCGCAGCGGCAGACGGGCGTGGCGGGCGGCGTTCATACCCTGGACGAACTGGTCCCACGCGCCCGCGCGCTGCGTCAGCTCGTCGTAACTGGCCTTCGTCGCCCCGTACATGGACACCGTGACGCGGTACGGCGGGCGCTCCCTGAAGAGGCGGAGCAGGTTCTCCCGCCACAGCAGCGAGCCGTTCGTCGAGACTGTGATCATCATGCCGAGGTCCCAGGCGTGCCGGTACGCGCGCGTGAAGTCCCGGTCCATGGTCGGCTCACCGCCGGTGACCTGGAGGAAGAGGACGCCGGCCCGGGCCATGATGTCCAGGCAACGCCGCTTGTCCGTCCACGCCATCCCGGACTGCACCTTGACCCCGAGGTAGCAGTGCTTGCAGTCGTAGTTACAGCCGAGGTTGAGCTCGTAACTCGCCTTGCCGTAGCCCCGGTCGGACGGCTGCCGAACGAGTAGGAAGTCACCGACCGGGCGGCCCGTGACGTCGAGGTCGTCCCACCGCTCACGAACGGCGGCGACGAGCCAGACCGGGGTCGGCGCAGCGGGGTCGACGGTGCGTAGCTCCTCGTACCGGTCTTCCGGGAGGAGCGCGCCGTCACGACTTCCCGGGCGTACGAGTACGTGCTGTTCCAGGAACGGCGCGGCGATCAGGGTATGCATGAGATCTCCGAGGGGTCGGTCCGTCCCGGCCGTGGCGAAGCAGCACGGCCGGAGCGGAGATGAGGGGCCGTCGGGTCAGGACCGCGGGGTGAGGATGGACCAGACGATCGCGGCGCCGAGCGCGAGCGCTGTCAGGGCGTAGCCGGCCTGCGCGCACGGCGTGTTGTGCATGGGGACCTGGCCCTCGATGCTGTCCTCGTCGTCGGCCACCAGGTCGGCCCAGACTCGTTTCCCCCAGCGGAACGTGTCGTAGCCCCACTGCTGCGAGACAGCGTCGACGAGTGCCAGACCTCGCCCGTGCTCGGTGTCGTCTCCCGCGTCCGCCAAGACGGGCATGGCGCGGCTCCGGTCGATGACGGCCACCCTGACACGGTCGGCCCCGACCCGGCAGACGGTCACGCGCATACAGTCCGCGCGGGCATGGTTCACCGTGTTGGCGGCCAGCTCGGAGACAACCAGCTCGGCAGCCTCGACGAGCCTGGGGAGCTGCCAGCGCGAGAGAGCGTCACGAACAAGCCGACGGGCGACCGGCACGGACTCCGGCTCCCGGGGCAGAACCTCGGAGATCATCAGCAGGCCGTCCGAGGGCGTCGACGGTGCCACCGACGGGTGGTGGGTATGGGGAACAGAGCCCATGTGACGCGGCCTCCCAATAGGCTCGATTCAGGGACACCACGACCGTACGAAGTCAGAGCGTGACCCTGAAGTGACCGCGAGTACGGGTGGTTTACCTGAAACCGCCGGGATTGGACTTCCCATGCGGCCAAGCACGCGACGAACCCTGACCGCTGGTACGGGTATGGCCCAGCGGCCCCGATCCGGCCTGCTCAGCGGGTACGTCCTCCGGGTGATCCGCGAGCAGCAGGGCTACACGCAGGAGGAGGCCGCCGAGCATCTGAAGGTGGCCCTGGACACGATCGCCGGATGGGAGAGCGGCCGGCGCCCTCTGACGTCCGTAACCGTCGGCCAGATACTCGGCATGCGCCACCGACTGATGCGAACGGGTACCTCGCCCACTCTGCTCCAGGCCCTCGAGCGCGCCTTGGAGGCGGATGTCCTCCTCGCGTACGCACTCGACGAGGAGGCAACGGCCGAGGGCAACCCCCTCGGCGCGGTGGTCATGCAGCGCGAGTTGGCCGAGGTTCTGGCCTGGCCGCTCAATGGTGTGCCGCCGCGTACGGTCCGCGCGCTGCCCGTGCCGCCGCGGCCGAGGCGGGGGCCGGCCCCCGCCGGGCCTGATCTGACCGCCGCCGAACGGGCCAGGTTCTTCGTGCAGATGCGCCGCACCGCAGAGCAGGCACGCGGTCCGGGTCACTTCCTTTTGCGCCGTCAGGCTCTCTACCTGTCCGGGTACGACCAGCAGGCCGACACCGGGGACTGGCTCGCTCAGCAGCAGCGCACCGAGCGGCCGAACGACTGGCTCACGGGGTGGCTGATCGAGCGCAGTGTCGCCGCTGTCGCGGCCCGCCAGGGTGACCGCGCGCGCATGGCGTACTTCATCGACCGGGCGCTCCAGGACGACGAGGCAGGAGAGGCGGCGAACTTGGCCTACTGGGCGTACTGGATCGGCGAGACCAGCGTCCCCCAGCTCTCGGACGACTTCATCGCGGACGACTCCCTCGGCCCGTGGCACGGGGGCCGACTCCTCGCCCACCTGGTCGAGGGCATCGCGCCCGCGCATGGCTACGTGGATCTCAACATCCATTCCGTGTGGTCGCTGCTCCAGGTACGCCCCGACCTGTTGCGGTCGGGGGCCGCTGCACGTGCCCTACGCGAACGCCTGCCGGTGATGTTGGATAACCGGGAGCTCTCGTCCCGTGGCAGGCGCGAGCTGGAGAGCATCCGTTATGCAATCCGCCTCGCCGAGGCGTGAGAGGAGACCGCAGGTGTCCGACGACCTTTCTCCGGTGGCGAAGTTCCTGTTCGAGGCCGGGACGCTCAAGCACACGGCCCGCACCGGGTGGTGGATGGCGGGCGTACGCCAGCCCGAGACGGTCGCCGAACACTCCTGGCGGACCTCGCTGATCGCCTCGGTCATCGCGGTGATGGAAGGCGCCGACCCGTCCCGCGCCGCGCTTCTCGCGGTCTGGCACGACACAGGCGAGACCCGTACCGGCGACGTCAACCACCTCGGGAAGAAGTACACCGAGGGAGAGGCCGACCCGAGGGACATCGCCGCGGACCAGGTCGCCGGTATGCCTGCGGCCGTCGCTGAGGCGGTGACGGAGATCATCGGCGTATACGAGGCCCGCGACACCCTGGAAGCCGACTGCGCCCGGGACGCTGACAAGCTGGAGTGCATGATCCAGGGAATCGAGTACCGAGACCAGGGATACGCGAACGCTCAGCGCTGGATCGACAACTCCCGCGGCCGGATCACGACCAAGTCCGGGCAGGCCCTCGCGGATGCCGTCCTCGCGACAGGCTCGCTCGACTGGCTGCGCTCGGCCCTCGGCGAGCAGCCGCGCTGACCTGCCGTACCCGGGCCGCCGGACACCGGGCACTCGGGCCGGTGTCCGATCCTCCCGCCGAGTACCGGCGGCTGCTGTGGCTGCAGGACGAGGTCGTCGCACCGGCCTGGCCGAGGCGGCGTGACCTACAGCGACAAGACACCGCGGCGGTCAGTGCCTCGATGGAGGGTGCAGCGATCGCCGAGAAGTCGGAAGTGCCCAGAGCCGGACTTGAACCGGCACGCCCGCGAAGGGGCAGCGAGGTTTAAGCTCGCCGTGTCTGCATTCCACCATCTGGGCAGGCCGATGGGCTCCGCTTGAGCTTCCGACCCTATCGGGATCCGTCCCTCGAACAGCGGAACGGTGGACCGATGTTGTCTTATTTTATTGACGTCTGAGGGTGCATCAGCACATGGAACTCGCCATCTGCACTTGCCAGTAGCCTCGCGCGCGGCAACCGCTTGCGTATGCGGAATGACGGAATTTCACCGTACGAACGAGGGTGCTCCACCGGTTCTTGACGAACCGCCTCCCGAGTCGACTCCCGAACCGTCCCTCAGGGATCGGGGTCATCCCCAGGTATGACACGGCGGCACTCGGTCCGCCTCGAGTCTGCCTTCAGAACCGGGACAGCGACTGACTACACGGCGGCTGACGGCCGGGACGATGGTTCACGTCTCCAGGAGACACATCGCCGTACCCACTCCACCGTCCCGACAGGAGCACGTTTCCGTGACGACCACCCCGCTCGCCGACCGGACCACCGCTGTGGCCGCACGTGCCACGGACCTGTCGAAGATCTACGGACAGGGCGAGACCCAGGTGGTCGCCCTCGACCGGGTCTCGGTCGACTTCAAGCAGGCCGAGTTCACCGCGATCATGGGGCCCTCCGGCTCCGGCAAGTCCACGCTGATGCACTGCGTCGCCGGCCTCGACAGCTTCTCCTCCGGCTCCGTGCGCATCGGCGACACCGAGCTCGGCTCGCTGAAGGACCGCCAGCTCACCAAGTTGCGCCGGGACAAGATCGGGTTCATCTTCCAGGCGTTCAACCTGCTGCCGACGCTGACGGCGATCGAGAACATCACCCTCCCGATGGACATCGCGGGCCGGAAGCCGGACAAGGACTGGCTGGAAAACGTCATCCGGATGGTGGGGCTCGCCGACCGGCTCGGCCACCGGCCCTCGCAGCTCTCCGGAGGCCAGCAGCAGCGCGTGGCCGTCGCCCGCGCCCTGGCCTCCCGGCCGGACATCATCTTCGGCGACGAGCCGACCGGAAACCTCGACTCGCGCTCGGGCGCCGAGGTGCTGGGCTTCCTGCGCAACTCCGTGCGGGAGCTGGGCCAGACGGTGGTCATGGTGACCCATGACCCGGTGGCCGCGGCGTACGCGGACCGGGTGGTGTTCCTCGCGGACGGCCGGATCGTCGACGAGGTGTACGGGCCGACGGCCGACTCGGTCCTCGACCGGATGAAGCAGTTCGACGCCAAGGGCCGCACCAGCTGACCTCCGACACGAATCGCTTCAGGACTTCGATCCAGGACTGAGAAAACACACATGTTCCGTACCGCCTTGCGCACTGTGCTCGCGCACAAGGCCCGGCTCCTGATGACCGTGCTCGCCGTGATGCTCGGCGTGGCCTTCGTGTCGGGGACCCTGGTCTTCACCAACACCCTCTCCAACGCCCTCCAGAACAGCTCAGCCAAGGGCTTCGACCATGTCGACGTCGCCGTCACCCCCGGGTACCAGCCGGACGTCGGCGATCGCATCGTCAAGAACCCCGAGCTGACCCAGGCCATGGTGGAGCAGAGCGCGAAGGTCCCGGGCGCCGCGTCCGCGATCGGCGTCGTCAGCGGCTTCACCGCCATCGCCGACAAGGACGGCAAGCTCATCGGCGGCGGCTTCCAGTCGCAGGGCGGCAACTACTGGGGCGAGAAGGACGTCCGGTACCCGCTCGTCTCCGGGCACGCGCCGAACGGCAAGGACGAGGTCGTCATCGACGCGAAGACGGCCGAGCGGGGCGGGTACGAGGTCGGCGACACCGTGCGGCTCTCCGTCGACGGCCCCGTCCTCACCCCGAAGATCACCGGCGTCTTCACCACGGACGACGGCAACGTCGCCGCCGGCGGCAGCCTCGCCCTGTTCGACACGCCGACCGCGCAGACCCTGTTCGGCAAGGTCGGCACCTTCGACGAGATCGACGTGCAGGCCGCGGCCGGCACCTCGCAGAGCGCGCTGCAGTCCGCGCTGGCCGCCGCGCTGCCGAAGGACAAGGTCGAGACCGTCACCGGCGAGGAGCTCGCCGACGACCAGGCGGTGGCGATCGCCGCGTCGATGAGCGGGCTGAAGTCGGGGCTGCTGGTCTTCGCCGGCATCGCGCTGTTCGTCGGCACCTTCATCATCGCCAACACCTTCACCATGCTGGTCGCCCAGCGCACCAAGGAGCTCGCGCTGATGCGGGCCGTCGGCGCCTCCCGGCGGCAGGTCACGCGGTCGGTGCTGATCGAGGCGTTCGTCGTCGGCACGGTCGCCGGGGTGACCGGGCTGGTCGCCGGCATCGGGATCGGCGCGGGGCTGCGCTCGCTGCTGGGCACGCTGGGGGCGACCGTCCCCGACGGTCCGCTCATCGTCTCGTCCGGCACGGTCGCCGCCGCCCTGGTCGTCGGCGTCGTCATCACCATGCTGGCGGCCTGGCTGCCCGGCCGCCGGGCCGCGAAGATCCCGCCGGTCGCCGCGATGAGCAGCGTGCACGCCGCCGCGACGACCAAGTCGCTGGTGCTGCGCAACACGCTGGGCGCGCTGTTCTCCGGGGCGGGCGTCGCCGTGGTCCTGGCCGCGACGACGATGGACGGCTCCGACGGCCAGGCCCCCATGGGCATCGGCGCGGTCCTGCTCATCATCGGCGTGTTCATCCTGACCCCGCTGCTGTCCCGTCCGCTGATCGCGGCCTCCGCGCCCGTCCTGCGGGTCTTCGGGGTGTCCGGCAAGCTGGCCCGGCAGAACTCGGTGCGCAACCCGCGCCGCACGGCGGCCACGGCCTCCGCGCTGATGATCGGCCTGACCCTGATCACGGGCATGACGGTGATGGCGGGCAGCCTGCAGCAGAGCATCGACAAGATGGCGTCCTCCGCGATCAAGGCCGACTACGTCGTGTCGATGGCGAACGGCAACGAGCTCTCCGCGGACATCGACGAGAAGCTGAAGGCCACCGACGGGGTGACCGCCACCAGCCCGATGCGCAACGGGCCCGCCCGTATCGACGGCACGACCGAGTACCTCACCGGCGTCACCGGCTCCACCATCGGCGAGCTGACCGACCTCAAGGTCGACGACGGCGCGTTCAAGGTGGACGGCTCCCATGTCGTCGTCGACGACGTCATGGCCAAGACCCATGGCTGGAAGGCCGGTTCGACGTTCACGGCGAACTACGAGGACGGCAAGAAGCAGCAGCTGACGGTCGCCGGGGTCTACCAGGGCAACGAGCTGATCCAGGGCATCCTCGTCGACAACTCGGCCCTCACCCCGCATCTGGCGGAGCCGACCGACATGCAGGTCATGGTCAAGACGTCCGGCGGCGCCTCCGACGGCACGAAGGACCGGCTGGAGAAGGCCCTGGGCGCGAACCCGGCCATCAAGGTGCAGAGCAAGCAGGACCTCTCCAACGAGATCGCCAAGATGTTCACCCTGCTGCTGAACATGCTCTACGGGCTGCTCGCGATGGCCGTGATCGTCGCCGTCCTCGGTGTCATCAACACGCTCGCGATGTCGGTCTTCGAGCGCTCCCAGGAGATCGGCATGCTGCGGGCCATCGGCCTGGACCGGCGTTCGGTCAAGCGGATGGTCCGTCTGGAGTCGCTGGTGATCTCGCTCTTCGGCGGGGTGCTCGGCATCGGCCTGGGCGTGTTCTTCGGCTGGGCGGCCGGTGAGCTGGTCGGCACGAAGATGCCCACGTACGAACTCGTCCTGCCCTGGGGCCGGATGCTCCTGTTCCTGGTGCTGGCCGCCGCGGTGGGCATCCTGGCGGCCCTGTGGCCGGCCCGGCGCGCGTCCCGCCTGAACATGCTGGCGGCGATCAAGTCGGAGTAGCCGCGGACCGGTCGGGGCCCCGTCGCGAGCTGCGGCGGGGCCCCTTCGCGTGTGCCGTTCCGTCAGTTCCAGGTGCGGGAGCGCAGGGGCATCGCGGAGTCGCCCGACTCGGGGGTGCGGACCGCCAGGACCTGGTTGACGCCGATGCGGTTGCGTTCGAAGGCGAGGGCGGAGGCGGCCATGTAGAGCCGCCAGACCCGGGCACGGCCGGGGCTGGTCAGCTGCACGGCCCGCCGCCAGTCGGCCTCCAGGCGGGCGACCCAGCGGCGCAGGGTGAGGGCGTAGTGCTCGCGGATCGACTCGACGTCACGGACCTCGAAGCCGGCCCGTTCGAGGTGGCCGACCGTGGTGCCCACGGGGGCGAGTTCGCCGTCCGGGAAGACGTAGGCGTCGATGAACGAGTCCAGGTCGTACGCGGACTCGTCGCTGTGCGGGCGGCGGGCGATCTGGTGGTTGAGCAGCCGGCCGCCCGGCTTCAGGAGCGCGAACAGGACCTGCGCGTACTCCAGGTACTTCGCGGAGCCGACGTGCTCGGCCATGCCGATGGAGGAGATCGCGTCGTAGGGCCCGTCGGCGACGTCCCGGTAGTCCTGGACGCGGATCTCGACCTTGTCGGTGAGCCCGGCGTCGGCGACGCGCTTGCGGGCGTACGCCGCCTGCTCCTGGGAGAGGGTGATCCCGACGACGTCCGCGCCGTGCTCGCGGGCCGCGTGGATCGCCAGCGAGCCCCAGCCGCAGCCGACGTCCAGCAGCCGGCGTCCGGGGGCCAGGTCCAGCTTGCGGCAGACGAGTTCGAGCTTGTCGCGCTGGGCGAGTTCGAGGGTGCTGTCCGCGGACTCCCAGTAGGCGCACGAGTAGACCATGGACGGGCCGAGGACGAGTTCGTAGAAGTCGTTGCCGACGTCGTAGTGGTGGCTGATGGCGCGTCGGTCGGTGCGTCGGGTGTGCAGATGCCCGGCGCGGCGGACCTCCTCGCGGGGCGGGGCGGGCGGCAACGGGGGCCCGGCGAGCTTCAGCAGGCCCCGGACGGCCGCCCTGACCTCCGGGTCGCGCAGCGCCTGGGCGAGCGTGCGAGCGTCCTCCCCGCGCTCCCAGACGAGGCCGGAGACGAGGTCGAGGGCCTGGTACAGGTCCCCCTCGATCTCCAGGTCGCCGGCCACCCAGGCGCGGGCGAGACCCAGTTCGCCGGGCTTGAAGAGGAACCGGCGCAGGCCTCTTCGGTTGCGTACGACCAGGGTCGGCGCGTCGGGCGGACCGGCCTGCGAACCGTCCCAGGCGCGGACGCGCACCGGGAGCGGGACTCCCAGCAACTGTTCGACGAGGGCATGGAGCCGCGGCGCGGCGTCAGCCATGATGCACACCTCCGTGATGGTGATCCCGGAATGTCCTGTCACCACACGTAAACACGGAAGGCCACGGAGTCCAGTCCCGCGCGCCCGTCACGACACGGCAAAAAACATGCACACGACACGGGTCGCCGGAGGCGGGGACGGACGGGAGCGCCCCGCGAACGCCGAAGGGGCCGCCCGCACCACGGATGGCGGGAGGCCCCTTCGGGGGTGTTCAGCTGTTCAGCAGGGTGTTTCGGCGACCGCAGGTCAAGAGGCCTTGGCCTTCTCGGTCTCGGTCTTCTCGGCGGCCGGCTTCGCGGCGACGGGCGCCGGAGCAGGCTTCGCGGCCTCGTAGAACTCCTCGCGCGGGGACTCCAGCGCACCCAGCGCCACGACCTCGCGCTTGAGGAACATGCCGAGCGTCCAGTCGGCGAAGACGCGGATCTTGCGGTTCCAGGTCGGCATCGCCATGCCGTGGTAGCCACGGTGCATGTACCACGCCAGCCGGCCCTTGACCTTGATCTTCATCTTGCCCATGACGATCATGGCGACGCCCTTGTGGAGGCCGAGGCCCGCCACCGCGCCCTTGTTGGCGTGCGCGTACTCCTTCTGCGGGAAGCCCCGCATACCGGAGATCACGTTGTCGCCGAGGACCTTGGCCTGACGGAGCGCGTGCTGCGCGTTCGGCGGGCACCAGGCGTTCTCGACGCCGGCCTTGCGGGCGGCGACATCGGGGACCTGGGCGTTGTCGCCGGCGGCCCAGATGTAGTCGGTGCCCTGGACCTGGAGGGTGGAGGCGGTGTCGACGTGACCACGCGGGCCCAGCGGGAGGCCGTAGCGGCTCAGGACCGGGTTCGGCTTGACGCCGGCCGTCCACACGATCGTGTTGGAGTCGACCTCCAGCCCGTTCTTCAGCACGACGTGGCCGTCGACGCAGGAGTCCATCGAGGTGGAGAGGTAGATCTCCACGCCGCGGCTCTCCAGGTGCTCCTTGCCGTACTGGCCGAGCTTGGGGCCGACCTCGGGAAGGATCTTGTCGGCGGCGTCGACGAGGATGAAGCGCATGTCCTCGCGGGACACCGTCTTGTAGTACTTGGCCGCGTCGCGGGCCAGGTCCTCGACCTCACCGATGGTCTCCGCACCGGCGAAGCCGCCGCCGATGAAGACGAAGGTGAGCGCCTTGCGGCGGATCTCCTCGTCGGTCGTGGAGTCGGCCTTGTCGAGCTGCTCGAGGACGTGGTTGCGCAGGCCGATGGCCTCCTCGACGCCCTTCATGCCGATGCCCTGCTCGGCGAGGCCGGGGATCGGGAAGGTGCGGGAGACCGCGCCGAGCGCGATCACCAGGTAGTCGAAGGGCAGCTCGTACGCCTCGCCGACCAGCGGCGCGACGGTGGCGACCTTGCGGTCCTGGTCGATGGTGGTGACCCGGCCGGTGAGGACCTCCGCCTTGGGCAGCACGCGTCGCAGCGGGACGACGACATGGCGCGGGGAGATGTTGCCGGCGGCGGTTTCGGGGAGGAAGGGCTGGTAGGTCATGTACGACCGGGGGTCGACGACCGTGACGGTCGCCTCGCCGTAGCGCATCTTCTTGAGAATGCGCCGAGCTGCGTACAGGCCTACGTACCCACCGCCTACTACGAGGATCCTGGGACGCTCCGTGGTGCTCATGCCATCGAGTATCCACCCGCTCCAGGGGGGTCGCTCGTGCGCCCCTTCACAAGCTTCCGGAGGGTGTGTGCTATCCTCCGCCGCTCGCGTGATCCACGTCATGGCGCGGAACGGGAACCAGCGTGTAGGGCATGGCGTTGTCAATGCCGCGTGAGCTGCCTCTCCGGGCTCGAAGGGCCTCCGTGAGGGCCCCGCAACACACCTTCGCAAGACCCCCGCGATACGTCCGCGCCCGCCTCTTTTGAACACGTTCACACGGGTGCCGGGGCCCCGGAAGGGTCAACGGGGACGCCCGCGTCCTCCGACAGGGCCGAATTCCTTGTGAAGAACTTCACGAACTTTTCCGACGGGGTGTCGTGGAGAACCGTTTCGGGCCTTCACGACGACCCTTCCGGCACGCTCAAACGTCATTCGACCTGCTCAGCAGAGTAGCCCGCCCGCCCTGGTCCGGCAGGGGTTTCACCGACGCCCGGCGCGGCGACAACAGCAGTACGAAACGAGCGCGCAGGTACCACAGTGGGGGGCTGAGTACCGTGGCCGAGGATCGATCCGACGCGAACACGCGCGACGGGGGCTGGTTCGCCGGAGGCAACCAGGCGGCGTGGATCGGCGCCGTGGGCGTCCTGCTCGCCGCCCTGATCGGCGTCGGAGTGCCCCTCCTGCTCTCCTCCGGGGACGACGACGGAGGCGGGACCGCCGCGCCCACCACACCGACGACCACGACCGCCGCCGAGGCCCCCGGGCCCGGGTCGACACCGCCCCCGGCGTCCCCGTCCCCGCCCTCGGCCACGCCGACTCCCTCCCCGACCGCGGCGGGAAGCGAGCGCTGGCACGGCACGCTGACGTTCGACTCGCAGAGCAAGGAACTGGACGAAGGACAGCCCGTCACCCGCAACTATCAGGCGGGCGACCTCGAGATCAGCGGCTGGCGCGACCACTACTCGATCCACGGCCTGGGGACCACCGTGCTCTCGCTCTGGCCGGCCGACGCCGCCCTGCCCAGTTACACGGACTGCGCGAACACCGTCGACGCGGAGGGAGTCGAAGACCGTCCGCTCACCAAGGGCATGGTGGTGTGCGTGCGCACCAGCGAGGGGAACGTCGCCCGCCTCAGACTGGTCTCGCTCCCCGGCGAGGGCTCCAGGGGCACGTTCGACGCCGTCGTCTGGGCCGCGGAGTGATCCCTGCGCCTTCCCGCCGCCCTATGCCCTCCCACCGCCCTACGCCTTCCCGACGTCCTCCGCCACCTTGAACGCGATGCCGTCGAGGATGTCGTGCTCGCTCACCACGACCTCCTCCGCGCCGATCCGCTCCATGATCGACAGCAGGACGAGCGCGCCCGCCGCGATCACGTCCACCCGGCCCGGGTGCATCGACGGGACCGCCGCGCGCTCGGCGTGGGTGGAGTGCAGCAGCCACTCGGTGATCTCGCGGACCCTGTCGTGGGAGACCCGGGAGTGGTGGATGGCCGCCGAGTCGTACTCGGGGAGGTTCTGCGCGATCGCCGAGACCGTCGTGACCGAGCCGGCCAGACCGACCAGCGTGCGCGCCTCGCGCAGCGGGACGCTCTCCTCGGCGAGGTCGAGCGCGGCCTCGATGTCGGCGCGCATCGCGGCGATCTGCTCCCGCGTGGGCGGGTCGGTGATCTCCCCGTCCACGACCAGGTGCCGTTCGGTCATCCGCACACAGCCGACGTCGACCGAGCGGGCGGCCCGCACTTGCTCGTCGCCCACGACGAACTCCGTCGAGCCGCCGCCGATGTCCACCACCAGGTAGGGCTGCACGAGGTCCGCGCGGCCCTTGAGCTCCTTCGTGGCCCCGGCGAAGGAGAACTCGGCCTCCTGGTCGCCGGTGACGACCTCGGGTTCGACGCCCAGGATGTCGAGCACCCCGCGCACGAAGTCGTCGCGGTTCTCCGCGTCCCGGGAGGCGGAGGTGGCGACGAAGCGCAGCCGCTCCGCGCCGAGCTCCTTGATGACGGCCGCGTACTCCCGGCAGGCCGCGAAGGTCCGCTCCAGCGCCTCGGGAGCGAGCCGCCCGGTGCGGTCCACCCCCTGGCCGAGGCGGACGATGATCATGCGCCGGTCCAGGTCGACGAGCTCGCCGGTCTCCGGGTCGACGTCGGCGACGAGGAGGCGGATGGAGTTCGTACCGCAGTCGATCGCGGCGACGCGGGTCATAGTGGGATGCCCTTCTGTATTTCAGCCCGTCCGGCGATTGAGGACGAGGCCGTTCAGGCCGAAAGCGGGGGCCTGGGGGCGGCAGCCCCCAAAGACGGCACGGTAGGAGACGGTCACTGCTCAGCGGCGAGCGTCACGCAAGCACCCTTGCGCCACCACTCCGGCAGCATCGCCAGCGCCTCGTCGCCGAGCGGGTTCACGCCCGGCCCGGCGGCCAGCGAGTGCGCCACCAGCACGTGCAGGCACTTCACCCGGTCCGGCATGCCGCCCGCACTGGGGAAGTTCTTCAGCTCCTCGATCTCGTCCCGGCGCCGGATGTAGTCCTCGTGCGCGGCACGGTAGGCGGCGGCGAGCTCCGGGTCGGTCGCCAGCCGGTCCGTCATCTCCTTCATCACGCCGTTGGCCTCCAGCGTGCCGATCGCCGAGTTGGCCTTCGGGCACGTCAGGTAGTACAGCGTCGGGAAGGGGGTGCCGTCGGGCAGGCGCGGCGCGGTCTCGACGACGTCCGGCTGTCCGCACGGGCAGCGGTGCGCGATCGCGCGCAGGCCGCGCGGCGGGCGTCCGAGCTGCTGCTTGAAGGCCTCGACGTCCGCGTCGGTGGGCTCGGTGCGCGGGGTGGTCGGCGGGGCAGTTTCCATGCCGGTACGAAAATCTCTCTGTCAGTTCAATGCTGTCACTGGTGTCGCTGATATCGCTGATATCGCTGGTGTCACTGGGAGGCGGCGTCCGACTTGTCGACGCCGTCCCAGACGTTCGAGTACCAGGGGCGGTCGGCCGCCCCGAGGTCGGCGCGCGACTGCTTGGCCGCGTCCGGGTCGATCACGACGTAACCGGTCTCCCCGGGCAGGACGTAGTGCAGCCGCAGCCGGATCTGCTGCTCGGCGTACGCGTCGTCCTGCCAGCGTGCCTTGAGGTCGCGCAGCTGCTCGACGCGCTCGCTGGCCTGCTGCTTCTCGCGTTCCAGGTCGGCGATGTCGGCGCGCTGGGAGACGTACTGGCGCATCGGGTAGGCCAGGGCCACGATCAGTGTGCACAGGACGAGCGCCAGCAGGGCCGCACGGCCGGTGAGGCGGGAGCGGCGGGCCTGGCGCTTGGTCTGGGAGCGGTAGACCCGGGCCGCGGTCTGCTCGCCGAGCAGCTTGATCCTGGTCGCGGTGGAGAAACGGTCCCGGTCCTTCACGGCCATGGGTCTTCCCCGCCTCCCGCTCTCACACGTGCGTACGTCCCCGCACACGGTACGGGACCGGGTACGGGGACGTACGTACGACGCCTCTTACGGAGCGACGGGTCAGCCCTTGAAGCTCAGCCCTTGAAGCGGGGGAACGCGCTGCGGCCGGCGTACACCGCCGCGTCGTCGAGGATCTCCTCGATGCGCAGCAGCTGGTTGTACTTGGCGACGCGGTCCGAGCGGGCCGGGGCGCCGGTCTTGATCTGACCGCAGTTCACGGCGACGGCGAGGTCGGCGATGGTGACGTCCTCGGTCTCGCCGGAACGGTGGGACATCATGCACTTGAAGCCGTTGCGCTGGGCGAGCTCGACGGCGTCCAGGGTCTCGGTCAGCGAGCCGATCTGGTTCACCTTGACGAGCAGGGCGTTCGCGGAGCCCTCCTCGATGCCGCGGGCCAGGCGCTCGGGGTTGGTGACGAACAGGTCGTCGCCGACGATCTGGACCTTGTCACCGATCTTCTCGGTGATGACGTTCCAGCCGGCCCAGTCGTCCTCGTACAGCGGGTCCTCGATGGAGACCAGCGGGTACGCGGAGACGAGCTCCTCGTAGTACTCGGTCATCTCGGCGGCCGAGCGGGACTTGCCCTCGAACTCGTACTTGCCGTCCTTGTAGAACTCGGACGCGGCGACGTCGAGCGCGAGCGCGATCTGCTCGCCGGGGATGTAACCGGCCTGCTTGATGGCCTCGACGATGAGGTCGAGGGCGGCGCGGTTGGACTCCAGGTTCGGGGCGAAGCCGCCCTCGTCGCCGAGGCCGGTGGACAGGCCCTTGGTCTTCAGCACCTTCTTGAGGGTGTGGTAGACCTCGGCGCCCCAGCGCAGGGCCTCGGAGAAGGACTCCGCGCCGATCGGGGCGATCATGAACTCCTGGATGTCCACGTTGGAGTCGGCGTGCGAGCCGCCGTTCAGGATGTTCATCATCGGCACCGGCAGCAGGTGCGCGTTGGGGCCGCCCAGGTAGCGGAACAGCGGCAGGTCGCTGGCCTCGGAGGCGGCGTGGGCCACGGCGAGCGAGACGCCGAGGATGGCGTTGGCGCCGAGGGAGCCCTTGTTGTCGGTGGCGTCCAGGTCGAACATGGCCTGGTCGATCAGGCGCTGCTCGGTGGCGTCGTAGCCGACGAGCTCCGGGCCGATCTGCTCGATGACGGCGAGGACGGCCTTCTCGACACCCTTGCCGTGGTAGCGGTTCGGGTCACCGTCGCGGAGCTCGATGGCCTCGAAGGCACCGGTGGAGGCGCCGGACGGAACGGCGGCACGACCCGTGCTGCCGTCGTCGAGGCCGACCTCGACCTCGACCGTGGGGTTGCCTCGGGAGTCCAGGATTTCCCGGGCTACGACGACGTCGATGGACGGCACGAGCATCTCCTTCTTGGGATGTGACGCTGGTTGTGCGGGGCAGGTGGGCCGTGACGGGCCCGCGCTGAGCCTTGCGACTAGAGCCTAACCGCCTTCGGGGCGTCGGCAGCCGACCGACCGCCCCGTGGACAAACTGACCGTACTCATTGTTCACGCACGGAACAAAGGGCGCGGTCGCCAAAGACCAACAGGAAGTTGCCAACCGGCAAAGGAAACAGGCAAGAGGAACGGGAGGCGGGGGGACGGGGGACGGGGGACGGGCAAAGAGAAACCCCGCTCCGGTGCGTACGGGGGAACACGCACCGGAGCGGGGGGCCCGTGGGGACGGGGGGTGACCCTCACGAGGTCTTCAGTGTGCGGGCCTCACCTGGGAGGGCGCTGTGACTTCCCTGAGAGCCGGATGTCACTTCGGGAGCCGGAGCCCGACCCAGGAGCCGCAGCTCACTTCAGGTGCAGCTGCTGGCCCGGGTAGATGAGGTCGGCGTCGTCGACGATGTCCTTGTTCAGCTCGAACAGCTTCTGCCAGCCGCCGGCGACCTTGTGCTTCTCGGCGATGGAGCTGAGGGTGTCGCCCTTGACGACCTTGTACTCGCCGTCGCCCTTCTCGACCTTCTTGCCGGTCGGGGTGGTGACCGTCTTGGAGGCGGCCGGTCGGTCGGTCGAGCGGGAGGCGCTCTGCTCCTCGGTCGAACGGGTGCTGGTGCTGTTCGACGAGCTGGAGGAGCTGGAGCCGGAGCTGGAGCCGGAGCTGGTGGAGTCGGCGCTGCCGCCGTTGTAGGCGGCGCTGGACAGGCCCGTGCCGCAGACCGGCCAGGCGCCCTTGCCCTGGCCCGCGAGGACCTTCTCGGCGACGGTTATCTGCTGCGTCTTGGAGGCCTGGTTGGCCTGCGCGGCGTACTGCGTGCCGCCGTACGCGGCCCAGGTGGAGGCGGAGAACTGCAGACCGCCGTAGTAGCCGTTGCCGGTGTTGATGGACCAGTTGCCGCCGGACTCGCACTGGGCGACCGCGTCCCACTCGGCGGCGGTGGCGGCGGAGGCGTTGCCGGCCGCCATCAGCGGGGCGGCGATGGCGACGCCGGTGACGCCGGCGAGCGTGGCGACGCGGGTGGCCTTGGACGGACGACGGTGCTTGCCCTTACCGGAAAACAGCATGGTGGATCCCCTCACCGACGCCTGCGAGGTGAGCTGTCGGGTTCGGGCCGTGTGAGTTGCCCGGCCACTCCTCCAGGGGAGGCGTGGCTTCACCCCAAGCCGGATCCGGCGTCAACCGCCGGTCCCGGCACTTACCTTGGGTCCCCCGCTCCTGCCTACGGCGCTTGACGCGACGACTGTTCCCGGGCGGCCGCTGGCAGGACTCGGCGTTGCGACGACCGGGGCTCGGATTGCCGAGCGGCCTTGACCGTAGCCACGTGATCCGCGGAATTTCAAAGACGATCAGGGCTTCTGAGACTCATCCCACACTTTCACCAAACCGGACATTCCGGAGCGAAGTGTGACGTGAACTCCCGGCGTTTTTCGGTGCGTTCCTGCCCTATTGGACCGCTGTGTCGAGGGTCTGACCGGTGACGATGTCGCTCGGGTCGGCACCGATGAGGTCCCTGTTCTCGGCATAGAGGGCCTGCCATCCGCCGTCGATGCCAAGGGAGTCGGCGATGGAGACGAGGGAGTCGCCTTCCTGGACGACGTAGGTGACCGCGGCGTGCCGACCGGCGGAGGCGGCGGAGACGCCGTCCACTGCGGCGTCGCTCGCCGCGGTGTCGGTCGCGCCGGTGGCGCTCTTCGTCGTGGGGGTCGCACTCTCGTCGGCGGTGGCGCCGCGGTGCTTGCCGGAGCCGAGGGAGCCGGTGTCGACGAGGCTCCAAGAGCCCGCATCCTGGACCGACTTGTCCGAGTAGCCCGAGTCGTCCGCTTCCGAGGTCGCCGAGGGAGAGCCGTCGGTCCCGGCGGGATCGTCAGCGGTGGAGGACGAAGGGGATGAAGGCGACGAAGGGGACACCGAAGGCGAACTCGATGAATCCACTGACGAGTCGGACGACTCGGACGATCCCGCCGAACTGTCGTCGGTGCTCGACGAGCCCGAAGAGTCCGAGGAGCTCGATGAATCCGAGGAGTCGCCGTCCAGCCCCTTGGGCAGATCGGACGATCCGGACGACGAAGACGTGTCGGACGAGTCGTCCGCCACGCCGGTGTCCACGTCCAGCGCGCCGTTCTCCTGGGTGAGCCCGGAGGTCAGCCCGCAGGTGCCCCACGCGCCGACGTTCTCGGCGGCGAGCAGTTTCTGCGCGACGGCGATCTGCTGGTTGCGGCTGGCCAGGTCGGGGCTCGTCGCGTAGTCGAGTCCGCCGTACGTCTCCCATTCCTTCTGGGTGAGGCTCAGGCCGCCGTACTCGCCGCCCTTGGCGGCGCTCCACGAGCCGCCGGTCTCGCACTGTGCCACCTTGTCCCACACCGTGCCGTCGGCGGCGCTCGCGCCGGAGGCGGCCAGCAGCGGGATGGCGATGGCGGACCCGGTCACTCCGGCTGCGACGAGGAGGGCCGGAGCCTGACGGGGGCGACGGTGACGACCGTTCCCGGAGAGCATGCGAGGGCCTTTCTCTGGACAGCAGTGACCGGCGCGACGGGTGCGACTGACGCGTCGCGCTGACGAGTGAACGTATCGGCACACGATCACTTGTCACAAGTTAATGCCGCGCAGATCACGTGAAGATCACAGACTTGAGGGTCGGTCACCTTTGCTTCGCCGAATGGTCACACTCCGGCTGACATCCGATCAGATACGCACGGAAGTGAACTCGACCGGGAGCGTCCGCAGTCCGCGCATGATGAGCCCGCCACGCCACCTCAACTGGGCCGGGTCCACGGCCAGTCGGAGGTCGGGCAGCCGGGTGAGCAGGGCAGCCAGCGCGGTCTGGCCCTCCAGCCGGGCCAGCGGGGCGCCCAGGCAGTAGTGGATGCCGTGGCCGTAGCCGAGGTGTTGATTGTCACGGCGGGACAGGTCGAGGCGGTCGGGGTCGGCGAAGCGGGCCGGATCACGGTCGGCGGCCGCCAGCACGACGAGGACGGGGTCGCCCTGCGCGATGTCCTGCCCGCCGATGCTGAGCGGCTCGGTCGCGAACCGCCAGGTGGCGAGCTCCACGGGGCCGTCGTAGCGCAGCAGTTCCTCGACGCCGGTCTCCAGGAGGGTGCGGTCGCCGTCGTCCTCGGTCAGCGACCGCTGGAGACGTTCGCGCTGCTCGGGGTGGGTGAGGAGGGCGTAGGTGCCGTTTCCGATGAGGTTGACGGTCGTCTCGAAGCCCGCGAACAGAAGGATGAAGGCCATCGCCGCGGCCTCGTTCTCGGTGAGGTGCTCGCCGTGGTCGGAGGCGCGGATGAGGCCGGAGATGAGGTCCTCGCCGGGCGCGGGCTCGGCCGGCAGCTCCGCGCGCTTGCGGTGGATGAGCTCCAGCAGATAGCCGCGCATCTTCTTCACCGACCGCGCGACACCGCCCCGGGGCCCTCCGCCGTGCCGGATCATCATCCCGGCCCAGTCGCGGAAGTCGTCCTGGTCCTCGCGGGGGACGCCCAGGAGGTCGCAGATGGCGTAGATGGGGAGCGGGAAGGCGAAGTCGTGGATGAGGTCGGCCTCGCCGTTCGCCGCGAACCGGTCGATGAGCTGATCCGTCAGCTCCTGCACCCGTGGCGCGAACTCGGCGACCCGACGGGGTGTGAACGCCTTGCTGACGAGCCGGCGCAGCCGGGTGTGGTCCGGCGGGTCGATGTTCAGCAGATGCGTCATCAGCTCGGCCTTGCGCTCACCGGGGATGCCGGTCTTGCCCTTGGCGTGCGCGGGTTCGTCGTGATGCGCGGGGTTCTTGGAGAGCCGCTGGTCGGCGAGCGCCTGCTTCGCGTCCCCGTACCGCGTGACCAACCAGGCCTCGACACCGCTGGGCAGTTCGGTCCGGTGCACGGGCGCGTGCTCACGGAGCCAGGCGTAGGCGGGGTAGGGGTCGGTGGCGAACTCCCAGGTGAAGAGTTCCGGGGCGGGCGGGGCGGGCGGGGCGTCGGCCGTGGGGTGGGGCTGGTTGGTCACTCCTCGACGGTAGCGGTGTTCACGGTGAGCGCCTCGCCGCGGTGTTCGGGGTGAGCGCCTCGCCGCGGTTCGGGGTGAGCGCCTCGTCGGCCTTGCGGTACGGCCTCCCCCGCGCTCCGCGACCGGCTCAGGAGCCCGCCCGACTAGTCCTCCACCCCTTCGACAACCCTGATCGCGTCCCGGTAGGCCCGGGCCGCCGCCCGCAGCGCCGCCTCCGGATCCACGCCCTCCGCCTCCGCCCGGGCCGCCAGGGCGAGCAGCTCGTAGCCGATGCCGTCGGAGGCCGGGAGGGGCACCTCCAGTCCTGCCGTCCGCACGCGCGAGGACAGCTTCGCCGCCAGTGCGAGGCCCGGCTGGCCGAGGGGGACGCCGTCCGTCACCGACTTCCGCTGCTTCTCTATCGCCTTCGTGCGCAGCCAGTGCGCCTTGACCTCCTCCGGGGTCGTGGCCGTCTCGTCGCCGAAGACATGGGGGTGGCGGTGAACGAGCTTGGCGACGATCGTGCCCGCGACGTCGTCGACGGAGAACGGGGAGTCCGGGTCCTCCTCCGCTATACGGGAGTGGAAGACGACCTGGAGCAGGACGTCGCCCAGTTCCTCGCGGAGTTCGTCGCGGTCGCCGTCCTCGATCGCCTCGACGAGTTCGTAGGCCTCCTCGATGCCGTACTTGGCGAGGCCCTTGTGGGTCTGCTGCGACGACCACGGGCACTCGGCGCGGATGCGGTCCATGACCTGGACGAGGTCGAGGAGCCGGGCGCCGGGGAGGTCGTAGGAGGCGGGGAGCAGCTCCAGCTCGGGCATCGCCACGCGGCCGGAGCCGGCCAGCCGGGCCAGGCCGTCGGTGAGGGCCGGTTCGCCCTCGCCGGTCGCCACGACCACCACCGTGCCGCCGTCGGCACAGGCGGCGACCAGCTCTTCGGCGGTCGGGGAGATCTCCTCGACCGCAAGCCCCGCGTCCCGCAGATAGGGCAGCTGCGGATGCGCGCCGTCCGCGCACAGCACCCGGTCCGCCGCGCGCAGCGTCTGCCAGGCGGGCCAGGACAGCAGGCCGGGGGCGACACGATGGCTGGTGGTGAGCAGGACGACGCGGCCGGGGGCGTCGGCGGCGGCGGAGCTGGTTGCGTTCACACCTCGAACGTAACCCACGCCACCGACAGCCCCGCGATCATTCGTACGGACGTTCCCTCACGTCGTCGTCTGCGTCCCCGGCGCGGTGATCTCCCGTACCCAGGGCGTCTTCGCGTCGACGCGGGCCACCTTCTGCGCGTCCCAGTTGCCGTAGCGCGGGTTGAGGTCGACGCCGAGTGCCTTGGACGCCTTGGACAGGGCGCTCCAGAAGGCCGGCTGGCTGGTGTCCGTGCCGAGGTCGGTGGCGAGTTTCTGCGCCTCCAGCTGGAGGCGCAGGTTGTCGTCGAGACGCTGCGGCGGGATGCCGTACTGCTGGAGCCATGCCGTCTCCAGGCCCTTCGCGCCGCCCGCCTGCTGTTCCAGGCCGGCCCGCAGCGCCTGGACCTCGCGGGGGGTGACGGTCACGCCCGCGTCCTCGGCCGCTCGGTGCAGCACCCGGTCCAGGACCATGCCGTGCAGGGTGTCCCGGGTGAGGGTGCCGGTCTGGGCGATGGCCTGCGCGTACTGCGCGTCGTCGGTGACCGCGGCGCGCTGGGCCGTGCGCACCTCGTTCACCCGGCTCTCCAGCTGGGCGACGGTGATCCGCTGGCCGCCCACGACGGCCGCCGCGCCGGGATGCGCGTCGTTCCCGCAGGCGGTCAGGAGAGGGGCTGCCGCGATCGCGGCGGACAGCAGGAGCGCGGTGCGACGACGACGGCGGTGCAAGGAAGCCTCCCGAGGAGATTGTGCGACGGTGCACAAAGTCTTGCGGTGATCGATGGTAGGCAGTGGTGCGGCTGGGGCCAACCCATTCGACCAACGATTCACCAGGACTTCCCGCACCGCCGCGCCCCACGGGTGGTGCGGTTCAGCCGATGATGGCGACCGGGGCGTCCCACGCGTCGCGGTCCACGGTGATCGTGTAGCCGCCGCGGGTCTCCTTGCTGTTGACCATGTACTGGTGGCCCCGACTGTGGTTCGTGTACTGGGTGGCGCCCCACGGCCAGTCCGTGGTCGTGGTGTTCTTGTTGTCCCACAGCGCGTACCACAGGTTGCCCGGCAGGTCCGTCTTGTTCGTGGCGGTGGCGATCGCCTTGGCGCTGGAGCTGCTGAAGCCGTAGTAGCCGGCGCGGTACGTCTTGGCGCGCAGCGTCTTGGTGAAGGAGCGCACATACGTCAACACGGCGTCGTTGCACGCCTTGTCGGTGATGTCGTAGGGCTCCATGTCGAGGTAGATCGGGCTGCCGGCCTTCATGCCGAGCGCGGCGGACTTCGCGACCGCGTCCGCGCCGTCGGTCGCGCCGAGGGAGGCGGCCGTGGCGGCGGTGAGCTTCTCGGGGCTGGAGCCGGTCTGGCAGGACGGCTGGGCGCCGACGTAGATCGGGATGAGCTTCATACCGGTCGCGTTGACCGACTTCACCCAGGAAGCGGTCAGGTTGGGCTGCGCGCAGCCCCGGTTCTTGCCGCCGACGTAGACGGCCGCGGCGCCGTAGAAGCCGTTGCTCTTCCATGCCTTCATCGCGGCCAGCGAGGGCGCGGTGCAGGTGTCGAAGGCAGTGCCGGTGTACGTCTTCTGCGCGGGCCAGGCGGTGGCCGCCATCGAGGTCTGCGCGGCTATCCCGGCCCCCGCGAGGACGGCCGCGCCGGCCACGCCCCACGTGATGTATCTGCGCTTTCTGGACTGCCGGTGCTCGGCCATCCCCACCCCATCGTTCGTGTGTGTCTTCGTGCGTGCCGCACGGAAGTCCCCTGCTCCGGAGCGACGATACGGTCTCGACTCGACGTACGGCACCGGAAACGGATCGCACCGTAACCCGCGGCACCCCTGCACTCGGGAAACACGGGTCCCGCAGAGCGACAAGATTCACTCATGTCACAGTAAAGAAGCGGGGCCCTGGCATGAGCTGACCGTGTCCTACTCTTGCCCCCTGCTGACTTGGGGGGCGACACATGACGATGCCGACGACGGCTACGACGGCGACGGGCTCGGAGAGACGGCTCGAGGCCGGCTGGTTCCAGCGGCTCGCCTGGGTGGTCCTGGTGTGGGTCTCGCTGGGCTTCCTGGTCTGGGTGCCCTTCCTGTACGTGGCGATCCGCCGCAGGCTCGCCTCCGACTGGGCGGCCTTCGCCTCGTTCACGCTGTACGAGTGCGTGGTCCTGGTCTGGGCGACGGTCTCGGACAACGACGACGGTGACCTCGTCCTGGGCATCACCGTGATGGTGACCCTGCTGACCGCGACGATGCTGCTGCTGTTCGCGATGTTCGACAAGAGGGCCTGGACGACGGGCCCGTCGACAGGCCTGGCGACCGGCCCGGCGTACGGGACGGGCCAGCCGAACCCGTACCAGCAGGGATACCCGTACGGGCAGTAGCGCGCCGCCTCAGCCCGCGTGGAAGCGCTCCGGCGCCTTCGTCGGGTTGCCGCCGGTGGGGAGTCGCTGGTCGGGACAGGTCGTCAGGACCTTCTCCATCGCGGACTTCTCCGCCGCACTGACCCACAGCTCGTACTTCTTCTTCACGGCGACCTGCGCCGCGACGTACGTGCACCGGTAGGCCTTGTTGGGCGGCAGCCACGTCGCGGTGTCGCCGTCCCCCTTGGAGCGGTTGGTGCTCGCGTCGACGGCCAGGAGGTTGAGCGGGTCGTTGGCGAGGGCTATCCGCTTACTGGCGTCCCAGTACTTGGCGCCCTTCTGCCAGGCGTCGGACAGGGCGACGACATGGTCGATGTCGACCTTGCTGCTGCCACGCCGATAGGTCACGCCCTTGCCGGAGTACGGGTCCGACTCCAGCACGCCGTAGGACACCTTGCAGGTGCCGCCGGTGTACTTCACCTCCTCCAGGTCTCGCTTGAGTATGTCGTCACGGGTGTCACACGAGTTGGAGTCGGTGTCCGCCCAGGCGGAGCCGAACTTGTTCCGCTCGTAGCCGGTCTTGGGGGCCCGCCCCTTCACGGTCAGCGACTCGGCCGCCGCGAGAGCGGCGCCGCCGCTCGCCGACCCGCCGCCCGCCGTTGGCCCCGCGCCGGTGGAACCGGAGCCGGTGGTCTGCTCGGTGCAGCCGGCCGCCGTCGCGGCACACATCAGTACGACGGCAGCCGCCGCCCCACCCCTCAGACGCTTCACGCGCCCCTCCCCTTGCCCGCCCCGCTGCCACCCCGCACAGGGCGGATTCCCCCGACGGCGTCTCGCACACACAGTAGCGAGGGGGCGCGCGGAGGCAGCCGGGAGGTCCAGACCACAACCCGCTCAAGTGGGCATCTCTCGCATCCCGGGAATATCGTCAGTGGAGAGTCACCCCCGGAAGGAGCTCTGGATGGGCATCTTCGACAGGTTCAAGAGCAACAAGGCGGCACAGGGCAAGGCCAGGGACATGTCCGACGCCGCGGAGAAGCAGATCAACGAGAAGACGGGCAACAAGTACGAGTCCCAGGTCGACTCCGGGCAGCAGAAGCTGCACGAGCGGCTCGGTATGGACGAGGACCGGCCCGACAAGCCCTAGCCTGCCTGCCCGAACCTCGACTCCACCCGTGGGCGCCGACCGGCGTCACCCAGCGCGTTCAAGGCCGTCCGCAGAGAGCCACACCCTGCGGGCGGCTTCACCTTCCCCGACCGGCCCCTCAGGCCCTCGGACCTTCAGGCCTTGCCGATGCCCAGCGTCGACTCCGAGGGCAGCAGGCCGGAGCCGATGACCGCGACCCAGTAGTCGCCCAGGAGGGCGGCGAGGCGCTCGGTGGACTCCTGCCCCAGGGCCTGCCAGGGGCCGAGCGCCAGCCGGTCGGTGTCCTGCTCGATGCGGCGGCGCAGTTCGCGGCCCTGCTCCGTCGCCGCGTCGCCGTCCGGCTCGATCAGGCCTCTGGCCGCCAGGCGTTCGCGTGCCGCCGCCCACTCCTCGCGGGTCCAGCCGCGGCTCTCGAAGCGCTCGACGGACGCGGCGCCTATCGCCGCGAAGGACACCAGCGCCTCGGTCGGGTCGAGGCCGGCGACGAGCAGCGCGGCGAGGTGGCCGTCGCCACGGTGCTCACGCAGGACCGTGGCCGCCTGCCAGAGCTGGAGGTGCGGTTCGCTCGGCCACGCCAGCGCGGCGTTGGCCGCGGCGAGCGGGCGGCCCGCCGTGACCGCGGCCTCGGCGGCTCGGCGGGCGAGGGCGGCGGCCTCGGCCAGTCCGGGACCGTCCATCAGATCGCCGAACAGCTTGCGATACGCCCGGTCGACGCCCCGCAGGCGCGCCGCCAGGACGGCTTCGGGGTCGGCGACCTTCCAGGCGTCGTCGATGTACCGGGCGACCGTGCCGGGCCGGAAGCTGTAGAACGCGGAGCCCACCGCCTCGGCGCTCACCGGGCCCAACGGGGCCGCACGGAACGGGAAGTAGCTCGACCAGCGGTCCTCGGCCGAGTAGCCGAGCGCGCCGGCCTCCTCGAAGACCTCCGGCGCGAAGTACAGCACCGCATGCAGTGGCTCCAGCAGGTGCCAGAGCCTGCGCGCCTGGGCCGGCTCGACCGGCCCGCGCTGCTCGCCCACCCCGACCACCTCGTTCTCGGACATGACGTATCCCCCTCGTCGCCTTCGGCATCCGCCCACAACTTGACACTGACAAGATTGCCCGACCCCCGCGAACTTGTCAATGCCTAGATGCGGCGTACGCTGCTGTCCATGAACGACCGCCCCTACCACCACGGCGACCTGCGGCGCGCCATCCTCACCGCCGCCCTCGACGCCATCACCGCCGACGGCCCCTCCGGGCTGAGCCTGCGCGATCTCGCCCGCCGGGCCGGCGTCTCGCACGCGGCGCCGGCCCACCACTTCCGGGACCGCACCGGTCTGCTGACGGCGATCGCGGCGGAGGGCTTCGGCCTGCTCGCGGCCGCGATCAAGGAGGCGGCCGACCTGAAGGACGCGGGTGTGCGCTACGTCCGCTTCGCCCGCGAGCATCCCGCCCACTTCCAGGTGATGTTCACGCCCGGACTCCTGCGCGCCGACGACCTCGAACTCACCACGGCCCGCGCCCTGGCCACCGACGCCCTGCGCACCGCCGTCTCCCACGTCCGCCCCGAGGGCGGCGCCGACGACGACCGCCTCGCCGGAATCGCCGCCTGGTCCATGGCCCACGGCTTCGCCACGCTCCTCCTCAGCCACAACCTCGACAACGCGGTGGCCGGGCGGGACCCCGAGGAGATGTTCCGGGCCCTGGCGAGCATGCTGTTCCGGTCCCCGTAGTCCCCCTCGAGGCAGCTGCTTGACCTTGACACCGGCGTCAAGGTTCGACGATCGCCCCATGAACCCGGCCAACCCCATGAACCCTGCGAGCCCCGAGAACCCCAAGAGTCCCGCGAGCCCCGCGAGCCCCGCGGACGGGACTCGTACCGTCGTCGTCACGGGCGCCGGCACCGGTATCGGTCGGGCCACGGCCCATGCCTTCGCCGCGCTGGGAGCGTGTGTGATCGCCGTAGGCCGGCGGGCGGCGCCCCTCGCCGAGACCGCCGCCCACGACGAGGACCGCATCGTCCCGCTCGCCGTGGACATCACCTCCGAGGACGGCCCGGCCACCGTCGTCCGTACGGCGCTCGAGCGGGGCGGCGGACGCCTCGACGTCCTGGTCAACAACGCGGCGATCGTCAGCGCCGAGTCCCTGCGCACCTACACACGCGCGTCCGTGCAGCCCCAGCTCGCGACGAACCTGATCGCTCCCGTCCTGCTCACCCAGGCCGCGCTGGCGGCGCTGACGGACAGCCGGGGCGTCGTGGTGAACGTGACGACGGCCGTCGGGCAGCGCGGCTGGCCCGGAAACTCGCTGTACGCGGCCGGAAAGGCGGCGCTCGAAGTGCTCACGCGCAGTTGGGCGGTCGAACTGGCGCCGCTCGGGATCCGCGTCGTCGCCGTGGCGCCCGGTGCGATCGAGACGCCGATCGCCGACCACAGCGGCTACACCCCCGAGCAGCGTGCCGCGATCCGCAAGTGGCAGCTCGAGCACACCCCGCTCGGCCGGGTCGGCCGCCCCGCGGAGGTCGCCTGGGCGATCACCCGACTCGCCTCGCCCCAGGCCTCGTTCATCACGGGCGCGATCCTGCCGGTGGACGGCGGAGCGGTCGTCGCATGAGACTGGCGCGCATGCCCGAGCCCAAGCGCGAGCCCCTGCCCGAGCCCACGTACATACCCGCGCCCACGCCCACGCCCACGCCCATGCCTTCGCGGCCGCTGCGCATCGGCGAGCTCGCCGACGTCACCGGTGCCTCGCCACGCGCTCTGCGGCACTACGAGCAGGCGGGGCTGATCTCCTCCGAGCGGGCCGCCAACGGCTACCGGCGCTACGACGCCGCCTCCGTCGTCGTCCGCGTCCGCAACATCCGTCGCCTCGTGGCGGCGGGGCTCACCCTGGACGACGTACGCCTCTTCCTGCCCTGCCTGGACCAGGACGTGACGGCGTCGAGGCCGACCGGCCGGACCCTCCAGGTCGCGCTGCGGCGCCTCGCGGTCATGGAGGAGCGGATCGCGGCCCAGATCGAGGTCCGCGACCGTCTCGCGGCCGCCCTGGCCGAAGCCACCGAAGCCACCGGGGCCACTGTGTCCGCCGAAGCCACCGGCGGACGGATCGTCCGGCCGGTGGCCTGAGGAGACGGCCAGGGCCGGCTACTGCGCCTACGACGCCTGCGACGGCCTACGACCCCAGCACCGTCGCCAGGAACTCGCCGACCCAGCCCAGCAGTTCCCGTCCGACCAGCGGTTTGCCGCCGACCCTCGTGGGCTTCGGGCGGGGCACGAGGATCTGGTGCGCGGCCGGCTTGATGACCGAACCGGGGTACACCCGCTTCAGACGCAGCTCCTGCGACTCGCGCAGCTCCACCGGCGCGAAGCGGATGTTGGCGCCCTGGAGCACGATCTCGCCGACGCCACACGCGCGTGCCAGCATCCGCAGGCCGGCCACCAGCAGCAGGTTCTCCACCGGTTCCGGCAACTTGCCGTAGCGGTCGACGAGTTCCTCGCGGACGGCCTTGACGTCGTCCTCCGAGTTGGCGGAGGCGATGGAACGGTAGGCCTGGAGCCTGAGCCGCTCGCCGGGCGCGTAGTCGTGCGGGACGTGCGCGTCGACCGGCAGCTCGATCTTGACCTCGAGCGGCGGCTCCTCCTCGATACCGCCGGTCTCCAGCTGACGCCGGTAGTCCGCGACGGCCTCGCCGACCATCCGGACGTACAGGTCGAAGCCGACGCCCGCGATATGGCCGGACTGCTCGCCGCCCAGGAGGTTGCCCGCGCCGCGGATCTCCAGGTCCTTCATCGCCACGTACATGCCCGCGCCCATCTCCGTGTGCTGGGCGATGGTCGCCAGACGCTCGTGGGCGGTCTCCGTCAGGGGCTTCTCCGGGGGGTACAGGAAGTACGCGTAGCCGCGCTCCCTGCCTCGGCCCACCCGGCCGCGCAGCTGGTGCAGCTGGGACAGGCCGAAGGTGTCTCCGCGCTCCACGATCAGCGTGTTGGCGTTGGAGATGTCGATGCCGGACTCGACGATCGTCGTCGAGACGAGCACGTCGAACTTGTTCTCCCAGAAGTCGACGACGACCTGTTCCAGCGCGGTCTCGGACATCTGGCCGTGGGCGGTGGCGATGCGCGCCTCGGGCACGATCTCGCGCAGTCGCGCGGCCGCGCGGTCGATGGACTCGACCCGGTTGTGGATGTAGAAGACCTGGCCCTCGCGCAGCAGTTCACGGCGGATGGCGGCACCGATCTGCTTCTGCTCGTAGGGGCCGACGAAGGTGAGCACCGGGTGGCGCTCCTCCGGGGGCGTGGTGATCGTCGACATCTCGCGGATGCCCGTCACCGCCATCTCCAGGGTGCGCGGGATGGGGGTCGCGGACATCGTCAGGACGTCGACGTTCGCGCGGAGCTTCTTCAGCTGCTCCTTGTGCTCGACGCCGAAGCGCTGCTCCTCGTCGACGATGACCAGGCCGAGGTCCTTGAACTTGGTCTCGGAGGAGAACAGCCGGTGGGTGCCGATGACGACGTCCACGGAGCCTTCGCGCAGGCCCTCCAGGGTCGCCTTGGCCTCCGTGTCGGTCTGGAAGCGGGAGAGGGCCTTCACGTTCACCGGGAACTGCGCATACCGCTCGCCGAACGTGCCGAAGTGCTGCTGCACGAGGAGGGTCGTCGGCACGAGGACGGCGACCTGCTTGCCGTCCTGGACGGCCTTGAAGGCGGCGCGGACCGCGATCTCCGTCTTGCCGTAGCCGACGTCGCCGCAGATCAGGCGGTCCATCGGGACCGTCTTCTCCATGTCGTCCTTGACCTCGGCGATGGTGGTGAGCTGGTCGGGCGTCTCCGCGTAGGGGAAGGCGTCCTCCAGTTCGCGCTGCCAGGGGGTGTCGGTGCCGAAGGCGTGCCCGGGGGCGGCCATCCGGGCCGAGTACAGCTTGATGAGGTCGGCGGCGATCTCCTTGACGGCCTTCTTGGCGCGCGCCTTGGTCTTCGTCCAGTCCGCGCCGCCGAGCCGGTGCAGGGTGGGGGCCTCGCCGCCGACGTACTTGGTGATCTGCTCCAGCTGGTCGGTGGGGATGTAGAGCCGGTCGCCGGGCTGGCCGCGCTTGGCGGGGGCGTACTCGACGACCAGGTACTCGCGCGTGGCGCCCTGGACCGTGCGCTGCACCATCTCGATGTAGCGGCCCACGCCGTGCTGCTCGTGGACGATGTAGTCGCCCGCCTCCAGGGTGAGGGGGTCGATGGTCTTCCGGCGGCGCGCGGGCATGCGCGCGCCGTCCTTGCCGGCCGCCTTCTGGCCGGACAGATCGGTCTCGGTGAGGACGGCGAGGCGCAGCGTGTGGTCGACGAAGCCGTAGTCGATCGAGCCGCAGGACACATGCACCAGGGAGGGGCCGAGGTCGGTCAGGTCGGCGTCCAGCCGGGCCGCGACGCCCTCGCCGCCGAGCACCTCGACGGTGCGGGCCGCCGGGCCGTGCGCCTCGGTGACGAAGACGACGCGCCAGCCTTCGGCCAGCCAGCCCTTGGTGTCCGCGAGGGCTTTCGCGGTGTCGCCGCGGTAGGTCTCGGGGGCGTGCATGCCGAGCTTCAACGTGTCCGCGTCGAGTTCTTCGTCCGCCGCGAACGGCGACACCGACCACCACATCATGTCCAGCTCGCGCGCGTGGTCGCGGACGTCCGCGATGGACCACAGGGAGGCCGCGTCGACGTCGATGGGGGCCTCGCCGCCGCCGGCGGTGGCCGCCCAGGACGCCTGCAGGAACTCCTGCGAGGTCGCGACGAGGTCGGCGGCACGCGTGCGTACCCGCTCGGGATCGCAGACGACAGCCATCGCGTTCTTGGGCAGGACGTCGATCAGCAGCTCCATGTCGTCGACCAGCACCGGGGCCAGGGACTCCATGCCCTCGACCGCGATGCCCTCGCCGATCTTGCCGAGCAGCTCGCCCAGCTCGGGATGCTGCTCGGCGAGGGCACGCGCACGCGTGCGCACCTCTTCCGTCAACAGGAGTTCACGGCAGGGCGGGGCCCACAGGCCGTGGTCGGCGACCTCCAGGGAGCGCTGGTCGGCGACCTTGAAGTAGCGGATCTCCTCGACGTCGTCGCCCCAGAACTCGACGCGCAGGGGGTGTTCCTCGGTGGGCGGGAACACGTCCAGGATGCCGCCGCGCACGGCAAACTCGCCGCGCTTCTCGACGAGCTCCACGCGCGCGTAGGCGGCTGCGGCGAGGGCTTCGACGATCGCGTTCAGGTCGGCGCTCTGGCCGGTGCGCAGGGCCACCGGTTCCAGGTCGCCGAGGCCCTTGACCTGCGGCTGGAGCACCGAGCGGACCGGCGCGACGACCACCGAGACCGGGCCGGTCTCCGGGTCGTCGGGGCGCGGGTGGGCGAGGCGGCGCAGGACGGCGAGGCGGCGGCCGACGGTGTCGCTGCGGGGGCTGAGGCGCTCGTGCGGGAGCGTCTCCCAGGAGGGGTACTCCACGACGCCGTCCGGTGGGAGCAGCGAGCGCAGGGCGGCTGCCAGGTCCTCGGCCTCGCGGCCGGTGGCGGTGACGGCGAGGACCGTGCGGGCGCTCTCGCGGGCGAGTGCGGCGATCGCGAAGGGGCGGGCCGCCGGGGGGCCGACCAGGTCGACGTGCATGCGGTTGCCGTCTGCGGCCGCGGGGATCGCTTCCGCGAGGGCGGTGTCCTTGACGACGGCGTCGAGCAGACCGTGCAGGCTCATGGAGGGCTGTTCCGTCCGAGGGGTCGGGGGCGGGGCTTGTTGCTGGCAACGCGAAGGGCCCGACGCGTGTCACGGGCCGGGGGTGTCCAGGGTACGACGGGGCGGTGCGGTTCGCCGGGGGCTGTGGACAACCCCGGGGACGGTGGGGGTCGGCGCCGGGGTCCCGGTCGGGGTCCGGGCCGGGGGTCCGGGCCGGCGCACACAACCGGCCCGGCACCGAGAAGACCCCCGTCCTTCTCGATGCCGGGCCGTTGCCCCCGTGGGATGTGGTCAGTCCGTGGCGATCGCGTTGAGCACGTTCATGCGGCCCGCGCGGAACGCCGGGATCAGTGCCGCGAACAGGCCCACGAACGCGGAGCCGATGAACACGCCGATGATCGTCGGCCACGGGATGTCGAGGACGTCCAGGCCCTGCAGGGCGAGGAGTTGCTGGGCGGTGGCGCCCCAGCCCATGCCCAGGCCGAGGCCCAGCAGGGCGCCGAAGAGGGCGATGACGACCGACTCCATGCGGATCATGCGGCGCAGCTGACGGCGGGAGAGGCCGATCGCCCGCATCAGGCCGATCTCCCTGGTGCGCTCCACCACCGACAGGGCCAGGGTGTTCACCACGCCCAGGACCGCGACGATGATCGCGAGGGCGAGCAGGCCGTAGATCAGGTTCAGCAGCTGGCCGATCTGGTCCTTGAGCTCCTGCTTGTAGTCGGTCTGGTCGCGGACCGTGTACTGCGGATAGTCGTGGAGTGCGGCCTTGACCGATGTGTACGCGGCGTCCTGCTGTCCCTCCTTCGCGGTCGCGAAGACCAGCGCGTCCAGCGGCATCTTGTCGGCCGGGACGTACTTCTTCAGGGTGTCGATGGAGGTGTACATCGCGTGCTGGTCGATGACGACGTCACTGCTGGTGATCGCCCGGACCGTCAGCCGCGCGGTGGAGCCGTCCCGGAAGGCCACGGAGATCTTGGAGCCGAGGACGATCTTGTGGTCCTCGGCGAACTTCTCGTGGACGGACATCGAGTCGGGCTTGTAGGCGTCGGCGAGGTTGCCGGCGACCGTCTCGGTGCGCAGGTCGGTCGCGTAGCTCGGGTCGGCGGCGGTGATCGACGTCTTGTCGAGCGTCTTGCCGTCGGGGGTGGTGAAGTCGGCCTCGGTCGGCTTGTACTCGGTGACCCGCGCCAGGCCCGGCGTCGCCTTGATGGCCTGCACCGCCTGCGGGGTCATGAGCTGGCCGCTGTCGCTCTGGATGATGAAGTCCGTGCCGACGCTCTTGTCGAGCTCTTCGGTGGCCGAGGCGACCATGGAGGAGCCGACCACCGACAGGCAGGCGACCAGCGCGAGGCCGATCATCAGGGCCGCGCCCGTGGCGCCGGTCCGGCGCGGGTTGCGCAGCGCGTTGCGCTCCGCCATCCGTCCGACGGGTCCGAAGGCCCGCAGGACGAGCGCGCCCAGCACCCGGACCACCGCGCCCGCCAGCAGCGGGCCGATCACGACGAAGCCGATCAGGCTGAGCACCACGCCCAGGCCGAGCCACAGCGAGCCCTCGGCGGCCTTGTCGGCGGTGGAGGCGAGGTAGAGGCCGAAGGCGCCGCCGCCGGTCAGCAGCAGGCCGAGGACGGCCCGTACGGCGCCGGCCTTGGCGTCGGCCGGGGCGCCCGCGTCGCGCAGCGCGGCCATCGGGGAGACCTTGCCGGCGCGGCGGGCCGGCAGGTAGGCCGCCAGCACGGTGACGACGATGCCGAGGATCATGCCGATCACCGGGGTGGTCCAGGCGACCGTCAGATCGTCCGTGGAGAGGTTCATGCCGGTCAGGCTCATGAGTTTCATCAGGCCGATCGCGATGCCGACGCCCGCGCCGACGCCGAGGACCGAGCCGACCACGCCCAGGAGCAGGGCCTCCACGAGAACCGACCGGTTGACCTGCTTGCGGCTGGAGCCGATGGCCCGCATCAGGCCGATCTCGCGGGTGCGCTGGGCGACCAGCATCGAGAAGGTGTTGATGATCAGGAAGATGCCGACGAGGAAGGCGATCCCGGCGAAGCCGAGCATCGCGTACTTCATGACGTCCAGGAAGCCGCCCACGTCCGAGGCGTTGGCGTCGGCGGTCTCCTTGGCGGTCTGCACCTTGTAGTCGGCGCCGACCTCGGCCACGACGTTCGTCTTGAGCTGCGCGTCGCTCACGCCGGACGCGGCCGTGACGTTCACGTTCGTGAAGACATTCGGCCGGCCGACCAGTGCCTCCTGGGCGGTCCTCGTGTCCAGGTAGAAGATCGCGGCGCCGGGGTTGGTGACCTGGAAGGCGGCGATGCCGGAGATCTTCGCGGTGTGCGTGCCGATCGCGCTGATCACGCCGATCTCGTCGCCGAGCTTCAGGTGATGCTTGTCGGCGGTGTCCTCGTCCACCATGATCTGGTCGGAGCCCTTGGGGGCCGCGCCCTCGGTGATCTTCATGGTGCGGGCGTCGTTGCCGTTCCAGCTGCCGACGATGGTGGGCGCGCCGCTGGACGGCGACAGGCTGTCCTTGTCGGCGTCGACGACGGTCACGGAGGTCGAGAAGACGGTCCCCTCCGCCGACTTCACCCCTTGCGCCTTGCGGACCTCGTCGAGCACGGAGGCCTGCATGACCGGCGGCCTGCCGTTCTCGGAGGTCGTCTCACCGGTGTCCGAGGCGCCCTTCGCGCTCACCGTCACATCGGAGGAGGTGGCGGCGAAGAGCTTGTCGAACGTCGTGTTCATCGTGTCGGTGAACACCAGCGTCCCGCAGACGAACGCCACCGACAGCAGGACCGCCACGGCCGACAGGGCCATCCGTCCCTTGTGCGCGAAGAAGTTGCGCATGGAGGTCTTCATGACGGTCATGACGTACGCCCCCGCGCGTCGAAGTCCTTCATCCGGTCGAGGACGGTCTCGGCAGTCGGCTTGAACATCTCGTCGACGATCCGGCCGTCCGCGAGATACAGCACGCGGTCCGCGTAGGAGGCCGCCACCGGGTCGTGCGTGACCATGACGATGGTCTGGCCCAGGTCGTCCACCGAGCGGCGCAGGAAGCCCAGCACCTCGGCGCCCGCGCGCGAGTCGAGGTTTCCGGTCGGCTCGTCCCCGAAGATGATCTCCGGGCGGGCGGCGAGGGCCCGGGCCACGGCGACCCGCTGCTGCTGACCGCCCGAGAGCTGGGTGGGACGGTGCTTGAGCCGGTCACTGAGGCCGACGGTCTCCACCACCTGGTTCAGCCAGCCCTTGTCCGGCTTACGGCCGGCGATGTCCATGGGCAGCGTGATGTTCTCTATCGCGTTCAGCGTGGGCAGCAGGTTGAACGCCTGGAAGATGAAGCCGATCCGGTCCCGGCGCAGCTTCGTGAGCTTCTTGTCCTTCAGCCCGGTGATCTCGGTCTCGTCGAGGTAGATCTCTCCCGACGTGACGGTGTCGAGACCGGCGAGGCAGTGCATCAGCGTGGACTTGCCGGACCCCGAGGGGCCCATGATCGCGGTGAACTGGCCGCGGGCGATGTCCACGTCGACGTGGTCGAGGGCGACGACACGGGTCTCACCGGACCCGTACGCCTTGACGACCTGCCGCGCCCGCGCGGCGACGGCCGTACGCCCTCCAGTGCCCCCGTGCCTGGGAATGGTCACAGCCGAAGTCACGGTAAATCTCCTCAGTAGAAGGTCAGAAGCAGAAGCTGCATAGCGAGAAGCGCTACGCCGAAGAGTCTGTCGGCGGAAGGGGGTCCCGCGCGCTGGTGCTCGGGCCCGTCTTCCAGGGGGGTTAACCCCACCCCCCGCCGGTGCGTCTGCCGCCCCCCAGCGGCATAAAGCCAGGTTAAGGAGCGGCCCGGGGCCTTCTCCTCCTCCGACGGTACGAACCCTCCCCCAGCCGTAGTACGGAGGGACCCCTAGGGGCCGTCCACCGTCAGGTGGAGGCGCTCTCGGGGTCGTGTCCACCCTTCGACCCGGTCAGGCTCCACCCTCCCGCGACGTGAGGGTCAAGTGGGAAGCTGAGTTCCGGCAGTTGCATGCAAGGGGCACGGAACACGGGACGACAGAACATCTGGGGAGGGGCATCCGTGGGGGACACCAGACCTGCGACACGCGGGACCGCGCAGCCGACGCAGACGCACAAGCGGGGAGCGGTCGTCGCCGCGCTCATGCTCGCCATGGCACTGGCCGCGCTCGACTCCACCATCGTCTCCACGGCCGTCCCGCAGATCGTCGGCGACCTGGGCGGGTTCTCCGTCTTCTCCTGGCTGTTCTCCGGCTACCTGCTCGCCGTCACCGTCACCCTGCCGGTGTACGGCAAGCTCTCCGACACCTTCGGCCGCAAGCCGGTGCTGGTCGCCGGAGCCGTCCTCTTCCTGCTCGGCTCGCTGCTGTGCGCGCTCGCCTGGAACATGGGGGCGCTCATCGCGTTCCGCATCGTGCAGGGCCTGGGCGGCGGAGCGTTGCAGGGCACCGTGCAGACGCTCGCCGCCGACCTGTACCCGCTGAAGGAGCGCCCGAAGATCCAGGCGAAGCTGTCCACGGTGTGGGCGCTCTCCGCGGTCGCCGGACCCGGGCTGGGCGGAGTGCTGGCCGCCTACGCGGACTGGCGCTGGATCTTCCTCGTCAACCTGCCCATCGGGGCGGTCGCGTTGTGGCTGATCGTCCGTCATCTGCACGAGCCGCAGCGGGAGTCGGACAGCGGGGCGGAAGGAAAATCGCGCCTACGCGCGCGTGTCGACTGGGCGGGCGCGCTGGCGGTGTTCGCGTGCGGCGGGGTGCTGCTGACCGCGCTGGTGCAGGGCGGGGTGGCGTGGCCGTGGCTGTCGGGACCGTCGCTCGCGCTGTTCGCCGCGGGGCTGGCGCTGGCCGGCCTCGTCGTCGTCATCGAACGCCGGGCCGCGGAGCCGATCATCCCCGGCTGGGTGTGGCGCCGCCGGACGATCGCCGCGGTCAACCTCGCGCTCGGCGCGCTGGGTCTGCTGATGGTGGCCCCGACGGTGTTCCTGCCGACCTACGCCCAGGCGGTCCTGGGGCTGGGGCCGGTGACCGCCGGCTTCGTCCTCTCCGTGTGGACGCTGAGCTGGCCGCTCTCCGCCGCCCTCAGCCAGCACGTCTACCGGCGCATCGGCTTCCGCGACACCGCACTGCTCGGCATCGGCACGGCGACGCTGATCCTGCTCGCGTTCCCGTTCCTGCCCTACCCCGGCCAGGCCTGGCAGCCGACCCTGCTGATGCTCCTGCTCGGCGCCGCGCTGGGCCTCTTCCAGCTCCCGCTGCTCGTCGGCGTGCAGTCGACGGTCGGCTGGTCGGAACGCGGGACGACGACCGCGTCCGTGCTGTTCTGCCGGCAGACGGGCCAGACGATCGGCGCGTCGGTGTTCGGCGCGGTCGCCAACGGGGTGCTGGCCGCCCGCCTGGGCGGCGCGGGCGACCTGGACTCGCTCGCCCGCGACCTGGACACCGGCGCCGCCGCCGAGGCGACCCGCCGGGCGGTCGCCGACGCCGTGCACGCGGTGTACCTGGGCGCGGCGTGCGCGGCGGCCCTGGCGTTCGTCGTCCTGCTCCTCCTGGCCCCACGCCGCTTCCCGGTACGAACGGAGTGAGGCACCGAGCCCACCGGGAGCACCAGGACCGCCGGGGCAGCCGGGGCAGCCGGGCTCAACAGGACCACCGGGGCGCCGGGCCTGCCGGGCCTGCCGGGGCATCCCGACCACCGGGCCTGCCCGCTGCTCCACCGGCCGCCCGGCCGCCCGGCCGCTCCACCGCCCCCGCGGCTACTCGACCGCTCGGCCCGTGAGCGCGGTCAGGCTGTTGCGTACGTGGTCCATGTGGGCCTGTACGTCGTCCCAGCGCTCGCCGTGCTCCCGCAGGACCCGTTCCGTCTCCCGCACGGCGTGCTCCTCCCGGGCGCGCGCCTCGGCCAGGATCTCGGCGGCACGCGCGTGTGCGTCCTCCTGGCCCCGGCGGGCCGACTCCTCGGCCTCGGCGAACGTCTGCTTCGCCGCGGACAGCGCCGCCTCGGCCCGGGTCACCGACCGGGCGTGCTGCGCCTCCAGGGCCGCGGCCCGTTCGGCCGCCTCGCGCTCGGCCGCCGTCCACCGCTCGGCATGCTCCTTGTCCTGCTCGGCGAGCATCCCGGTGGTGCGCTGCCGCACCTCGCGCAGGGCGGCCAGCGCCTCGCCGCGATACTCCTTCACCTCGCGGCGGGCGCCGACCCGGACCTCGTCGGCCTCGGCGCGCGCCGCGAGCAGCCGCTGACGGGCGCGTTCCTCGGACTCCGCGCGGAGCGTGTCCGCCTCCTCCTGCGCCTCCCGGCGTACGCCGAGGGCGCACGTCTCTGCCTGCGCGACCTGCTCTCGCGCTTCACCCCGCGTGTTCTCGCGGACGTCCGCCGCCTCCTCCAGCGCGAGCTGAAGAATGCGCCGTGCACGCTCCCCCAGGCAGTCGTACGTCTGCGGCGCGAGCTGTGTCACGACCTCGCGCAACCGCTCGACCTCCGCCTCCATGCGCTTGGCGAGGACGGTGAGCCGGGCGGCCCGCTCCCAGGCGGCGTCCCGATCGGCGCAGAGCGCGGCGGTGTACGCCTCGACCTGTTCGGGCCGGTAGCCGCCGCGGCGAACGGTCACGAACCCCGGCGGTGACACCGATGCGCTGCTCATCCTTGAAAACCCCTCGCCACCAGACGGACACGACATGATGATTTCGCGCATATCTTGATGGATCGGGCGTAAGTGTTCATAACGCGACACTCCGCGTACAGGACACGGTCAACCCGGAACAGGGATCGATCGCCTGCTGATCGCACCCAGAACACAGGACCTGAACACCGAACCTGAACACCAAAGGGGCCGGGCCCGATCTTCCGACCGGGCCCGGCCCCTTCCGCCTGAGCGACCTCCAGCGACCTCAGCTACCTCAACTACTTCAGCGACCGCCCGTCACAGCAGCCCGTCCCACATCTGCTCCAGCAGCACCGACCACCAGCTCTCCGGCGAACCGAGCGCCGCCGGGTCGAGCGAGACCAACTGGGCCTGGAAGTCGACGGTCCAGCGACCCGCCTGCTCCTGGTTCAGACCGAACCGCAGCCGCCACATCCGCCCCAGCAACGCCAGGCAGCGCGCGAACTCCGGCAGCCCCGTGTTCACGAACTGCGGCGGCACGGGCGCACCGCCCGGCCCCGCCTCCACCGGCACGGCGACGATGTTCGCCGTCCCGTACTGCACACAGATCGCCTTGCCGAAGTCACTGCCCATGACGAGGTACGACCCCGCGTCCGAAGCCGGCTGCACACCCCGCTCCGCCGCCAGCTCGGCCAGCGTCGGCACGGCCCGCCCCGGCTGGGCCTGCGCCCAGAAGAACGGCCCCATGTCCGCGGGCAGGCCCGCCATCACCAGCGTGTGCGCCACCACCGGCGGCACACCCTGCCGCGACACCGCCGCCTGCTCGAACCGGAACACCGACGGCCCGAACACCGCGGCCAGCTCCTGCCCGATCGCCTCCGGCGGAACCGGCGGCGCCGACTGCACCTGCGGCAACGGCGCCCGAACCGGCGCCGGACGCGCCGGCCCGTCCGCCACCTGGTGCAACTCGCCCTGGTGCGCCAGCAACTGGTGCATGCCCTGCTGCCGGCTCGCGTGATCCGTGCCGTACGGCGCGATGCTCGTGATCCGCGCCTGCGGCCACTGCTCCCGGATCATCCGCGCACAGTACGCACCCGGCAGCTCACACGACTCCAGCTCCGTGTGCAGCTCCAGCACCTGGTCCGGCGGCACGTTCATCGCCCGCAGCTCGTGGAAGATCTGCCACTCCGGGTGCGGCGTCCCCGGCGCCGAACGCCGGATCAGCTGCTGCTCCGAGCCGTCCTGCGCCCGATAGCGCAACACGGCCTGATAACCCGGGCCGACCGTCGGCAACCCCTGCTGCTGCGGATACCCGTACGCCGGCGGCTGCCCCGGCACGGGCCCACCCGGCGGCGCCATCGCACCCGGCGGCATCGGGGGCTGGGGAGCGCCCGGAGCCATACCGGGAGCACCCGGGAAACCAGGCGCACCGGGAACACCAGGAACACCGGGGGCCTGCGGCGGCGGAGGTGCGCCCGGGCCGCCCGCCGGAGGCCCGGCCAGCATCGTCTGCGCATGGTGGACGGCGCCCTGCGCGCCCCCCGCCGAGCCGTGCACGCCCTGTACGCCTTGCACGCCGGGCGCGCCAGGCCCGCCCGGGGCTCCCGGAACTCCAGGGGCACCCGGCGCGTGAGGTGCACCGGGAGCGCCCGGCATCCCCGGAGCGCCCGGCGCGTGAGGCACACCCGGAGCGCTCGGCGCACCGGGAGCACCCGGCGCACCCGGCGCCTGCGGCCCGCCACCCGTACCCGGTCCACCCGGTCCACCCGGACCGCCCGGACCCATCCGGCCGGGATCGGCGAACATGGTCGCGGCATGGTGAACGCCACCGGGAGGCGTGCCCCCGGGCGGGTTCGGCCCGGCAGGCACACCCGGACCCGCCGGAACGCCAGGCCCGTCAGGCCCCAGGGCCGACACAAGCTGGGTAGGCACGTAACCGCCCGCCGGAGTACCCGGCGCCCCCGGCCCGGAAGGCGGCGGAGGAGGCGTGCCGCCCGGCCGCGCGCCCGGAGTTCCCGGCGCACCCGGCGGAGGCGGCGGCGCGGCCCCTCCCCCTCGGTTACGACGCGGAGGCGGCGCAGCCTTGCTGGTCGCGGCGTCGGCGATGTCACCGGCGTTCGGCGCGAGCGGCCGCGACGGCGCACCCGGACCGGCCGACGGCGCCGAAGCCGCCGCGCCCTGCGGATAGCCGTACGACGCCCCCACCGCACCGGACGGACCGGACGGAACGGACGGAACGGAAGGCGAAGGCGGCGGAGTCGGACTCGGACCCGGACCCGGAACAGGCGGCGGAGTCGGCGTAGGCGTAGGTGTGGGCGGCGGAGTCGCCTGAGGCCGCGCCCCCTGCGGAACGGGCGCACCCGTCCCGTCGAGCACGGGCGCGACCGCGGTCGGCGGAAGCTGGCTGCCGCCGGACATCAGCGCCGTCTTGGCGTCCGGAGCTGCCGTCGGCGGTCCCGACTCGTCGTCGGAGCCGCTCAGCGGCGGCGCGAACACGGTCGCGGGCAGCGGCACGGAACGGTCGTCACCGGAGTCGCCGTTGGTGTCCGTCCCCGCCCACGGAGTCGCCCCCAGCGGCGCAGCGGGAGCGGCCGGCACCCCGCCGTGCGTCTCGGGCAACCCGCTCCGCGGCACCCCGGCCTGCGTCCGAGGCAGCGAAGGATCACCACCGGGCACGCCCCCACCGACGGCGGAACCCACCCCCGAACCAGCACCCGCTCCCGTACCCGCGCCCACTCCCGAACCCGCGCCCACCCTCGGACCGGCTGCACCTGCACCCGCACCCGCACCCGAAGCGGCCGCCCCGTTCCCCGAACCAGCCCCCTGCCGACCCTCGATGCCCAACCTGTCCGCCGCCTCCTGCAACCACTCCGGCGGCGACAACAGGAACGACGTCTGATTCAGATCCACCCGCGCCGCAGGCGCCGGCGCCGCGTCGACAGGGGCGTCCGGACGGCCGTACTCCTCCTCGTACCGGCGGATCACCTCGCCCACCGGCACCGAAGGCCACAGCGTGGCCTCCCCGCTGTCCCGGGCGATCACCAGCCGATGCGCACCGCCGTCCGAACGCGGCCCCTCCGCACGGTCCTCGGCCCACACCACGAACCCGAGCTCGAACTCCCGCACCCGCACCTCACGATGCTGGTACGCCGGCACATCCCCGTTGATCCACTCTTCGGCGCGCTCCTGCGCCTGCGCGAACGTCACCATCGGTCAGCTCACTCCCCCGCGCCCGCGGACGACCCGGACGACACCGGAACGGACCGCGCGAAACCGCCGTCCACCATCAGATTCGCCACCGTCTCCAACTCCGGCGGATTACCCGCCAACCGCGACAGGAAGACGTCGAAATCCTCACCGCACGGCAGCAACAACCGCTCCATACGCTCGGCCGGCGACCAGCCCGGGTCCACATCCCGTACATCGTCGTACGAGCAGAACCACACCGAACCCGCGCGCTCACCGCGCACCTTCACGGCCAGCAACCCGCCCTGCACGAACGCGACGCCCAGATAGTCCTTCGTCAGATGGTCGCGCAGGCACTTGTTCACATACACCAGGTCGTTCACGGCGGCCTCGTCCCGCACCGTGAAGAACGGCTGGTCCACCAGCAGCCCCAGCTCCGCGACCAACGCCGCGCCCACCGGCGCACAACCGCCCGCCGCCTTCACGAACGACCGATACGCACCCGGCAGCCGATACCCGAGGTCCTCCTCGACCCCCTGCACCTGCTGCTCCGTCACCGCCACACCCGACTTCGGCAGCCCGAAATGCGCCGGACGCGTCTCCTGCAACGGCCGCGTCCCACGCTTCGACTGATCCACCACAGCCGTCGACACACCACCGTGATGCCGCAGCAACGCCTTCACCTCGACCGGAACCAGCTCCAGCCGCCGCGAACCCACCACGTGATGCCACGTCCAGCCGTGCGGAGTCGCCACCGCCGGCACCGTGTCCCACAGCTCGTGACCCGTAGCCGCGAGCGCCGCGTTCGCCGACACGTAGTCCGTCAACCGCAGCTCGTCCACGCCGAAACCCTCCGGCGGATCCGCGATCTCCGCGACCGCGCGCGCATACGGCGAGAAAACCGGGTAGCCCCGCTCGTCCACCCGCACACCTCTCGGGTGCCGTGCCGCCCGGACCGGATCCGGGAAATGCACGACCTGCCCGGCATAGGCCGCGTTCGGCGGCGCGGCTTGCTGCCCGAGCCGACTCGTCGTCATGGCGGTTGCCCCCTGCGGCACTCTGTACGGCCCGCAGCGGTCGGTTCCGCTTCCGGTCCCGACCCACCACGCCCGTATCGACTGTCTCCAACAATCTCCAACGCGCGTCAACCGCGCGCCCACGGTGCCGACAGCCTATGCGGTACGACGACGGCGGTCACCGGGCCTCCGGTTCCGTGACCAGCCGTCACCCCGCCGTGACAGCCCGCCCAAACCCGGGCGTGTCGCACCGCCCCAGCTTCCGCACCCGCCACGCGGTTTGGCACCCTGTGACCTCCGGGGGATGCACGGGAGGGGAAAACGATCATGAACGCGACGCAGACGGGGCCACACACCAGCAGGTCCGACGACCTGTACAACGCCCGCCCGGGCGACCACCACGCAGGCGACCACGCCACCGCGGACCACGGCACCGGCCGATCCGGCGACCCCCGCATCGGCTGGTCCGCCGCCGAAGCCACCCACACCCCCACCCTCCGCCACCGCCGCGACGGCATACTGCCCACCGTCGCCGCCGCCCTCTCCGTCCGCGGCGCCACCCTCACCGGCACCGCCGCCCGCGGCGACCAGCCCCCGCCGCTGCACCCCCTCGTCCAGGACTTCCTCGACACCCTCACCAGCGCCCAACGCGACCGCTTCACCGGCCGCTGCGCCGAAGCACTCCTCATCTCCCGCCACATCGCCGCCGCCGACGCCGACCGCAGCAGACGCGCCGCCCGCCGCCCCATGACCAACGGCGAAGCCCGCAAGACCCTCAAACAGGCCAAACTCACCACCCGCCGCATCCGCGAGGACGGCGACCCCCTCCACGGCAGCTTCGCCACCCCCTGCCGCGCCTGCACCGCCCTCAGCGACCACTTCGGCGTCCGCATCGTCGACCCGGCCACGACAACCGCCTGACCCACCCGACGCCAGGCACCCGACGCCCGACGCCCGACACCAGGCACCAGGCACCAGGCACCAGGCACCAGGCACCGAGAACGAGCGCCGAGCACCGAGCACCGAGCACCCACACAAGACACGCAGCACCAGGCACACAGCACGACGAACGAAGGGCAGATGCACCCCGACCGCACCTCCACCACGCGCTTCCCCGTACCCGTCGACGCCGCCCTGCGCGCCGCCGGCTGGCAACCCGGACGCTGGGACATCAAACAAGCCGAGATCTGGGCCGACGCCCTCCGCGAACACACCTCACCCGCCGGCCACCGCCACGCCGTCTTCCCCGCCGCCGTCGAAGCGTGGGCCGAATTCGGCGGACTCACCATCACCCCCACCGGCCCCGGCCGCCAGGTCGCCCCCACCACCGTCCACCTCGACCCCCTCCACGGCCTCCACATGGCCCGCACCCTCGCCGACCTCGGCCGCGCCCTCGACACCGACGTCGCCCCCCTCGGCACCGAGACCGACATCCACTCCCTCCTCGCCGTCGACGCCGAAGGCCGCGTCTACGCCCTCGACCACACCGGCGACTGGTACCTCGGCCCCGACATCGACCAGGCCCTCGGCGCGCTCACCTCCGGCATCGAACCCATACGCCTCACCGCAGGCTGAGCCACCCCACGGGCCCCTCCACTGGCCCCTCCACTGGCCCCTCCACGGGTCCCCGCAGGTCCCTACGCCGGGTCCCGTACAAGCCCCTCCACGGGCCCTACGACGCCGGAATCACCGCCGACACCCGAAAACCCCCCGCCTCCGTCGGCCCCGACACAAACACCCCACCCAACGCCACCACCCGCTCCTTCATCCCCACCAACCCGTTCCCCCCCGACGGCAACCCCGCCGACGACGCCGACCCCACCTCCGCCGGCGGCCCGTTCTCCACCTGCATCGCGATCTCCCCCACCCGATGCGCCAACCGCACATGCGTCTTCGCCCCCGCCGCATGCTTGTGGACGTTCGTCAGCGCCTCCTGCACCACCCGATACGCCGTCTGCTCGATCACCCCCACATACGCCCGCACCTCCCCGTCCACCGACAACTCCACCACCATCCCCGCAGCCGCCGACTGCCCCACCAACTCGTCCAGATCCGCCAGACACGGCCCCTCACCCTCGTCCACCACCACCGCGGCCACCGCCGCCAACGGCACCGAAGCCGCCGCCACCCGCTCCCGCGCACCACCACTGCGCAACACCCCGAGCATCTCCCGCAACTCGGTCAACGCCTGCCGCCCCATGTCCCCCACCAACACCGCATTGCGCACAGCCTTCTCAGGATCCTTCCGCGCAACAGCCTGCAACGCCGCCGCATGCACCACCATCAGACTCACCCGATGCGCGACGACGTCATGCATCTCCCGCGCGATCCGCGTCCGCTCCTCGTTGCGCGCCCACTCCGCCCGCTCCTCCGCCCGCTCCGCGAGCAACTGCAACTCCCGCTCCAGACTGTCCGCCCGCTCCCGCAGACTCTCCATGAGCCGCCGCCGGGCGCCGACATACATCCCGAGCAGCAACGGAGGCGCGGTCAGCCCCAACGACGTCGTGATCGCGGCGAACGGAACGAACCAGTCCCCCAGGGTCAAAGTCCCCCGGTTCATGCTCTGCCGCACCTGCACGAACGTCACGATCAACGTCCCCACCAGCTGCATCCCCGCCAGCGACGCGATGATCCGCCGCGGCAGCTCGGACGCCGCCAGCGTGTACAGCCCGACGATGCCCATCAGGAACCCCATCTGGGCCGGCGTGATCGCGATCGCCACCAGTACCACAGCGATGGGCCACTGCCGCCGCACCACCAACACGGAACCGGCGACCAAACCGAACACGACCCCCGCCGCCACCGGCACCCCGGCGTCCCGCGCGAACTCGACCCCCTCCACCGCACACTCCACGGCGGACACGAGCCCCAGACTCCAGTCGAACGCCGCGCTGCGCCACCTGGCCCACCACAGCGGCCCTCCCCGGGCCGCGGTGTCCTCTTCCCCCGTCGTGGTCATGCCTCCAGCCTACGGGCGCGAGCCCCGCCTTTTCCGGCGACTTTCACCGACCGAATCCCACCGATATCACTCGAACTGGTGAACAGGGACCGTTCGAGCCCGGAACCAAGCATTCCGCCCGGACGGTATGCGTATGACACATGCATCCGGCAAGTACGAGAACTTCGAGGCACTACGAGAGCAAGCGGTCGCACTGCGACGGGCGGGCTTGAGCCTTCGGCAAATCCGGGACGAGCTTCAGGTCCACAACAAGGAGACCCTGCAGCGCCTCGTCGAGGGCGAGCCACCCCCGGAATGGACGAAACGCCCACGAGCGAAGGACGACCTCCGCGAGAGGGCGCGGGAGCTACGCCAGCAGGGCTGGACGTACAACCAGATCCAGGCGGAACTGGGGTGCTCGAAGAGTTCGGTGTCGCTCTGGGTGCGGGACCTACCGCACCCGGAGCCCAAGTGCACGCCGGAAGAACAACGAGAGCGCATGAACGCGGGACTTGCGCGACTTCGAGCCTCTCGCGAGCAAGAACGCGAGGCTACGAAGTGGGAGGCGGCGGCAGCCATCGGGACGCTCTCGGATCGCGAACTGTTCCTCACCGGCGTTGCTCTCTACTGGGCAGAGGGCACCAAGGACAAACCGCACGCTCGCCGCGAGAGTGTGGAGTTCGTCAACAGCGACCCCGGAATGATCACTGTCTTCCTCGCCTGGCTGGACCTTCTCGAGGTAAGCCGGGACCGACTCCACTGCCGCGTCATGATTCACGAGTCCGCGGACGTCGCCGCGGCCGAGCGCTACTGGTCCGGCCTCGTCGGCATCGACAGGTCAGCCATGGGCAAGACCATCCTCAAGAAGCACAACCCGACAACCGTGCGCAAGAACACGGGAGACAACTACAAAGGGTGTCTCGGCATCAAAGTGCGGCGAGGAGCCGATCTGTACCGTCGCATTGAGGGGGCCTGGTACGGCATAGTAGGGGCTGTCCGTCCGGACGACCTATCGAACCGGACATAAGGGCGATCCCGGGTCGTCTAAGGGCAGGACAGCGTCTTTTGGTGTCGCTTATGGAGGTTCGAATCCTTCCCCGGGAGCCCAAGTGAAGGTGGGCCCTGACAGCACTGTCAGGGCCCGCTCTCATGTCGCCCAAGAAACGCCCCGGTATCCTTCGGATGTCCCCACCTCTCCACAGCCGAAGGGCAACTTCCGTGAGCGCCAATCGCCCGGCAGCCGTCGTCGTACTCGCAGCGGGTGAGGGAACCCGTATGAAGTCGGCCATACCGAAGGTCCTGCATGAGATCTCCGGCCGCTCCCTCGTGGGTCATGTGCTGGCCGCCGCCGGCGAGTTGGACCCCGAGAACCTGGTCGTCGTCGTCGGGCACGCGCGGGAGAAGGTCACCGCGCATCTGAACGAGATCGACCCGCAGGTACGCACCGCCGTGCAGGCGGAGCAGAACGGCACCGGGCACGCCGTCCGGATGGGGCTGGAGGCGCTCGGCGGGAGCGTGGACGGGACCGTGGTCGTCGTGTGCGGCGACACCCCCCTCCTCACCGGTGCGACCCTCGCGCAGCTCGCCGCCACTCACCAGGGCGACGGGAACGCGGTCACCGTGCTGACCGCCGAGGTGCCGGACGCGACCGGGTACGGCCGGATCGTGCGGGACGGGGCGAGCGGCGCCGTGACGGGCATCGTCGAGCACAAGGACGCGACCGAGGCGGAGCGGGCGATCCGGGAGATCAACTCCGGGGTGTTCGCGTTCGACGGGCTGCTGCTGGCGGACGCGTTGAAGAAGGTGCGGACGGACAACAGCCAGGGTGAGGAGTACCTCACGGACGTGCTCGGCATCCTGCGTGAGGCCGGTCACCGGGTGGGCGCCTCGGTGGCTGCGGATCACCGTGAGATCGCCGGTATCAACAACCGTGTGCAGCTCAGTGAGGCTCGTCGGATTCTCAATGACCGGCTGCTGACGGCCGCCATGCTGTCGGGTGTGACGGTGATCGACCCGGCGACGACCTGGGTGGACGTGACGGTCACGTTCGAGCAGGACGCCGTCGTGCACCCGGGCACGCAGTTGCACGGCTCCACGCACCTCGGGGAGGGTGCGGAGGTGGGTCCGAACAGTCGGCTGAAGGACACGAAGGTCGGTGCGGGGGCCCGGGTCGACAACACGGTTTCGGACAGTGCGCTGATCGGTGCGAACGCGACGGTCGGCCCGTATGCGTATCTGCGTCCCGGTACGCGGCTGGGTGCGAAGGGCAAGATCGGCACGTACGTGGAGACGAAGAACGCCGCCATCGGCGAGGGCACGAAGGTGCCGCATCTCTCGTATGTCGGTGACGCGACGATCGGTGAGTACACCAACATCGGTGCGGCGAGCGTGTTCGTGAACTACGACGGTCAGGACAAGCACCACACGACTGTGGGGTCGCACTGCCGGACCGGTTCGGACAACATGTTTGTGGCTCCTGTCACGGTCGGGGACGGCGCGTACACCGCCGCCGGGTCCGTGATCACGAAGGATGTGCCGCCCGGTTCGCTGGCCGTGGCCCGTGGTCAGCAGCGGAATATCGAGGGCTGGGTGGCTCGTAAGCGTCCGGGCAGTGCGGCGGCGAAGGCTGCCGAGACGGCCTCCGGCCAGGCGGAAAGCGAAGGCTGACCGAAAACAGGTGCGGCAAAGACGGCGTACCGTGATAAGTGCACACCCGCACCCCACCAGCTGAGACGGCTCTGTCGCGCCCAGCGGCGAGCGGTCGCTCGACACCCAGCTGAGACACCCTCTGAGGAGACAGTGCTGTGACCGGGATCAAGACGACCGGCGAGAAGAAGATGATGTTCTTCTCCGGCCGCGCCCACCCCGAGCTTGCCGAGGAGGTCGCCCACCAGCTGGGTGTCGGGGTCGTCCCGACGAAGGCCTTCGACTTCGCCAATGGTGAGATCTACGTCCGTTACCAGGAGTCGGCGCGTGGTGCCGACTGCTTCGTGATCCAGAGCCACACGGCTCCGATCAATCAGTGGATCATGGAGCAGTTGATCATGATCGATGCGCTGAAGCGGGCGTCGGCTCGTTCGATCACGGTGATCGTGCCGTTCTACGGTTATGCGCGGCAGGACAAGAAGCACCGTGGTCGTGAGCCGATCTCGGCGCGGCTGATCGCGGATCTGATGAAGACGGCGGGTGCGCACCGGATCCTGACCGTGGATCTGCACACGGACCAGATCCAGGGTTTCTTCGACGGTCCGGTGGATCATCTGTTCGCGCTGCCGCTGCTGGCGGACTACGTGGGTGCGAAGGTGGACCGGTCGAAGCTGACGGTGGTCTCGCCGGACGCCGGCCGGGTGCGGGTCGCGGACCGTTGGTGCGACCGGCTGGGTGCGCCGCTGGCGATCGTGCACAAGCGGCGTGACAAGGACGTGGCGAACCAGGTGACGGTCCACGAGGTCGTGGGCGAGGTCAAGGGTCGGGTCTGTGTCCTGGTGGACGACATGATCGACACGGGTGGCACGATCTGTGCCGCTGCCGACGCGTTGTTCGCGCACGGTGCGGAGGATGTCATCGTGACGGCGACGCACGGTGTGCTGTCGGGTCCGGCGGCGGACCGGCTGAAGGCGTCCCGGGTGAGTGAGTTCGTGTTCACGAACACGTTGCCGACGCCGGGTGAGCTGGAGGTGGACAAGATCACGGTGTTGTCGATCGCGCCGACGATCGCGAACGCGGTGCGTGAGGTGTTCGAGGACGGTTCGGTGACGAGCCTGTTCGACGAGCAGTGAGCCGACGAGCGGTGAGTCGACGAGCGGTGAGTCGGCCGGCGTCGAGCCAACGGGTGTCGACTCGGCGTTAGCGTTTCTGCTTGATCGATTTTTCTGCGGCCTCTCTTGCCTAGTAGACTCCTGGAGTTGCTCGGCGAGGGAGGCCGTTTCCGTTTCTGGAAGCGGTTGTCCGTTATCGACGCGCTCTTCGTAGCAGGCCGATGGTTTGGCCGGGTGACCACCTTTCCCCCGTTCTACGAGGAGTGAACATGGCCGAGGTCAAGCTCGCCGCCGAGACCCGTACCGAGTTCGGCAAGGGCGCTGCCCGCCGTATCCGCCGTGACAGCAAGGTTCCCGCCGTGGTGTACGGCCACGGTGTCGACCCGCTGCACATCACGCTGCCGGGTCACGAGCTGCAGCTCGCCCTGCGTACCCCGAACGTCCTGCTGAGCCTGGAGATCGAGGGCAAGTCCCAGCTGGCGATCCCGAAGGCCGTGCAGCGTGACGCGATCAAGGGCTTCCTGGACCACGTCGACCTCCTCCTCGTGAAGCGTGGCGAGAAGGTCAACGTCGAGGTCTACGTCCACACCGAGGGCGAGCTGGCCCCGGGTGCCTTCCTGCTCGAGCACGTGCTGAGCACGCTGACGGTCGAGGCCGAGGCCACCCACATCCCCGAGTCGGTCACCGTCTCGATCGCGGGCCTGGAGGCCGGCGCCGCCATCCTCGCCAAGGACATCCCGCTGCCCGAGGGCACCACGCTGGCGATCGACGAGGACGCGGTCGTGCTGCAGGTTCTGGCCGCTCAGGCGGAGGAGGCTCCGGCCGAGTCCGAGGCCGAGACCACCGAGGCCTGATTCCCCGGCACCTCACCCAACGGCCGCCGCTTCCTCCGGGAGGCGGCGGCCTGCGTGCAGTCAAGGAGATGTGGACGTGACGACCGATGCCAACGAGCCCTGGCTGATCGTGGGCCTGGGCAATCCCGGCCCCGAGTACGCCATGAACCGGCACAACGTCGGTTTCATGGTGGCGGATCTGCTGGCGGAGCGGATGGGTGGGAGGTTCAAGCGGGCGGGGAAGGCTCAGGCGCAGGTCGTCGAGGGTCGGATCGGTCCGCCGGGGGTGGGGAGCCGGCGGGTGGTGCTGGCGAAGCCGATGTCGTTCATGAACCTGTCGGGCGGTCCGGTGAACGCGTTGCGGGAGTTCTACAAGGTGCCGTTGGCGAACATCGTGGCGGTGCACGATGAGCTGGACATCGACTACGGGGTGCTGCGGCTGAAGCTGGGCGGCGGGGACAACGGGCACAACGGTCTGAAGTCGATGACGAAGGCGATGGGTGCGGAGTACCACCGGGTGCGGTTCGGGATCGGGCGGCCGCCGGGGCGGATGCAGGTGGCGGATTTCGTGCTGAAGGACTTCGCCGCAGCGGAGCGCAAGGAGCTGGACTACTTCGTGGACCGGGCGGCCGACGGGGCGGAGGCGTTGGTGCTGGAGGGGCTGGAGCGGGCGCAAAGCACCTACAACTCCTGACTTATCCGGCGGGGAGCCTCGCTGAGGTTGACGGGTCGTTCGGGCATGGCCAATGATCCCGGCCATGCCTGCCACAGCTGTCCGTTCCCACCGCCGCCGGGGGAGGACCTCCCGGAAGGGTTCCGTCGTCGCGTTGCGTTATGGGCGGCTTGCGGCGATGGGTGTGCTCGCGGTGCTGATTCTGGTCGCGGGGGTGTGGGGTTCCTGGGGCGCGGCGCAGCACGTGATGCTGACGAAGGGGCGGGAGCAGGGCACGGTCGAGGTGACGCGGTGCGGTGCGCAGATGTGTACGGGGCCGTATGCGCCGTTGTCGGCGGGTTCGACGCCTCGCGCGCGTGTGGAGATCGAGAAGTCGGTGGCGGTGCGGAAGGGGCGGACGTACACGGTGGTGTTGAAGCCGGGCGGGGCCGAGGCGGTGCGGTCGGGTCCGGCGGGGGTGCTGTATGCGTGGGTGCCGTTCGGTGGGGCGTTGTTGTTGGCGTCGGTGGTGGTGGCGGGCGGTCTGGGTCGGGTGCGGGTGGGGTGGGTGCTGGCGGGGTCCGGGGTTGCGTTGTTGACGGCGGCGTTCGTGACGATCTGAGGCCGACGACGGCGAAGGGCGCCTCCGAGTTCATTCGAGCTCGGGGGCGCCCTTTGTCGTATGTGCAGGGCCGTATGTGCAGGTCAGCCGGTGTTGCGCAGGCCTGCTGCCACGCCGTTGACGGTGAGGAGGAGGGCGCGGGCGAGGAGGGGGTCGGGTTCGGCGCCGGCGGCGGCTGCGTCGCGCTGGCGCTTGAGGAGGGTGACCTGGAGGTAGGAGATGGGGTCGAGGTAGGCGTCGCGGATGGTGAAGGTCTGCTTGAGGACGGGGGTGGCGTCGAGCAGTTCGCTCTCGCCGGTGACCTTGAGGACTTCGGTGACGGTGAGGGCGTGTTCGGCCTTGATGCGGTCGAAGACGTGCTTCAGGTCGTCGGGGACCAGGGAGTCGACGTAGTGCTGGGCGATCCGCAGGTCCGTCTTGGCGAGGGTCATCTCGACGTTGGAGATGAAGTTGCGGAAGAAGTGCCACTGGCCGTGCATCTCGTCGAGGACGGTGTCGAGGCCGGCTTCGCGCAGTGCCCTGAGGCCGGAGCCGACGCCGTACCAGCCGGGGACGATCTGGCGGGACTGGGTCCAGCCGAAGACCCAGGGGATGGCGCGCAGGCCGTCGAGGGAGACGCCCGAGCCGGGGCGGCGGGAGGGCCGCGAGCCCAGGTGCAGGTCGGCGAGCTGGTCGACCGGCGTGGAGGCGAGGAAGTACGTCGGCAGGTCGGGGTCCTCGACGAGTTCGCGGTAGGCCGCGTGGGCCGCGTCCGAGACGACGTCCATGGCGGCGTCCCAGCGGGCGAGGGCTTCGTCGGACTGGCGGGGTGCGGTGTGCAGGGCGGAGGCCTGGAGGGTGGCGGCGACGGTGAGTTCCAGGTTTTCCCTGGCCAGGGAGGGGATGAGGTACTTGTCGGAGATGACCTCGCCCTGTTCGGTGACCTTGATCTCGCCTTCCAGGGTGCCCCAGGGCTGGGCGAGGATGGCGTCGTGGGAGGGGCCGCCGCCGCGGCCGACGGTGCCGCCGCGGCCGTGGAAGAGGCGCAGGCGGACGCCGTAGCGGTGGGCGACGTCGCGCAGGCGGCGCTGGGCGCGGTGGATCTCCCACTGGCTGGTGGTGATGCCGCCGAACTTGGAGGAGTCGGAGTAGCCGAGCATGACTTCCTGGACGTCGCCGCGCAGCGCTACGAGGCGCCGGTAGGACGGGTCGGAGAGCATGTCCTCGAGGATGGTGTCGGCGGCCTTGAGCTCGTCGGTGGTCTCCAGGAGGGGGACGATGCCGATCTTGGCCCAGCCGGCGTGGAGGTCGACGAGTCCGGCTTCGCGGGCGAGGACGGCTGCGGCGAAGACGTCGTCGGCGCCCTGGCACATCGAGATGATGTACGACTCGATGACCTCGGGTCCGAAGACGGCGAGGGCGCGCTTGATCGTGCCGAACACGCCGAGGGTCTTTTCGCCGGCTGCGTCGACGGGTGCCGGGGTGGGGGCGAGGGGCCTGCGTGAGCGGAGTTCCTTGGCGAGCAGCTTGGTCCGGTAGTCGCGGGGCATGTCCGCGTATCGCCAGGACTCCTCGCCGAGGCGGTCGAACAGTTGACCGAGGGCGTGGTGGTGGGCGTCGGCGTGTTCGCGGACGTCCATGGTGGCGAGCTGGAGGCCGAAGGCGGCGAGGGTGCGCAGGGTGCGGTTCATCCGGCCGTCGGCGAAGAGGCCGCCGCGGTGTTCGCGCAGGGAGGTCTGGATGAGCGTGAGGTCGGCCAGCAGCTGGCTCGTGCCGAGGTAGTCGCGGCCGGGCTCGTGGGGGGTGCCCTTGGCGAGGCGCTGCTTGGTGTTCTCGAGCTTCTGCCGGATGCAGGTGGCCTTGAGCCGGTAGGGCTCTTCGGCGTTGAGGCGCTTGTAGCGGGGGCTGATCTCGGGCAGTCGTTCGAGGTCGCTCTTCAACGACTCGAGGAGTTCCTCGGTGGCGCCGGTGTAGCGGATGGAGTTCGACAGGAACCCGCGCAGTTCGTCGATGGTCTCCAGGGCGTCGTTGATGCCGTGTTCGTGCTGGAGGATGAGGACGTCCCAGGTCACCTGGGGGGTGACGTTGGGGTTGCCGTCGCGGTCGCCGCCGATCCAGGTGCCGAAGGTGAGGGGGCGGGTGTCCTCGGGGAGCTTCACGCCGACGCGCTCGAGTTCGGCGGTGAGGTCCTCCAGGACGTCTCCGACGGCGCCCGCGTGGAGTTCGTCGAGGTAGTAGATGGCGTTGCGGGCCTCGTCGGCGGGTTCGGGACGCACTACGCGGAGTTCGTCCGTCTGCCATACGAGGTCGATGTTCTCCGCCAGGCGGGTGTCGTAGCGGCGGCGGTCGGACGCGATGACCGGGGTCTCCAGGAGCGCGGCGATGCGCCGGAGCTTGTTGAGTACCGACCGGCGTGCGGCTTCGGTGGGGTGCGCGGTGAACACGGGGCGGACGTTGAGGTGGCGGACCGTCTGCTGGACGTGTTCGGGGTCGGCGTCCTTGAGGCGGTCGGCGGTGCGGGCGAGGAGGCCGCCTTCGGCGGCGCGGCGCTCGCGCAGTTCGCGGCCGCGGTGGACCTGTTCGGTGACGTTGGCCAGGTGGAAGTAGGTGGAGAAGGCGCGGACCAGCTTGGCCGCGGTCTCCAGTTCGATGCCGCGCAGCAGTTCGGCGGCGGCTTCGCCGTCCTCTCGGGTGAGGCGGCGGACCTTCTCGACGAGGTCGAGGAGTTCGGGGCCTTCCTGCCGGACCAGGGTCTCGCCCAGAAGGTCACCCAGTCGGCGGATGTCGGCGCGCAGCTCCGGGCTGGTCGTCGTGGTGGCCTGGCCATGGTCGTCGGCACTGCTCACAGGTGCGGCTCCTTGCAGTGTTGAAGCTCGTCCGGGAGGGAACTAAACAGAGCGGACCGCGCTGTCCGACCGTCTCCAAGGATAGGTGTCCGTGGAGACGCGCAGGTTGGCGGGCTCTTGCCGCCGGGCAGTGCACTGCCATACTTACGATGCCGTAGGTTACGGAACCGTAGGAACCTGCGGGAAGCCGTACGAGGTTGTACGAGCCGACTTCTCCTCGTGTTCGCCGCGACCCGGCAACCTGACACAAAACCCTCGAACCCCACAGGGGACGCCCCATGACCTCGAGCTCCGACGTGATCGACGATGCCCCGCAGCGAGCGGACGGCTCTCCACTTCCCTCCGCGACGCTCGGCGGCGAACGCAAAGGTTCGCTGGAGCAGCTCGCCCTTCTGTTGTTCATCGTCGTCCCGTTCCTGGCACTGCTCGCGGCGGTGCCGCTGGCCTGGGGATGGGGTGTGAGCTGGCTGGACATCGGGCTGCTGGTGCTCATGTACTACGTCGGCTGTCACGGTGTCACGATCGGTTACCACCGGTATTTCACGCATGGCTCGTTCAAGGCGAAGCGTCCGTTGCGGATCGCGCTGGCGGTCATGGGGTCGCTGGCGGTGGAGGGTCCGCTGGTGCGCTGGGTGGCGGACCATCGCAAGCACCACAAGTTCTCGGACGCGGAGGGCGACCCGCACTCGCCGTGGCGGTACGGGGAGACGGTTCCGGCGCTGATGAAGGGCCTGTGGTGGGCGCACATCGGCTGGATGTTCGACGAGGAGCGGACTCCGCAGGAGAAGTACGCGCCGGATCTGATCAAGGACGGGGCGATCCGGGTCATCTCGCGTCAGTTCATCGTGTTCACGGTGGTCTCGCTGGCCATTCCGCCGCTGGTGGGCGGGCTGGTGACGATGTCCTGGTGGGGTGCGTTCACGGCGTTCTTCTGGGGTTCGCTGGTACGGGTGGCGTTGCTGCATCACGTGACGTGGTCGATCAACTCGATCTGTCACGCGGTCGGGAAGCGTCCGTTCAAGTCGCGGGACCGGTCCGGCAACGTCTGGTGGCTGGCGGTGCTGTCGTGCGGCGAGTCCTGGCACAACCTGCACCACGCGGACCCGACGTCGGCGCGGCACGGCGTGGAGCGGGGTCAGCTGGACTCGTCGGCGCGGTTCATCCGGTGGTTCGAGATGCTCGGGTGGGCGTACGACGTGCGCTGGCCGTCACGCTCGCGTATCGATTCACGTCGTAACACGGGTGAGGGCGGCTCTCGACAGGGGAAGGCGACCGCCGAGGCGGCATGATTGACGGCGTGGCGACCGATCCCAGCAGTACCTCCAGTCCCAGCGGTGAAGCGAAGCCGCGGCGCGCGCGACGTACCCGGATGACGGGGGCGGAGCGCCGGCAGCAGCTGCTGGAGATCGGGCGCACCCTGTTCGCGGCGAAGGGTTTCGAGGGCACGTCGGTGGAGGAGATCGCGGCGAAGGCCGGGGTGTCCAAGCCGGTGGTGTACGAGCACTTCGGCGGCAAGGAGGGGCTGTACGCGGTGGTGGTGGACCGGGAGATGCGCCGTCTGCTGGACATGGTCACGTCGTCGTTGACGGCGGGCCATCCCCGCGAGCTGCTCGAACAGGCGGCCTTCGCACTCCTGGACTACATCGAGGAGTACACGGACGGGTTCCGCATCCTGGTCCGCGACTCCCCGATCCCCCAGTCGACGGGTTCCTTCGCCTCGCTGATCTCGGACATCGCCACCCAGGTGGAGGACATCCTGGGCCGTGAGTTCAAGAACCGCGGCTTCGACCCGAAACTGGCCCCGCTGTACGCCCAGGCCCTGGTGGGCATGGTCGCGCTGACGGGCCAGTGGTGGCTGGACGTCCGCCGTCCGAAGAAGGCGGAGGTCGCCGCGCATCTGGTCAATCTCTCCTGGCACGGTCTGGACGGCCTGGAGGCCAAGCCCCACCTGATCGGGCGCAGGAAGAGCTGAGTCCCGCCCTCTTTCCCGATCAGGTGCCTTCCTGATCAGGCGCCTTTCCTGATCAGGTGCCTTTCCTGGCCACCGCGAAGAGGCGGCGGAACGGCAGGACCGTGCCGTGTTCCGTGCTCGGGTAGGCCTCGCGGAGCAGGTCGCGGTAGGCGGTGACGAAGGCGTCGCGGGCTTCGGGGTCGTCGGCCAGGGCGTCGAGGACGGGGCGCAGTCCGGTGCCCTTGACCCAGTCGAGGACGGGGTCCTGGCCGGGGAGGACGTGGAAGTACGTGGTCGTCCAGACGTCGGGCGTGCAGCCGAGGCGGGCCAGGCGGTCGAGGTAGACGGCGGGCGCGTGGACGGAGTCCTGGCGGCGCAGCACCTCGCCGAGCCGGTTCTTCCAGCGGGGTGTGTGGCCGAGTTCGCGCATCAGGGCGTGCAGGGGCGCGTCGATGTTGTGGGGGACCTGGAAGGCGAAGGCGCCGCCGGGGGCGAGGCCGTCCAGCCAGGCGGGGAAGGCGTCGAGGTGGCCGGGGACCCACTGGAGGGCGGCGTTGGAGACGATCAGGTCGTAGGTCGTCTCCCCCGGCGTCCAGGTGGTCAGGTCGGCGTACGCGAAGTCGAGGTGTGCGCCGGCGTGCGCTGCGGCGTCGGCGAGCATCCGGGGTGAGTTGTCGTAGCCGGTGATGCGGGCGGTGGGCCAGCGGTCGGCGAGGCCGGCGGTGACGTTGCCGGGGCCGCAGCCGAGGTCGGCGATGCGGGGCGGGTCGCCGGGCAGGGCGGGGACGCGGGCGAGGAGGTCGGCGAAGGGGCGGGCGCGGTGGTCGGCGTGCCTCAGGTACTGGGCGGGGTCCCAGGAGGGGTTGGTCGTCATGGCTGCCCACTCTCCCCCTCAATCTCTCTCGACGTCAAGAGACTCGACATCAAGAGACTTCATGTCGACACAACCACTACACTGATCGTCATGGAGGACGAGGTCGATCGGCTGGTCGCAGCGTGGCGCCGGGAGCGCCCGGACCTCGACGTGGAGCCGCTGGAAGTACTGAGCCGGGTGAGCAGACTGGCCCGGCACCTGGACCGCGCACGTCGGCTGGCGTTCTCCGAGCACCAACTGGAGCCCTGGGAGTTCGACGTGCTGACGGCGCTTCGGCGCGCGGGCGGGCCCTACCAGCTCTCGCCGGGGCAGTTGCTGACGCAGACGCTGGTGACGTCGGGCACGATGACGAACCGCATCGACCGGCTCACGCAGAAGGGCCTGGTGGAGCGGCTGCCGGACCCGAACGACCGGCGCGGTGTGCTGGTCCGCCTCACGGACGACGGCAAGGACCGCGCCGACCAGGCGCTCGCCGGACTGCTCGACCAGGAGCGGGCGATCCTGGCCGAGCTCTCCACTTCCCAGCGCGGCGAACTGGCGGGCCTGCTACGCCAGCTGACCGCCCCGTTCGACAACATCCCCGGCTAGATCGACGGGCCCCACGCCCGCCCTGCGGGCGAGGGCGACGGCGGCGAGGGTGGAGTGGACGCCCAGTTTGCCGAGGACGTTCTGCATATGGGTGCGGACGGTGTGCGGCGAGAGGAACAGCCGGTCGGCGACGGCCTTGCGGCCGAGCCCCGCGACCATGCAGCGCAGCACCTCGCGCTCCCGCGGCGTGAGGGACTCCACCAGCCGCTCGCTCTCGGTGCGGTGCTTGCGCGCGGCCGTCAGCTCCCGCAGGACGCCGGTGAGCAGGGCCGGAGGCAGATGGGTCTCCTCGCGCAGCACCCCGCGGATGACGGTCAGCAGCCGGGACAGCGAGCAGTCCTTCGCCACCCAGCCGGACGCCCCGGCCTGCAGGGCGAGGGCCGCGCGGCGCGGGTCGTCCTTCTCGGCGAGGACGACCGTGCGGACATGGGGCTGGATGCCGCGAACGCCCGCGACCAGCGAGATCCCGTCGACGAGGCCGTCCTCTCTCACCTCCTGCACGGGCACGGCCGGCCGTATGTCCGGCAGGCTGCCGCCCAGGTCGGCGTCGACCAGCAGCACGTCGTACCGGCGCCCCTCGGCGACCGCGCGCTCCAGGCTGCGCAGCGCCGCCGGGCCGCTGCCGGCCGCGGACACGTCGACATCGGGCTCGGCTGCCAGCGCCGCGGCGAGCGACTCGGCGAAGATACGGTGGTCGTCGACGACCAGAACTCGGATGCGAACCACGAAACCCCCTCCCCCAAGCTCCTTGACAGAGCAGGGGATACCCCAAGGTCCGGAGACGGAGAACGGAGACCGGCGCGGGTACGACGCCCGGAGGGGGTGCCATGTCCGCACGGCCGCCGCCGTGCAGAGACTGCTACCCCCACCGCGGGCGTCGTACCCGACTGTCTCGCCCCCTGATCAGCACCGGCCCCCACCGATGCTGCTCATCAGCGTAGGGCCGCCGGCTGACAGCGGAAGGAAAATTGCAGAACTGGTTGGCCAGCGCGTTTATGGTGTGCCGCATGTTTCGTCTTGAGACAGAAGTCGACAGGACTCGACGCGATCTTCTCCGTTCGCGGCTCCTGGCCACCAACACCGAGGCGTCGCCGGTGCTGCGCGCCCTGCGCGGCACCCCCGCCGAACGCGAGCACCCGCTGCACGTCTGGGCCTCGGATTCCGCGGGCGAGCTGGCCGGCGGTCTGGTGGGGCACACCTGGACGACCTGGCTGCACGTCACCTACCTGTGGGTCGACGCCCGCCACCGGGGCGCCGGTCTGGGCTCCCGCCTGCTCGCGCAGGCCGAGCGCATCGCCCGCGACGAACGGGGCTGCGACCGCGTCCGCCTGGAGACGTGGGACTTCCAGGCCCCGGAGTTCTACAAGAGGCAGGGCTACGACGTGGTGTGCGTGATCGAGGACTATCCGCCGGGCCTCACGGAGTACACGCTGACGAAGCGGCTGGACTGAGCCGCCTCGTCAGCTGCACGTACTCGGAGACGCTCAGCTCACCCGGCGCGCGCCCGCCGCGGGCACCGCCTCGAACACCCGCGGGGCCTTGAAGCCGGCCGCGGCGAAGGCGTCCTCGACGCCCTTGGTGACGGTCTCCACGTCGGACTCCTCGACCAGCACGATCGCCGAGCCGCCGAAGCCGCCGCCGGTCATACGGGCGCCGAGGGCGCCGCCGCCGAGCGCGGTGTCCACGACGAGGTCCAGCTCGGCGCAGGAGACCCGGAAGTCGTCCCGCAGGGAGGCATGGCCCTCGGTCAGGATCGGGCCGACGGCGCGGGTGTCGCCGCCCGCCACCAGGAGGGAGACGACGCGCTCGACGCGCTGGTCCTCCGTCACCACGTGCCGCACCAGACGGCGGACCTCCTCCTCGTCGCCGAGCCGGGCCAGGGCCGCGTCCAGGTCGCCGTAGGGGATGTCGCGCAGGGCGTCCACGCCGAGCAGCGCGGCGCCCTTCTCGCAGCCCGCGCGGCGCTTGCCGTACTCGCCGCCGCTGTGCGCGTGCGTGACCTGGGTGTCGACGACCAGCAGGCGCAGGCCCTCGGCGGCCAGGTCCAGGGGGATCTGCTTCTGGGACAGGTCGCGGGTGTCGAGGAACAGCGCGTGGCCGGCCTCGCAGCACGCGGACGCCGTCTGGTCCATGATCCCGGTGGGGGCGCCGACGTACACGTTCTCGGCGCGCTGACACAGCCGGGCGAGCTGCCAGCGCTGGAGCCCGAGCTCGAACAGGTCGTTGAGCGCGAGTGCCACGACGACCTCCAGGGCCGCCGAGGACGACAGGCCCGCGCCCGACGGGACCGTCGAGGCGAGGTGGACGTCGGCGCCGGTGACCTGGTGGCCGGCCTCGCGCAACGCCCACACGACGCCGGCCGGGTACGCCGTCCAGCTCTTGTCGGACTCGGGGGCGAGGTCGTCCAGCCGCAGTTCGGCGACGCCGGCGTCGAGGTCGGCCGAGTGCAGCCGCAGCACGCCGTCCGTGCGCCGCGACACGGCGGCGACGGCGGTGTGCGGCAGCGCGAAGGGCATCACGAAGCCGTCGTTGTAGTCGGTGTGCTCACCGATGAGGTTGACGCGGCCGGGGGCCGCCCAGACGCCCTCGGGCTGCGTGCCGTAGAGCGCGGCGAAACCGTCCCGCACTTCCTGTGCCCCCATTTACCGCTCCCTTGCGATGTGCTGCGCGAACTCCCACGCGTCCGCGACGATACCCGCGAGATCCGCGCGGGACGGGTTCCAGCCGAGCCGCTCGCGGGCGGTCTCGGCGGAGGCCACCAGGGTCGCGGGGTCGCCGCCGCGGCGCGGGGCGGCCACCTCGGGGATCGGGTGCCCGGTGACCTGGCGGACGGTCTCGATGACCTCGCGGACGGAGAAGCCGTTGCCGTTGCCGAGGTTGCAGATGAGGTGCTCGCCGGGCTGCGCGGCGACGACGGCGAGGAGGTGCGCCTCGGCGAGGTCGGCGACGTGGATGTAGTCGCGGATGCAGGTGCCGTCCGGGGTCGGGTAGTCGTCGCCGAAGACGGAGACGGCCTCGCGGCGGCCCTGCGCGACCTGGAGGACGAGCGGGATGAGGTGCGACTCGGGGTCGTGCCGTTCGCCCTGCGCGCCGTACGCGCCGGCCACGTTGAAGTAGCGCAGCGAGACGGCGCCGAGCCCGTGGGCGGCGGCCTCGCCGGTGATCATGTGGTCGACGGCGAGCTTGGAGGCGCCGTAGGGGTTGGTGGGCCGCGTCGGCGCGGTCTCGACGATCGGGACTTCCTCGGGCTCGCCGTAGGTCGCCGCCGTGGACGAGAAGACCAGCTTGCGCACGCCCGCCTCGCGCATGGCGCCGAGCAGCGCCATGGTGCCGCCGACGTTGTTGTCCCAGTACTTCTCCGGCTTGACGACGGACTCTCCGACCTGCGAGAACGCGGCGAAGTGGAGCACGGCGTCGAAGGAGGCGTCGAGGTGCTTGGCGGCGTCGCGGATGTCGCCCTCGACGAAGGTCGCGTCCGCGGGCACGCCCTCGCGGAAGCCGGTGGAGAGGTTGTCCAGGACGACGACCTCGTGCCCCGCCTCCAGCAGATGCTGGGCGACGACGCTGCCGACATATCCGGCACCGCCGGTGACCAGGTACTTCCCGCTGCTGCTGCCGCTGCTCATGAACTCGCTACCTCTCGCAGTCGCTCGGCCGCGAACTCCGGCGGCACGTCGTTGATGAAGACGTTCATGCCTGATTCGGAGCCCGCGAGGAACTTCAGCTTGCCGGAAGTACGGCGGATGGTGAAAAGCTCGAGGTGGAGCGCGAAGTCGTCCCGGTTGACGCCCTCGAACTCCTCCAGCGCGCCGAACGGCGCCTGGTGCCAGGCGGCGATGTACGGCGTCGAGGGCTCGTTCTCCCCGAAGATCCGGTCGAAGCGCCTCAAGAGTTCCAGATACACCTTGGGGAACTCTGTGCGCGCGTCCTCGTCGAGCCCGAGCAGGTCGGGGACCCGCTTCTTCGGGTACAGGTGCACCTCGTAGGGCCAGTGCGCCGCGTACGGCACGAACGCGACCCAGTGCTCGCCCTCCAGGACGACGCGTTCGCCTGCGAGTTCGCGCTCCAGGACGGCGTCGAAGAGGTTCTCCCCGCCGGTCGCCTCTTTGTGCGCCGCGGCCGAACGCAGCATCAGCGCGGTGCGGGGCGTGGTGAACGGGTAGGCGTAGATCTGCCCGTGCGGGTGACCCAGCGTCACACCGATCTCGGCGCCGCGGTTCTCGAAGCAGAACACCTGTTCCACGGAGGGCAGATGCGACAGCTCGGACGTCCGGTCCGTCCAGGCCTCCAGGACGAGCCGCGCCTGCTCCTCGGTGAGGTCGGCGAAGGACGCGTTGTGGTCGGAGGTGAAGCAGACCACCTCGCAGCGCCCGGAGTCGCCGGCCAGGGAGGGGAAACGATTCTCGAACACGACGGCGTCGTACGAGGAGTCCGGGATCTCGCTGAGCCGGTCGCCCTGCGAGGGGCAGAGCGGGCACTCGTCGGCCGGCGGGTGATAGGTCCGCCCCTGCCGGTGTGAGGCGATGGCGACGGAATCGCCGAGCAGCGGGTCGCGCCGTACCTCCGAAGTGGTGACGGTGCGCTCCAGCGGACGCTTGTCCACCGCGTCGCGCACGGTGTCGTCCCGCAGGTCGTAGTAGATCAGCTCACGACCGTCGGCCAGTCGGGTCGAGGTCTTCTTCACCGCGGCACTCCATCCGTACACCAAGCGAAGCGTCAAACAGAACCAAACACATAAAACCATAAACCCGCACGCGAGTCACCATCACAACCGAACAAAGAACACCAAACGAAGTGAGCAGTGCATGCGAACCCCCACATACCTGGCGGCTGAGCTACGGCTGCCGACGAACTGGCTCGACTACCTGATCCTCGGCATCTACTTCGTCGTGGTCCTGGGCATCGGCTTCGCCGCCCGACGCTCGGTGAAGACCAGCCTCGACTTCTTCCTCTCCGGCCGCTCGCTGCCCGCCTGGATCACAGGCCTCGCGTTCATCTCGGCCAACCTGGCCGCCACCGAGATCCTCGGCATGGCCGCGAACAGCGCACAGTACGGCGCGTACACCGTCCACTGGTACTGGATCGGCGCGATTCCCGCGATGGTGTTCCTGGGCCTGGTGATGATGCCGTTCTACTACGGCAGCAAGGTCCGCTCGGTGCCGGAGATGCTGCTGCTGCGCTTCGACAAGGCGGCGCACCTGCTGAGCTCGGCCCTGTTCGCCTTCGCGGCGATCCTGATCGCGGGCGTGAACCTGTACGCGCTGGCGATCGTGGTCGAGGCGCTGCTCGGCTGGCCGCAGTGGGTGGCGATCGTCGTGGCCGGCGCCTTCGTGCTCGCCTACATCACGCTCGGCGGTCTCTCCTCGGCGATCTACAACGAGGTGCTCCAGTTCTTCGTGATCCTCGCCGCCCTCATCCCGCTGTCGGTGCTGGGCCTGAAGAGCGTCGGCGGCTGGGACGGTCTGACCGACTCCCTGACCGCGACCCACGGGGACGACTTCGTCAGCGCCTGGGGCGGCACGGGCATCGGCAGCGACAACCCGCTGGGGGCGAACTGGCTGACGATCGTGCTGGGCCTGGGCTTCGTGCTGTCCTTCGGCTACTGGACGACGAACTTCGCGGAGGTGCAGCGGGCGCTCTCGGCGAAGAACCTGTCGGCGGCCCAGCGCACGCCGCTCATCGCCGCCTACCCGAAGGTCTTCATGGTGTTCCTGGTGATGATCCCGGGCCTGGTGGCGGCGGTCCTGGTGCCGAACATCGGCACGGCGGAGTCCGACCTCCAGTACAACGACGCGATCCCCTACCTGATGGAGCAGCTGCTGCCGAACGGGGTGCTGGGCATCGCGGTGACGGGCCTGCTGGCGGCGTTCATGGCGGGCATGGCGGCGAACATCTCGTCGTTCAACACGGTGTTCACGACGGACATCTGGGCGAAGTACGTGGTGCTGGGGCGGGAGGACGCCTACTACGTCCGCTTCGGCCGCCTGATCACGGCCATCGGGGTGGCGGCCTCGGTGGGGACGGCGTTCCTGGCCTCCTCCTTCTCGAACATCATGAGCTACCTCCAGACCCTGTTCAGCTTCTTCAACGTGCCGATGTTCGTCGTCTTCATCGTCGGCATGTTCTGGAAGCGGGCGTCGAAGAAATCGGGGTTCTGGGGCCTGCTCGCGGGCACGACGGCCGCGATGGTCAACTACTTCGTCCTCTACAAGCAGGACATCATCGGCATCCCCACCGACCAGGGCGCGAACTTCGTCTCCGCGATCGCGGGCTTCGTGGCGGGCGCGGTCGTGATGGTGGCGGTGTCCCTGTTCACCGCGCCCAAGTCGGACGAGGAGCTCCAGGGTCTGGTCTACGGCACCGTCTCCCCCGGCATGGCCGAGCCGCCCGCGGCGGGCGACGACGCCTGGTACCGGCGTCCGGCACTGCTGGGCTGGGGCGCGGTGATCCTGGCGGCCGTCTGCTACATCCCGTTCTCGTTCTGAGCCCGGTCGCGAATACCGCGGGAGACTGGAGAGACCATGTCCGAGCAATTCGAACCGTCCGAGCGCGCCGAGGCTGCCGAGCGGCTGCGGCGGGCCGGGTACTCCGAGGCCGACCTCCAGCGGGAGGTCACGGCACTCGAGGAGAAGTCCGCGACCGCGGCCCGCATCTTCGACCTGCGCCGGATCATCGGCGGCCTGTTCGTCGTCTACGGCGTGATCGTCACGATCGCCGGGATCACGGACAGCGACGCGGAGATCGACAAGGCCCAGGGGATCAACATCAATCTGTGGACCGGCCTGGGCATGCTGGCCCTGGGCCTCTTCTTCCTGGCCTGGCTGAAGCTGCGGCCCACCGCGCCGGTCACCCCGACCCTGCCGCCGGAGGCGGTGGGCGGGAAGCCCCCGCAGGGCGAGTAGCGGCGCGGGGCGAGTAGCGGCGCGGGCCGCGGCGTGAGCCGGCTCCGGGATCCGAGGCATCGGATCCCGGAGCCGGCTCAGTTCGCTAGTCTTCCCGGCTGGCGACGTTCGCGTTGACGGCGTCGTCCCCGTTGTTGCAGATCTGCTGGGTCGCGTCCTGGTTCGACGAGAGGCCGAGCAGCGGGAGGTTCAGGTTCGGGATGTTGATGAGACCGAACGAGATGTTCTGCACGTGGTTGGCACACTCCCGGGAGTCGCCGTCCGCGCCGGAGGCACCGGCGGAGGCGAATCCGGCACCGGCCATGCCGAGGCTGGCGACCATGACGGCGACGACAGCGGTGTTGCGAAGCTTGCGCATTACATTCCCTTTTCGTCTGAGCGGCATGTTCCGTTACTGAACGAAACCGTACGATTACACACCGTATGTGCCGATTATCTGTCCCGCACCTCCGCCACGCGTTTGCCTACGCCGCGTTGAGTTCGCACCACACGAGCTTGCCGCGGTGCCCCATCCGGGACAGCGGCTGCCAGTGCCAGAGATCCGAGCAGGCCCGCACCAGCCCCATGCCCCGTCCGCGTTCGCGTTCCGCGTCCGCGAGCTCCTCCAGCCTGCGGGGCGGGTCGGGCGGCTCAGGGTCCGCGTCCCACGCACCGATCTGCAGGACGCCGTCCCGGAAGCGGAGGCGCAGACAGGCGGGGCCTTTGGTGTGCAGGACGGCGTTGGACATCAGCTCGGAGGCGAGCAGCTCGGCGGTGTCGACGAGGTGGGCGAGGCCGTGCAGGGTGAGGACCAGACGCAGAGTGCGACGGCAGACCGTGACTGCGCGGGGGTCGGCGGGGATGTAGAGGGAGTACTCCCAGGGGGCGGCTTCGGACATGGGTCGGCTCCAAGTAGGCGGGATACAGGGCGCGGTGGCAGTGCCGCAGCCGCCATGGCAGGACGGGGCGGTGCGCTTCCGCAGTGTGCGCGGCGCATCACTGACGGTATTTCCTAACATTAGGAAGCCGCAAGCGGCTGGCCTATCCTGACCCTCGAACGAGGTACGTCCCCAGGGCAGTTGAGACGAGGAGGTGCGCGGTTTGCCGCCCAAGAGGCATCTCACGGCCCGCAGGGTGCGACTGGGCGCTGAACTGCGCAAACTCCGCGAGGCAACGGGCATGAAGGCCCGGGAGGCAGCGGCCTTGCTCGGTGCGGACGCGGTCCAGATGAGCCAGATCGAGTCCGGCGTCGCGGGCGTCAGCGCGGAGCGCGTCCGCCGCCTGGCGGCCCATTACGCCTGCGCGGACGAGGCGTTGATCGAGGCCCTGATGGCGATGGCATCCGATCGAACGCGCGGCTGGTGGGAGGAGTACCGGGGTGTCCTGCCGCCGGTGAACCTGGACTTGGCCGAGATGGAGCACCATGCGACGTTCCTGCGTGAAGTCGCGATCACCTACGTTCCCGGACTCTTCCAAACCCCTGACTACGCCCGAGCCGTCTTCGCGTACATGCGTCCAGAGCTGCCCGAGAGCGAGTTGGCCCCCAGGGTGGAGCACCGTATGCGGAGGCAGGCTGTCATCGAGGATGACAACCCCACCTCGTACGAGGCGATCGTCCACGAGTTCGCCCTGCGCATCCGCGTGGCCGACCGGCACGTTTCCCGTGCTCAACTCCTTGGAATCCTGGAGCGCATCGAGCACGAACACATCACCATGCGCGTCATCCCCACCGACCAGGACGGCTTCGGTGGTGCTGGAGCCTCGATGGTGTACCTGGGTGGTCCGGTGCCCCAACTCGACACTGGGCTACGGGAAGGCGCGACCGGTACCGCGTTCATCGACGCAGAGCCTCAGCTGAATACGCTTCGAACGCTTTTCCGTAAAGTGGAGAACGTGACGCTGGACCCCGGAGCGTCCCGAGATTTCGTCCACCACCTGTCGAAGGAACTGTGAGGCGCACCCCATGGCTCAGCCCCTCCACTGGCAGAAGTCCACGTTCTCGGGTGGTGCCGAGGGCAACTCCTGCGTCGAACTCGCCGCCACCCCCGCCAGGCTCCACCTCCGTGAGAGCGACGCCCCGGCCACCGCCCTCACCATCACCCCCGCCGCCCTCGCCCACCTCCTGGCGGGCATACGCGCCGGCGTTACCCGGTAGCCGTCGGATTGCCACTCGCGATCTCGCCGCTGCGGGCCGCCGTCACCAGGGCTGCCGCCAGCGGGAGGGACCAGAACAGGAGGTGGGTCGACGCAGGGTAGTCGGCGAGGGAGTAGCCGTCCCCGCGGAGGAAGACGAAGGAGAGCGTCGCCAGCGGGAGACCTGTGGTGAGCGCCGCCAAGAGGCCCCTCGACAGGGGGTGGGATAGCAGTCGGCGGGGTGCCACGGCCAGGACGAGACCCGTGGCGGCGCCCAGGGCGGGGCACACCGTCATGCAGGCCAGTGCCGCGCCCGCGCCGATGCCCAGGATCGCCCAGAACGTTCCCCGCATGTCGCCGACCAGGAAGACGATCGCCGTCACCAGACACAGCGTGCCGGCGACGCCCGCCGGCCATGCGCCGATCAGCGCGCCCAGGCGTGCGCCCCGGCGTACGACGTCTCTCATGCGTGGTCCTCCAGGTCGCGGGGGGTGCGGGGCAGTGCGCCCGCTCGGTCCAGGAGGCCGGTTCGGGCCGCCAGGGCCGCCGCTTCCAGGCGGGAGCCCACGCCGAGCTTCATCAGGACCCGCTGGACGTGGGTGCGGGCCGTGGAGGGGGCGATGCCCATGCCCGCGGCGATCAGCCGGGTGTCCTCGCCGTCGGCGACGCGGACCAGGACCTCCACCTCGCGCGGGGTGAGCATCTGCAGCAGGCGCTGGCCCTCGTCGTCCGGTTGGGCCGCGGGGTTGAGGAGCTCGCTGAACGCTCCCTGGAGCAGTTGCGGGGCCACCGCCGCCTCGCCCGCCCGCGCCTTCATGATGGCGCGCTCCACGCCCTCGATCCGCTCGTCATGGCGTACGTAGCCGGAGGCGCCGGCCGCGAAGGCCGATGCGATGCCGCGCGGGCTCGGCACCGGACCGAGCACCAGGACCGCCACCTGCGGACGCTCCCGCTTGATGCGGACCACCGGGTCGAAGATGCCCGGCTCGGCCGGGGTCGCCGTGCCCAGCAGGCACACCTCCGGGGCACGGGTGATCACCAGCTCCGCCGCTCCCGCGGTCGGCGCCGCCGCGGCGAGCACCCGGTGCCCCCGCAGTTTGAGTGCCGAGGCCAGTGCCTCCGCGAGCAGGCGGTGGTCGTCGACCACCATCAGCCGCACTCCCATCGAGCAACCCCCCAGTCCCCCCACGACAAACAAAGGGTGCCCCCCGGCACCCCGTTCTTCATGCCCCCGGAAGCTACACGCTTGTTCGACGTTGCGCTCCCCCTACTCGTGAGAAGTGCCCCGGATCGTCGAAATTCCTCACATTCGAGGGTCATGGGCGGTAAGTGCACGGCCCCGCCCCTGAGCAGGGACGGGGCCGCGGCCACGATTAAGACGATCAGCGGACGATCGACGGCTCACGATCAGCTGCCCGCGCCGAACCCGATCGCCAGGTACTGCGGGTCGCCGCCCGAGGTCGCGCCGTCGTCGGCGTACACCTCCGACATGAACAGTCGGCCCTGGACGAAGAGGACCTCCGAGTACTCCGGGGACAGGGTGGTCTCCAGGTCCCGCACGGAGTCCGTGGACGGGTTCTGCAGCAGCACGGTCTCCTTGAAGGTGCCGCCGTCGACGCTGACGACCTGGCCGCCCTTGTCGTACGGCGGCCGCTTGTAGGCGATCAGATTGTTGCCGTCCATGCGCAGCGGGAAGATCGTGTAGCCGTCGCCGGCGTCCGCGCGCTGGCCGGTCTGCTTGCCGGTGGCCAGGTCGAAGGCGATGACCTCGTTGGTGCGGCTGTACTCGCCGGTGCCGTCGTGCTCCTCGGTGGGCACATAGATCCGGTCGTTGCCGACGGCGAGTCCCTTGCAGTCCTCGACCTTGGTGATGCCGTCGCAGTCGGCCGCGTAGTCGTCGCCCGGCACCGAGATACGGGTGCGCAGCTTGCCGGTCTTGTTGTCGATGGAGAAGAAGTCCGAGATGCCGCTGCCGTCACCGGCGCTGTCGCCGACGTCGGCGGCCACCACCAGCGGCTCGGTGGACACCACGGACGCGTAGTCGATGCCCGTGGCCAGCTTGTACTCGGAGATCACCTTCCCGGAGACCGGGTCGATGGTCTGGATCTGCAGCTCGGGGTTGTCGTAGTCGCCGCACTTGCGCACCGCCACCAGCTTCGGGCCGCCGCCGTAGCCGGCGTCGTAGCAGGTGTCGGCCGGCTTCGGCGACCACAGCACCTTGCCGGAGTCGATGTCGAAGGCGGCGCCGCCGTCCGTGCTGCCCAGGGCCACCGTGTTCGCGCTGACCGTGACGTTCTCGAAGTCGATCGCATAGTCACCGGAAGTGACCGTCTTCGTCCACAGCTGCTTGCCCGCAGCCATGTCGATCGCCCCGATCTGATCGCACCGGGCCGTCTCCGCCGCGCTCGCCTGGAAGACGATCGCGGTGCGGTGGTCGTCGGTGGCGAACTTGCTGGTCTCGCACACCGGGCCCGGCAGCTTGATCGACCAGAGCTTGGTGCCCTTGTCCAGGTCGTAGCCGACGATCTCGCTGACGCCGGTCTTCACATAGGCCTTGTCGGTCACCCAGGAGCCCTTGACGCCGACGCTGTCGTCCTTCTTGACCACGGGCATCGGAATCTTGAAGAGCAGCGTGGAGGCGGGGTCGGCCGGCACCTTCTCGCTGCCGCCGGAGGACGTGCCGCCGGTGCCGCCCGAGTCGCCCTTGTCGTCTCCGCCTCCGGTCGGACCGGCGGAACTGGTCTCTTCCTTCTTGCCGTTGTCGCCGGACGCGTACCAGATGCCGCCGCCGACGATCAGCGCGATCGCGACGACCGCGGAGACGATGATCAGCACCTGCGCGTTGAGTTTCTTGCCTCCGGGGCCCGGCCCCTGGCCCGGCCCGCCGACCTGGCCGTACATGGGCACGGTGGGCTGCCCCGGATAGCCGGGACCCGGCTGCCCCGGGTACCCCGGCTGCCCCGGATACCCGTAACCGGGCTGCTGCCCGTACGGACCGGGCTGCTGAGGCTGCCCGTAGGCCGGGGCGCCCGGCTGCTGAGGCTGCGGAGCCGGGTACCCGTACCCGGGCGCGGGGGCCGCGGCCTGCGGGTAGCCGTAACCCGGCTGCGGCTGCGGCGGCCCGGCCGGGGCCACCGCCGGAGCCCCGAAAGCAGGCGGAGAAGCCTGCGGAGGCTGCCCGGGCGCTTGCGGGGCCTGCCCCGGGGCCTGGGGTGCCTGGGGTGCCTGGGGCGGCTGGCCCGGGGCCTGCGGGGCCTGGCCCGGAGCCTGGGGGTAGCCGTAGCCCGGGGCCGGGGCCGGGGGCTTCGCCAGGTCAGGGGCGGGGGGCTGGGGCGCCGCATCCGCCGGGACGACGTCCGCGGGGACGGCGTCCTGTGGGGGCGGCGGCGGGCCGAACCCGCCCTGCTGCGGAGGCTGCGGAGGCTGGGCAGGCTGCTGCGGGGGCTGGTTCGGGGGCGGGGGCGGCGGCTGGGTCATGGTGTGGGTACCTCGGGAGAACGCTCGAAAGCTCGGGAGACGGGGGCTGGACGACGGCGGTTCGCCTCACTTGCCGTAGGCGAGCATCAGCTTCTCCTTCGTGTCGTCGTTGCCCGTCAGCCGGGTGGAGGAGAGGTAGAAGCGCCCGTCGACCCAGTCGAGGTCACGCGAGTAGAAGCCGTCCTCGATGTCGGCCGTGCTCTCGGGCAGTTGCAGCAGCTTCGTCGTCTTGTGCGCGGACCCGGCCGTCGGGATCGACACCACCTGACCGGCCGCGTCGTACGACGGCTCGACGTACGCGACGAGGTTGCCGCCGTCGACCTTCACCGGCAGCATCGCCTCGTCGGTCGGGGAGGTCACCCGCCACTTCTCCTTGCCGGTGGACAGGTCGATCGCCACGATCTCGTTGGGCCCGCTGCTCGCCTCGGTCGGCAGGTACAGCGTGTTGGCATCGGAGGCCGTGCCCACACAGCCGGTGAGGTCGCGCTGCAGGAAGCTGGAGTCGCAGTCGGGGGCGAAGTCCTCGTCGAAGCCGACCTGCGAGCGGTACGAGCCGTCCGGCTTGAACGTCGAGATGTTCCAGGTGTTCTTGTCCTCGTTGGTGCTGTAGACGACCAGCGGGTCCACCGAGTACGTCTTGGCGACCGTCCATCCGGTGTCGAACTTCTGGGTCCACCTGACCTTGCCGGTCGCCGGGTCCAGCTCCTGGATCTCGTCGTGCTCGGTGGCCTCGGTCGCGTCGCAGGACGCCACCGCGATCAGCCGGGCGCCGCCCGCGAACGCGGTCGGGAAGCACGCGTCGCCGTACTTCTGCTTGTCGTACAGCTTCTTGCCGGTGCGGACGTCGTACGCCGTCCCGGACTGCGAGCGGCCCACCATCAGCGTGTTGCCGGTCAGCGACAGCTCGATCGTGATCGCGCTGTCGAACAGCGCGCCGTCCGCGACGACGCCCTTCCAGCCCTTGGCGCCGGTCTTCAGGTCGATCTGCTGGAGCTGGTTGCACTTGGCGCGGTCGCTGGTGCCGCTCATGTACGCCACGACGACCTTGTCGTCCGCCGTCTTCTGCGGGGTGACCGCGCAGATCTCCTGCGGGAAACTGACGGCGTCCCAGGTCGGCCTGCCGTCACCGACGTTGTACGCGACGACGTCCTTGTAGGCCGCCTTCACGGCCGCCTTGGACGTGATCCACATGCCGGGGGCGTCGGCGCCGGACGCGGGCGCGTCGGGCGCCTCCTTGTACCAGAGCACCTTCGCCTCGCCGGCCTGGCGGCCCGCGTTGAAGTCCTCGGTGTCCTCGCCGCCGTCGCCGCTGCCGTCGCCGGGGTTGACCGGGCCGCCGCTCGACGTGGCCGTGGCCTTGCCGTCGTCGCTGGGCCCGGCGACCGGCTTCTTGCCGCCGTCGTCGCCGCTCGTGACCGCGAACACCAGCCCGCCGATCACCAGCAGCGCCGCTGCCGCCGCCCCGACGACCAGCGCGGGCCGCCCCTTGAAGGGGTTGCGCCCGCCGGGCGGAGTCGCACCGGGACCACCGGGAGCACCGGGTGCGCCCGGGAACTGGGGCGGCTGCGGGTAGCCGTAGCCGGGCTGCTGGCCGTAGGGGCCGGCGGGCGAGCCGTACGGGCCCGGCTGCGAGCCGTAGGGGCCGGGCTGCGGAGCGTAGGGACCCTGTTGCGGGGGCTGCCCGTAGGGTCCGGGCTGCTGCGGATAGCCGTACCCCGGCTGAGGCGGCTGCGCGGGCGGGCCCTGGGGCGGCTGCGGCGGCTGCGCGGGCGGGCCCTGCGGCGGTGGCGGCGGCATCTGCGGTGCGCCGAAGCCGCCTTGCGGCTGATCCTGTGGTGCTGCTCCGAAACCACCCTGCTGCGGCGGCTGATTGGGCGGCTGAGCCATCAGCGTGTTCCCCCTATGTCACTGTTTTTTAGCCACGCCCCCAGGTCAGTGACCCACCCGGAGCCGTCTTCAGAAAGTTCTCAGACGGCTCTTTCTATCACCCGCAACTGACGGCTCCCGGGGCCGATCCGCCCCTGTTCCCAAGGGAGGACCGGCCTGTGATGCCGTCGTTATGCGCCTTCACGCACCCTTCACGCGTCCTCGGCGAGTTCCAGCCACCGCAGCTCCAGTTCGTCGCGCTCACCGACCAACGCCCGCAGCTCGGCGTCGAGTTTGGCGACCTTCTCGAAGTCGGTGGCGTTGTCGGCGATCTGGGCGTGCAGCTTGGCCTCCTTCTCCGAGACCTTGTCCAGCTGCCGCTCGACCTTCTGGAGCTCCTTCTTGGCGGCGCGCTGGTCGGCGGCGCTCTTCTCGGCCGCGGGCTTCGGCGCACCCGCCGGCAGGACGGTGGCGGCCGCGGCCTCCTCCATGCGCTGCCGGCGCTCGATGTACTCGTCGATGCCGCGCGGGAGCATCCGCAGGCTGGAGTCGCCGAGCAGCGCGAAGACCCGGTCCGTCGTCCGCTCGACGAAGAACCGGTCGTGGGAGATGACGATCATCGAGCCGGGCCAGCCGTCGAGGAGGTCCTCCAGCTGGGTGAGGGTCTCGATGTCGAGGTCGTTGGTGGGCTCGTCGAGGAAGAGGACGTTGGGCTCGGCCATGAGCAGCCGCAGGATCTGCAGACGGCGGCGCTCACCGCCGGACAGGTCACCGACCGGCGTCCACTGCTTGTCCTTGTTGAAGCCGAACGTCTCGCACAGCTGCCCGGCGGTCAGCTCGCGCCCCTTGCCGAGGTCGACGCGCTCGCGCACCTGCTGGACGGCCTCCAGGACCCGCAGGTTCGGGTCGAGTTCGCCGACCTCCTGGGAGAGGTAGGCGAGCTTGACGGTCTTGCCGACGACGACCTTGCCCGCGGCGGGCTGCGTCTCGCCCTCGGTGCGGGCGGCGTCGGCCAGCGCGCGCAGCAGCGAGGTCTTGCCCGCGCCGTTGACGCCGACCAGGCCGATGCGGTCGCCGGGGCCGAGGTGCCAGGTGACGTGCTGGAGCAGCACCTTCGGACCGGCCTGGACGGTGACGTCCTCCAGGTCGAAGACCGTCCTGCCCAGACGCGAGGAGGCGAACTTCATCAGCTCGCTGCTGTCCCGGGGCGGCGGCACGTCCGCGATCAGCTCGTTGGCGGCCTCGACGCGGAAGCGCGGCTTGGACGTCCGCGCGGGGGCGCCGCGGCGCAGCCAGGCCAGCTCCTTGCGGACCAGGTTCTGCCGCTTGGTCTCCTCCGTGGCGGCGATGCGCTCACGCTCCGCGCGGGCGAAGACGTAGTCGGAGTAGCCGCCCTCGTACTCGTGGACGTCACCGCGCTGGACGTCCCACATGCGCGTGCAGACCTGGTCGAGGAACCAGCGGTCGTGGGTGACGCACACGAGCGCGGAACGGCGCTCGCGCAGATGCCGGGCGAGCCAGGAGATGCCCTCGACGTCGAGATGGTTGGTCGGCTCGTCGAGCACGATCAGGTCCTGCTCCTCGATGAGCAGCTTGGCGAGCGCGATCCGGCGGCGCTCGCCTCCGGACAGCGGCCCGATCACGGTGTCGAGCCCCTGCGGGAACCCGGGCAGGTCGAGCCCGCCGAACAGCCCCGTCAGCACGTCCCGGACCTTGGCGTTGCCCGCCCACTCGTGGTCGGCCATGTCCCGGATGACCTCGTGCCGGACGGTCGCGGCGGGGTCGAGGGAGTCGTGCTGGGTGAGCACGCCCATGCGCAGCCCGCCGGAGTGCGTGACCCGTCCGGTGTCGGCGTCCTCCAGCTTGGCGAGCATCCGGATCAGCGTCGTCTTCCCGTCGCCGTTACGGCCGACGACACCGATCCGGTCCCCTTCGGACACGCCGAGCGAGATGCCGTCGAGCAGTGCACGGGTCCCGTACACCTTGCTGACGTTCTCGACATTGACCAGATTGACGGCCATTTCTCTCCTGCCCGGGGGGATCGATCGACCCTCCAGGGTAGTCCGGCGCGAGACAGTGCCGTTCAGGCGGCCGTTTCAGCCCGTCCGGCGCTTGAGGACGAGGCCCGTTCAGGGCCGAAGCGGGGGCCTGGGGGCGGCAGCCCCCGGCACCGCCACACCCACCGGCTAGCGACCGGGCAGCAACCCCGCCGCGGGAGCCAGCCCCCGCCCCCCGGCCGCATGCGGCATGTCGTCCCGCAACAACGCCTCAGGGATCAGCACCGCCGCGGTGACACCCCCGTTCGGCGAGGAGCGCACCTCCACCCGCAGCCCCTGCCGCTCGCGCAGCCGGTTCACCACGAACAGCCCGATCTGCTTGGCGTCCAGAAGGTCGACCTTCTCGGACTGGATCTTGCCGTTGGCGTCGGCGAGAGCCTCCTCGTTCATGCCGAAGCCGCTGTCCTCGATCTCGACGAGCACGCCCTCCCGCATCCGGGCGGCCCGCAGCTGGACCTTGGTGCTGGGCGGCGAGAACGAGGTCGCGTTCTCGACGAGCTCGGCGAGCAGATGGATCACGTCGGCGACCGAGCCGCCCACCAGCGACACGCGCGGGGTCGCCCAGGTCTGCACGCGCTCGGCGCCCTCGATCTCCGCTACGGCGGCCCGCAGCACGTCCGCCAGCGGGATCGGGTCGCGCCAGCCGCGGCCGGGGGCGATGCCGGAGAGGATCAGCAGGCTCTCGGAGTGGCGGCGCATCCGGGTGGCGAGGTAGTCGACGCGGTAGAGGTCGTGCAGCTCGGCCTGGTCGTGCTGGCGGCGCTCCATGGCGTCGAGCAGGTCGAGCTGGCGGTGCAGCAGCACCTGGCTGCGGCGGGCCAGGCTGACGTACACCCCGGAGATCCCGCTGAGCAGCTCGGCGCGCTCGGACGCGGCCTTGAGCGCGGCCCGCTGGACGGCGGTGAGGGCGGTGCCGACCTGGGCGAGTTCATCGCCGGCGAGGCGGCGCATGGGGGCCTCGGCGTCGATGTCGACGCCCTGTCCGGCGTGCAGCTTGCGCATGGCCTGCGGCAGCCGGTGGCCGGCCACCTCCAGCGCGGAGTTGCGCAGGTCCAGCAGTTCGACGATCAGGCCGCGGCCGACGATCACGGAGACCAGCAGCGACAGCAGCACACCGACCAGACCGAGCACCACGGCGATCCCGGACGCGCCGAGGGTGTCCCAGCCGAACGGGTCGGCCTTCGCCGTCTCGCCCGTGCCGGCGCCGTCCTCGGCTGCGGTGAGTCCCTTGAGGACGCCGGACACGGCCGCGTCCCAGCCGGTCAGCGCGGACGCCGACACGGCCTTCTCGCCGGGGCCCGCGGTCCGCACCGCGTCCTCGACGCTCCGCACGCGCGCGTACGCGTCGGCGTCCAGTACCTCCGCGTACGCCGGCCGGTGTGCGGCCTGGAGGTCGGAGACGCCGGGGGCGAGCAGTTCGCGCTGGGTGGCGACGGCGCCGACGAACAGCGCGTACTCGTCCTTCGTGAGCTTTCCGCGGACCTGCGCGGCCCCCAGCAGCGCCTGTTCCCGGGCCACCGCCTCGCGGGCCCGGCCCAGTTCGAGCAGGACGCGCGCCTCGGACGCCGAGTCGGTGGTGTCGTCGCCGGTGAGCGCGCCGATCGCGGCGAAGCCGTGCTGGACGATCGCCGAGTACCGCGTGTAGGCGACGGAGGCGGAGGCGCTCTTGGCGGTCGCCTCGTCGCGCAGTGCGGTGAGTCCGCCGGCGTCGGCCTCCAGGGCGTCCAGCCGCTTGGGGAGCGTGGTGTCGAGGAGTGCGGCGTCGGAGCTGGAGGAGTTGATGCCGTCCACCAGGTCGGCGGCGGCCTCGTTGGTGACCGTGCCGGCCTTGCGGAAGGCGTCGGGTGCGTCCGCGTACCGCATGGCGGCGGTCCGCTCGGCCTGCAACGCGTTGATGAACTCGCCGACCGGCTGGAGCAGTTCGGCGTTGACGTCCTTGGCCCGCTCGGTGTCCCCGATGCTGGAGGCGGTCGTCACCGCCGCGAAGCCCCACAGGGCCATGAGGGACACGACGGGAAGCATGAGCAGGGCGACGATCTTCGCCCGCACCGATCTCGGGCGCAGACGGGCGGATGTGCGGAGGATGCGCATGGTGCCTCGTTGGGTGAGGTGAGGTGGGGTGGCGATGCGGGGGGGGGCGGGCGCGGTGTCCCGTGGAGGCGTGTGACAGGCGTGGGCACCGCTCGGGACCGGCGCGTGCGCATGCCGTTCACGCCTCCCCCCGCTCGGGGTACGGCCGGTGACCGGAGGTCAGGCGGCGGTCGGTTGCGCGCACCGGGCGGACGGCTCCGCGCGCACGCCCGCGCCTGTGCCCGCGCGCACGCCGGTCGGCGTGAGCGCGCGGGCCTCGAACACCGCTCAGGCCGTGGTCAGTTCGACCTGGCGCAGGAGTTCCGCGGCGACGGCCGCCTCGTGGCGCTTGCCGGTCGGGGAGAGGGCGACGTACGCGGAGGTGAGGAAGAGGAAGGAGCCGAGCACGACGGCCAGCGGGAAGATGAACTCCGTGGCGGTGGCGCCGGGCAGGGCGGCGCTGCTGGGGGCGAGGTTGATGCTGACGGCCCACATCGCGGTGTAGTGCATGCTGCTGACCGCGAGCCCCATGACGAGGGCGGCGACGGCGGCCAGCACGGGGCCGCGCACGATCAGGGTGAGGGTGAGCGCGGCGGTCGCGGCGACGACGGCGATCGCGACCGAGGCGATGACCAGGGTCGGGTCGTAGCCGACCCGGCCGTGCAGGTTGAGGGCGGCCATGCCGGTGTAGTGCATGGCGGCGACGCCGAGCCCGGCGCCGAGGCCGCCGAGGACGACCGACGTCACGCGCGAGCGGCCGTAGCCGGCGGTGAAGACGCCGGCCGCGACCACGCCGACGGCCATCAGCAGGCTGAGAACGGTGAGCGGGACGTCGAAGCGGATCGGGGTGCCGTCGACGCTGAAGCCCAGCATGGCGATGAAGTGCATCGTCCAGATGCCGGAGCCGATGGCGAGGGAGGCCAGCAGGAGCCAGTTGCGTTTGGAGGCGCCGTCCGCCTCGAGTGCCCGGACGGTGCAGCGCAGTCCGAGCGCCGAGCCGACGCAGGCCATTGCATAGGAGAGGACGGGGGTGACCCATCCGGCGCTGAAGTGATCCATGTGCCCCATGGGGACTTCCTCTCGGCCGTGGCGCGAACAGGGCGCGCGCACGCGGTACCGCCGGTAACAGCAGACGGGGGTTGGCTGATCATGCCATCCGCCCCTGAGACACAGACGGCGCGAAAGGGACCATGGAGACCATGTCGAACATCGAGTTTCCGTGACGTGGGTTACACCTCCGAACGTATAACCATGCAGGTCAAACGCATTCTTCACACCCTCCCCGAGCCCTTCACCTCGCCCCGCTCGTACCTCCACATCGCATCCACAAGGTCTGCATCCGGCCATCTTTCGGCATCGAGCGGTCGCAGTCGGCGCGCGGCCTCCGCACAGCGCGGATCACCGCGCAGCGCGAGCCCGCGGGCGGCGTGCACCCGGGTCTTGCGCAGTTCGTCGTCGCCGAGTCCGGCGAGCACGTCGGTGAGACCGGGCGCCTCCCCGCGACAGTGCGCCAGCCAGTAGACCGCGCGTTCGCGCACGGCGGGATCGGGGTCCCGCGCCAACGCGAACACGGCGTCCAGCTTGTCCCGGGGCATGGCCGTGAGCTCGTAGCGCAGGGTCTCGACCGCCTCGCGCCGCACCCGCGGATCCGGATGCCCGACGTACGACAGCCCGACGGCGTCGATCTCGTCGGAGCGGTCCGAGCCCCCCGACTCCTCGCTCAGCCCGCTCAGCACCTGGGCGAGCACCTCGGGGTCCCGCTCCTCCCGGGCCCAGGGCAGGAACACCTCGGACGCCTCCTTCTCGACCACCGTCGAGGACCGCGGGAACATCCCGCCGAACCCGATGACGAGGCACCGCAGCACATCCGCGGCGAAGAGCCGGCGCAGCCGGTCGGGATGATCGCGCAGCGCCTCGGCGGCCGCCCAGTCCTCGGCCCCCAGACAGCCGGCGAGGCGGATCACCACATCGGTCCAGACCCCGTGGTCCCGGTCCGGACGGGTGAGCGCCCGCGCGAGCAGCTCGTCGAACGGCACCGGCATCCGGAAGCGCTCCTCCAGCACGGTCAGGACGCCGAGATGGCCGTCCCACACGGTCCGGCCGCCGAGCGAGAAGCTCTCGTAGCAGGAGGCGCGCAGGGGCTCCTCCCACACCCGCCGCCGTTCGACCGGCCCGTCCGCGCCCGTGCTGCGGCGCAGCTCGGCCTCGATGTCGGCCTCGGCCCAGTACCGGGCGCGGGCGAGCAGTGCGGCGCGGGCGTCGGCGTCGAGGAGCACGGGCTCCGGCAGCAGCCGACCGGTCATCGTGGACGAGCCGCCGTCCACCGCCCGGGTCAGCGCGGTGTCGCCGCCGGGCAGTCCCGGATCCCCGCCCGGCACCCCGTCCAGCGGGCGCAGCGGATCGGCCCCGGCGTCCAGCAGCGCCTCGGCGACCGGCTCGTCGTACGCGGCCACGGCCAGACAGAGCAGCGGAACACCGTCCGCGGGATCGCGGTGCTCGGGGTCGCCCCCGTCGTCCAGCAACCCCCGCACCGCGTCCGCGTCCCCCCGCCGGACCGCCGCGACGAGTTCGACCGACCCCATGTACGCCCACCTCCCCCACGCCGGTCCTCTCGACGGACCGACAGCCGGGGGATCCTAGAGCGCGCAGGCCCTCGGAGGCAGCCGAATTACCGGCCGCCGCCCTCGACCACCGCCGCACCCGGCGCCGGGCCCGACGCCACGCGCACGCTCCTGCAGGTGCCCGAGACGGTCAGCGCTTGCGCGATCTTCGCCGCGGAGGCGGCATCACGGGCGAGGTGGGCGGTGGTCGGGCCCGAGCCGGAGACGAGAGTGGCGAGGGCGCCGGCCGCACGGCCCGCGGCGAGGGTGTCGGCGAGTTCGGGGAACAGGGACAGGGCGGCGGGCTGCAACTCGTTGGAGAGGGTGGCCGCGAGGGCGTCGGGGTCGCCCTTGGCGAGGGCGTCGAGGAGGTCGCGCGAGGCGATCGGCTCGGGGATGTCCCGGCCCTGCGCCAGCCGGTCGAACTCCCGGAACACCGCAGGCGTCGACAGCCCCCGCTCGGCCACCGCGAACACCCAGTGGAAGGCGCCGCCGACCTCCAGCGCCGTCAGCTTCTCGCCGCGCCCGGTGCCGAGGGCGGCGCCGCCGACCAGACTGAACGGCACATCGCTGCCCAACTCGGCGCAGATCTCCAGGAGTTCCTCCTGGGACGCGCCCGTGCCCCACAGCGCGTCGCAGGCGACCAGCGCGCCCGCGCAGTCCGCGCTGCCGCCCGCCATGCCCCCGGCGACGGGGATGTCCTTGGCGATGTGGAGGTGCACGTCGGCCGCGCGGCCGTAGCGCCCGGCCAGCGCGATCGCGGCCCGCGCCGCCAGGTTCGTGACGTCCAGGGGGACCTGGTCCGCGTCCGGGCCCTCGCAGGTGACGCGCAGTCCGTCGGCCGGGGTCACGGTGACCTCGTCGTACAGACCGACCGCGAGGAAGACGTTCGCCAGGTCGTGGAAGCCGTCCGCGCGGGCGGCGCCCACCGCGAGCTGCACATTGACCTTGGCGGGCACCCGTACGGTGACGCTCACTCGGAGTCCTTGTCCTTGTCCTCGTCGATCTGCTTGTCCTCGTCGATCTGCTTGTTCTCGGCGATGGCGGCGAACTCCTCGACCGAGAGGGCCTCGCCACGGGCCTGCGGGGAGACGCCGGCCGCCACCAGGGCCGCCTCCGCCAGCGCGGCGGAGCCCGCCCACCCGGCGAGCGCGGCCCGCAGGGTCTTGCGGCGCTGGGCGAACGCCGCGTCGACGACGGCGAAGACCTCGCGCCTCGACGCCGAGGTCTTGATCGGCTCGGCCCGCCGCACCAGCGACACCAGCCCGCTGTCGACGTTCGGCGCGGGCCAGAAGACATTGCGGCCGATCGCGCCGGCCCGCTTGACCTCCGCGTACCAGTTCGCCTTGACCGACGGCACGCCGTACACCTTCGAGCCGGGCCCGGCGGCGAGCCGGTCGGCGACCTCCGACTGAACCATGACGAGGGTCCGCTCGATGCTCGGGAACGTCTCCAGCATGTGCAGCAGCACGGGCACGGCCACGTTGTACGGCAGGTTCGCGACCAGCGCGGTCGGCGCGGGCCCCGGCAGCTCGGTCACCTGCATCGCGTCGGAGTGCACCAGCGCGAAGCGCTCCGCGCGCTGCGGCATGCGCGCCGTGATCGTGGCGGGCAGCGCGCTCGCCAGGACGTCGTCGATCTCGACGGCCGTGACCCGGTCGGCGGCCTCCAGCAGCGCGAGGGTGAGGGAGCCGAGCCCCGGGCCGACCTCGACGACCACGTCGTCGGGCCGGACCCCCGCGGTGCGGACGATCCGGCGGACCGTGTTCGCGTCGATCACGAAGTTCTGGCCGCGCTGCTTGGTGGGCCGCACGCCGAGGACGGCCGCCAGCTCACGGATGTCGGCGGGGCCCAGAAGGGCGTCGGGGGCGGGGCTGGTACTCACGGGACAAGGGTACGGGGCCGCACGGTCGCCTCCCGTCCCTCACCCGTGCAGCCGCTTCCCGCAGTGCGGCCAGGGGCTCGCCCCGCGTCGCACGTACAGCTTCTTGGCCCGCGACGTCTGCTCCGCCGCCGGTGCGTCCTGGGGGCGGCCGCTGCCGCCCAGGCTCTGCCAGGTGCGGGTGTCGAACTGGTACAGCCCGCCGTACGTGCCCGAGGGGTCGACGGCGTTCGGCCGGCCGCCCGACTCGCAGACCGCGAGCCCCTGCCAGTCCAGGCCCTCGGCCCCCTGCACGGACTTCGGGAGCGGCTTCGTGCCGACCTTCACCACCTGCGCGCGCGGCTCGCGCACGACCTCGTCCCGGATCCGCCTCGGCTTCTGCCGCACGCCGTTGACCGTGCGCAGGGAGTACGTGATCCGCCGCAGCCCGGGCTGCCCGGCCCGCTCGACCACCTCCGTGCCCTTGAACAGCGAGGCGTCGTCGGAGCGGCGCACCTCGAACGGGATCTGCTCCTCCCGCGCCTCCTCGGCGCCGGTGATCCGCAGCACGGTGACCGTCTGCCCGTCGCGCGGGAAGCTGCCGGGCGCCACGGACGTGGTGTCCTGCCCGCGCAGGGTGATCCCGGCCGCCTGCACGGCCTCCTGCACGGTCGCCGCGTTGGTGCGGACGGTGCGGGCCCGGCCGTCGGCCATCACCGTGACGGAACGCTCGGTGCGCACGTCCAGCGCGAGCCCCGCCCGCCCGATGGCCTGCGAGCGCGGGACGGACATGTACGCGCCCTGCGCACGCACCCCCAGCTGCTGGAGCGCCTCCTCCACCGTGCCCGCGGTCGTCCACAGCTCGTGCCGCTGACCGTCCAGGGTGAGCCGGACGGGCCGCCCGTAGCGCACCGCGATCTCGTCGCCGCTGGCGAGGGCCGTGCCGGGGGCGGGGGCCACCACGTCGTGCTCGCCCACCTGCACGCCCTCCTCGGCGAGGAGTTCGGTCACGTCGTCGGCGAAGGTGTGCAGGGCGCGCGGCTTGCCGTCGACGGTCAGCTCGACCGCCTTGTCCTCGGCGACGAACGCGGTGGTGCCGCCGGCCAGGAAGGCGACCACGAGCGCCTGCGGGAGCAGTCGGCGCATCGTGGACTCCGGGCGCTCGGCGGAACGCGTCCGGCGCCGGCGCGCGGCCCGGCCGCCCCCGCCCGCACCCGTGCTCTGCCGCGGAAACAGCGGCTCGGACAGCTGGAGCGTCTCGGGCAGCTGGAGCGTCTCGGGCGGCCGGCACGCCTCCGGCGGCCGGGGCGGCGCTTCACCCGCCGCGTACGCCCCGAACTGCTCCTCGTACGCGGGCCGGTAGGTGTCGTCGTACGTCCCGGGGGCCGCGTACACGCCGTAGGCGACCGTCTCGGCGTTGTGCAGGTCCACGTACGGCCCGCCACCGCCGTACGGCTCGTACTCGAGGTGCTGTGAATTGCTCACGCCGACACGCTCCAGGAGTGGGGTCCGGATCGGGCCCCCAGAACCTAGCGGAGTGGCGGTCACTCTCCAAAGTGGCGCGGCTACCGAGAGTTGTGTTCGAGCTGGTCACGTGGGGGTCAGTAGGCGAACGCGCGTGCCGTGTTGGCGGCGAGTGCGGTGGCCAGGGCGTCCTCGTCGAGGCCCCGGACGGCGGCCATGGCGCGCACCGTGACCGGAATGAGATACGGGGCGTTCGGCCGTCCGCGGTAGGGCGCCGGGGTCAGGAACGGGGCGTCGGTCTCCACCAGGAGCAGCTCCAGCGGGGCCACGGCGACGGCGTCCCGGAGGCTCTGGGCGTTCTTGAAGGTGACGTTGCCGGCGAAGGACATGAAGTACCCGGCGCGGGCGCAGATCTCGGCCATCTCGGCGTCGCCGGAGTAGCAGTGGAAGACGGTGCGCTCGGGGGCGCCCTCCTCCTTCAGGACGCGCAGGACGTCGGCGTGGGCGTCCCGGTCGTGGATGACCAGGGCCTTGCCGTGCCGCTTGGCGATCTCGATGTGGGCGCGGAAGGAGTCCTCCTGCGCCTCCTTGCCCTCGGGGCCGGTGCGGAAGTAGTCGAGTCCCGTCTCGCCGACGCCCTTGACGTGCGGAAGCGCGGCCAGGCGGTCGATCTCGGCGAGCGCCTGTTCGAGCGCCCCGGAGCCGCCCGGCTCACGCGCGCTCTGCCGGGACCAGCCGTCGGGGTCGCCGTGCACGATGCGCGGAGCTTCGTTCGGATGCAGGGCCACGGCGGCGTGCACGCTGTCGTGCGCCGCCGCCGTCTCGGCCGCCCACCGGGAGCCCCGTACGTCACAGCCGACCTGGACGACCGTCGTCACCCCGACCGAGGCGGCCTTCGCCAGCGCCTCCTCCACCGTCCCCGACTGCATGTCGAGATGTGTGTGGGAGTCGGCGACCGCCACCCCGAGGGGAGCCGGAAGCGGCGGCGCGTCGTTCTTGTCGGAGTACGAAGACATACCCCGATCCTACGAAGGGGCAAGCACGGCCCCTCCGGCGGAGCCCTCAGCCGGCCTTGCGGAACGGATGCAGCAGGTCCGACAGATGCCAGTGGTGGTGCTCCCCGGGCCGGTCCTCGGACCGCTCCTCGGCCGCCGGCTGGACCGGCCTGGCCGCCGTGGGCACGCTGGGCCGGCGGGACGCGCTCTGCACCGACGACACCTGCCCCGCCCGCATGATCCGCACGACGTGCCCCTCGCAGTTCTGGCACGCGGGCCGGCTCAGCGGCGACGGCACGACGCGGCCGTTCGCCACGTAGAGAACGAACGCGTGGCCGTCGGCGTCGGTGTGGTGCTCTATCTCGTACGACTGCTCCCAGCCGTGTCCGCAGCGCATGCACGCGAAGGAGTACGACTCGTTGACGACGGCGCTCGCGCCGCTGCGGAGGCCGGTCTGCCCTGTGATCTCACTCATGCCAGCTCCTGTGGAAGCGAGGGACGGGTGCCGTCCCTGTCACCCAGTGGACTCCTCGCCCGGGGCGAACGCAGCAGGCCTGTGCACTGTTGGAGGCGATTTGGGCTTTCCTTGCCGAAGGGGCCTCGCGCAGGGGGGTGGGCTTTGCCTTCGGCGACAGCCCTTTGCCCGCACATGGGGCGCACGCTCAGACGGCATGCGCCCTGCTCAGAGGGGGTGTGCGCCGGGTGTGAGCCCCTTCATGACCCGGCGGTGACAGCCGTCACAGAGTCCCGGCGTTCTTCGCCGCGACCACCGCGTCGAACACCTCCCGCTTGGGCAGACCGGCCTCCGCCGCCACCGCCACGATGGCCTCCTTACGGCGCTCGCCCGCCTCCTCGCGCACCCGCACCCGCCGCACCAGCTCCGCCGCGTCGAGCTCCTCGGGCCCGCGCTCGGGCGCCCCGGTGACGACGACGGTGATCTCGCCGCGCACGCCCTGCGCGGCCCACTCCGCGAGCTCGCCGAGCGGCCCGCGCTTGATCTCCTCGTAGGTCTTGGTCAGCTCACGGCACACGGCGGCCCGCCGGTCCGCGCCGAACACCTCGGCCATCGCGGCGAGGGTGTCGTCCAGCCGGTGGGGGGCCTCGAAGTAGACGAGCGTGCGGCGCTCCTCGGCGACCTCGCGCAGCCGCGACAGCCGCTCGCCCGCCTTCCGCGGCAGGAACCCCTCGAAGCAGAACCGGTCGACGGGCAGCCCGGACAGCGCCAGCGCGGTGAGCACCGCGGACGGGCCGGGGACGGCCGTGACCTTGATGTCCTGCTCCACGGCCGCCGCGACCAGCCGGTACCCGGGGTCGGAGACCGAGGGCATCCCGGCGTCGGTGACCAGCAACACCCGCTTGCCGCCGACGAGTTCCTCGACCAGCTCGGGCGTGCGGGCGGACTCGTTGCCCTCGAAGTACGACACCACCCGCCCCTTGGGCGTCACGCCCAGCGCCTGGGTGAGCCGCCGCAGCCGGCGCGTGTCCTCGGCGGCGATCACATCGGCGCCCGTCAGCTCCTCGGCGAGGCGGGGCGGGGCGTCGGAGACGTCGCCGATGGGCGTCCCGGCGAGGACGAGGACTCCGGGCGTGGCTCCGGGAGTGGTTCGGGGCGTGGTTCCGGGCGTGGTTCGGGGCGTGGCTGTCACGATTCCATCCTCCCAGGGGGACGGACACGGGACTCACACAGCCGTGTTCCCTACGATGGCGCGGTGACCAGTACCGCGTCCTCCACGGACTCCACGGACTACCGGCCGGGCCGGCCGCCGCACGATCAGCGGCCGACATGGCAGCAGCGGCTGCGGCGTTTCGGATACACGGCGGAGCCCTCCGCCGACGTCCGGGAGCGGCTGGTGCCACCGTTCGCGCAGCCCAGCCCGCGGTTGTGGCAGGCGCTCGGCATCCCGCACACGTGGGCGGAGCGGATCGCGCGCTGGTCCTCCTGGGGCGGCCCGCTGCTGGTCACGCTGCTGGCGGGCGTGATCCGGTTCTGGCACCTGGGCAGCCCGAAGAAGGTGATATTCGACGAGACGTACTACGCCAAGGACGCGTGGGCGGTCGTCCACCGCGGTTTCGAGGTCAACTGGCCCAAGACCACCGACGCCCTCCTCGCCAAGGGCGGCGAGGTCTCGATCCCGACGGACGCGGCCTACGTGGTGCATCCGCCGGTCGGCAAGTACGTCATCGGGCTCGGCGAGCTGATCTTCGGGTTCGATCCGTTCGGCTGGCGCTTCATGACGGCCGTCCTCGGCACGCTCTCCGTGCTGCTGTTGTGCCGGATCGGCCGCCGGATCTTCCGCTCCACCTTCCTCGGCTGCCTGGCGGGCGCGCTGATGGCGGTCGACGGGCTGCACTTCGTGATGAGCCGCACCGCGCTGCTCGACGGGGTGCTGATGTTCTTCGTGCTGGGCGCGTTCGGCTGTCTGGTGGCGGACCGGGACTGGGCGCGCCGCAAACTCGCCGCCGCGCTCCCGCCGGACGTGGACGGCCGCTACCGCCCCGACGCGCACCTCGCCGAGACCACCCGCATCGGCTGGCGGCCCTGGCGCTGGGGCGCGGGCGTGATGCTGGGCCTGGCCATCGGCACGAAGTGGAACGGCCTCTACATCCTGGTCGCGTTCTGCCTGCTGGCGGTGTTGTGGGACGTCGGCTCGCGCAAGGTGGCGGGCGCCCAGCACCCGTACCTGGCGGTGCTGAAGCGGGACACGCCGCTCGCGTTCCTGTCCACGGTCCCGGTCGCGCTGGCCGTCTACCTGGTGTCGTGGACGGGCTGGATCCGCTCCTCGGCCGACGGCTCCGGCGGCTACTACCGCAACTGGGCGGCCACCGACGGCAAGGGCGGCAACTGGACCTGGCTCCCGGAGTGGCTGCGCAGCCTGTGGCACTACGAGCACGAGGTGTACGAGTTCCACACCCACCTGACCTCGCCGCACACCTACCAGTCGAACCCGTGGAGCTGGCTCGTCCTGGGCCGCCCGGTCTCGTACTTCTACGAGTCCCCCGCCCCGGGCGTCGACGGCTGCCCGACCGACGCGGGCGAGAAGTGCGCCCGCGAGGTCCTGGCCATCGGCACCCCGCTGCTGTGGTGGGCGGCCTGCTTCGCGATCCTGTTCGTGCTGTGGCGCTGGCTCTTCCGCCGCGACTGGCGCGCGGGCGCGATCGCCTGCGGCATCGCGGCCGGCTACCTGCCCTGGTTCATGTACCAGGAACGCACGATCTTCCTCTTCTACGCCGTCGTCTTCCTGCCCTTCCTCTGCCTGGCGGTGGCGATGATGATCGGCGCGCTGGTCGGCCCACCGGGTTCCACGGACACCCGCCGGGTCGCAGGAGCGACGGGCGCAGGCGTCCTCGTCCTGCTCATCGCCTGGAACTTCATCTACTTCTGGCAGCTCTACACCGGCCAGGCCATCCCGATCGACGACTGGCGGTCACGTATGTGGCTGGACACGTGGGTCTAACGATTGAGGAAACTGCTGCCCCTGTCGCCACTCTTTCCGTTTACTGTGAGCCCGAACAGTACTTTCTGAACGTGTTCAGAAACGCCCGTCCCCGCCCGGGGCGGGGAGGGCGCCAACGGGGAGGGTGCACAGCATGCGCAAGGGGGCCAAGGCAGTCATAGTCGGCTCGGTCTTCGCCGTGATGGTGGGCGGAGCCGGGTACGGCGCCTTCAACATCGTCAGCGCGCTGAACGGGGGCGGCGGCGACGGCGGTACGGCGGGATCGAGCGAGCCGGTGGTCGTGAAGACCGGGCCGCCGAGCGGTTCCGAGGTCAAGGACACCAGCACCAAGTTCTTCACGGCCTGGGAGCAGGGACAGGCCGCGGCGGCCGCCCAGCTGACCAACAACGCGGCGAAGGCCGAGCCGCTGCTGACCTCGTACGGTGAGGCCGCGCACATCACCGGGGTGAAGATCACACCGGGCGCGGCGGTCGGCGACAGCGTGCCGTTCAGTGTGCGGGCGACGGTGTCGTACGAGGGGAAGTCCAAGCCGCTCGTCTACAAGAGCGAGTTGACGGTCGTGCGGGGCGTCACCACCGGGAAGGCGCTGGTGGACTGGGCGCCGTCGGTCGTCCATCCCGAGCTGAAGAGCATGGACGACACGCTGGTCACGGGCGCGTCGTCGGCGCCGCCGATCGAGGCCGTGGACCGCAACGGCAAGGTGCTGACGAAGGAGAAGTACCCCTCCCTGGGGCCGATCCTGGACGAGCTGCGCGCCAAGTACGGCGACAAGGCGGGCGGCACGGCCGGCGTCGAGCTGGCGATCCGGCACGCCACCCCGGACACCGCGGACACGCCCCTGCTGACCCTCGCCGAGGGCAAGGCGGGCGAGCTGCCCACCACGCTCAGCGCAGACGTGCAGGCGGCCGCGGAGAAGGCCGTGAAGAAGTACGCCCAGTCCTCGGTGGTGGCCGTCAAGCCGAGCACCGGCGAGGTGCTCGCGGTCGCCAACAACCGGACGGACGGCTTCAACGCCGCGTTCCTGGGCGAGGTGGCGCCCGGCTCCACCATGAAGATCATCAGCTCGGCCACCCTCATCGACAACGGGCTCACCACCGCGAACGGGCCGGCGCCGTGTCCGCCGTCGGCCGTGTCGGAGAGTCAGACCTTCCAGAACATCACGGGCATGAAGCCGAACGAGAACGCGACGCTCTCCGAGAGCTTCGCCCGCTCCTGCAACACGGCGTTCGTGAAGTTCGCGGACGAGGTGAAGGTCGACTCGCTGACGAACGAGGCCCGCGACCGCTTCGGGATCGGCCTCGACTGGCAGACCGGCATCCCGTCCTTCGACGGCTCCGTCCCGGCCGCCGGCGGCCCGGACACCGCGGCCGGCCTGATCGGTCAGGGCAAGGTCCAGATGAACCCGCTGAACATGGCCTCCGTCACAGCGACCGCGATGACGGGCGCCTTCCGGCAGCCGGTGATCGTGCCGCTGAGCCTCGACGACCGCACGCCGGCCAAAGCGCGAGGACTGTCGTCGAGCACCGTGCAACAGTTGCGCTCGATGATGAACCGGACCGCGACCAGCGGCACCGCCGCCGAGGTGATGGCCGGGCTGGGCGGCAGCAGCATCGGCGCGAAGACCGGTTCCGCCGAGGTCGACGGGAAGGCCACGTCCGACAGTTGGTTCACCGGGTACCGCAACGACATCGCCGCGGCCGCGCTGACCCAGGGCGGCGGTCACGGCGTCGACGCGTCCGGCCCGATCGTGGTGCAGGTGCTGCGGGCGGGGTGACCCGGAACGGGCGTGGCCTGAACCGGCACAAGGGTGGCTGACGTCACACGTGACGTCACCCGCACAGGACGGGACTCTAGTGTGGTTGCCGTCGTTGGGGTCAGTGAGGGCAACGAGGGCAGCGGGGCTGGGGGGAGAGCCCCTGGGGATCCGGAGGATCTGGCAGTGGGCAAGAGAAGGCGTGTCGAAGAGCAGCGCAGGAAGCGGCGTCCCGCCGTGGCCGGCGGCATGATCGCCGTCGTGGTCGGCGGGGCGGGCTTCGGCGTCTACGCGCTGTACGCGGGCGGGGCGGCCGCCGACGAGGGCTCGGCCGCGGCGGCCAACCGCGGCCAGGTGCCGAGAGTCAGGGCCGACGCGCCCTCGGCGGCCGAGGTGAAGACCGCCGCCACGCAGTTCCTGACGGCGTGGCAGCAGGGCAAGGTCGCCCGGGCGGCCGCGGTCACGGACGACTCGACGGCCGCCACCGCCCTGCTGACGGGCTACACCAAGGACGCCCACATCACCGGCGTCACCCTCACCGCGGGCAAGGCCACCGGCGCCAAGATCCCGTTCTCGGTGAAGGGCACGGTGAAGTACAAGGACGTCAGCAAGCCGCTGACGTACTCCAGCGCTCTCACCGTCGTGCGCAACGCCAAGAACGGCAAGGCGCAGGTCGACTGGCACGCGTCCGTCGTCCACCCGGACCTGCAGGACGGCGACAAGCTCGTCACCGGCGAGGCCGGCACCCCGCCGGTGAAGGCCGTCGACCGGGACGGCGGCGAGCTGACGGCCGCCAAGTACCCCTCCCTGGGCACGGTCCTGGACGGGCTGCGGGAGAAGTACGGCAAGAAGGCCGGCGGCAAGGCGGGCGTGGAGCTCCAGGTCGTCCGCGGCAAGGCGGCCAAGGCGAAGAAGGCCTCCGACAAGACGCTGCTGGAGCTGAGCGAGGGCACGCCGGGCACGGTGAAGACCACGCTGAGCCCGACCCTCCAGGCGGCCGCCGAGCAGCAGGTGGCGAAGACCGCGAAGTCGTCGGTCGTCGTGATGCGGCCCTCCACGGGCGAGATCCTCGCGGTGGCCAACGCCGGCAAGGGCTTCAACACCGCGTTCAACGGCTCGCTCGCGCCCGGTTCCACGATGAAGGTCATCACGTCGTCGCTGCTCATCGAGAAGGACCTGGCCTCGGCGGACAAGGTGCACCCCTGCCCGAAGACGTTCACCTACGGCGGCTGGAAGTTCCACAACGACGACGACTTCCAGATCGACGGCGGCACGTTCAAGGCGAGCTTCGCGCGCTCCTGCAACACCGCCTTCATCAGCCAGGCCCCCGAGCTGAGCAACGACAGCCTGACCAAGCAGGCGCAGCAGGTGTTCGGCCTGTCGATGAACAACTGGGCCATCGGGGTGCCGTCCTTCGACGGTTCGGTGCCGGTGCAGTCGGCGGCCCAGATGGCGGCCTCGCTGATCGGTCAGGGCGGGGTCCGGATGAACCCGCTGAACATGGCGTCGGTCGCCTCCACCGTGAAGGCGGGCACCTTCCACCAGCCGTATCTGGTCGCCCCTTCGGTGGACGACCGCACGCTGGCGACGGCCTCGCGCACGATGTCGGCGTCCACGCTGTCGCAGCTGCGGGAGCTGATGAACTACACGGCCGCGGCCGGCACCGCCGCCGAGGCGATGTCCGGTCTGGGCCCCGACTACGGCGCGAAGACGGGCTCGGCGGAGGTCGACAACCAGGACAAGCCCAACGGCTGGTTCACCGCCTACCGCGGCGATCTGGCGGCCGCGGGCGTCGTCCAGGCGGGCGGCCACGGCGGCGACACGGCAGGCCCGATCGTGGCCGCGCTGCTGAAGCTGGGCGGCTGAGCCACAGCGGTCAGGCGGTCAGTGGGTGACCGGCTGCGCCGTGGCCAGATAGGTGCGGCGCAGGAACCGCAGCAGCGTCTTGGACTCGAACTGCACGACCGCGACGCCCTGCGAGGAGTGGAACTCGACGACGGCCTGGACGCGCCCCAGCGGCCACACCCGCACCTCTCCGGTGCCGGTCGGGGCGCGCAGGCCCTGTTCGAGGAGGGCGCGGGAGAACGTCCACTCGTGGCGGTCGGGCAGTCCGACGCGCACCGCGCGGGGGTCGTCCTCCGGGTCGTAGCGCAGGATGACGGGAACTGACTCTCGTTCGTCCTCGGCCTGATCGGCGTCCGTGACGATATGGGCTCGCGCGTACTGTTCGACTACAGACATCGGCCGACCCTCTCACGCAGCGTTACCTGTGCGGAAGCTGTGCGTCCGCTCCCCTCCCAATGTCCCATATTTTGCGGAATACGCTTCCTGTCGCAGGCGTATCTCACATGTGCGATACGGGGGCGGCGCGGGAGCGGCGCGGGAACAGCGCGGGAGCAGCGCGGCATCCGGATGCGATTGACAAGCTCCTCGCTCTTGCGAACCGTTCGCATTAAGCCACTATCATCGTCGGGTGCACGTACCCGACGGATTCATCAACGCCCCGACCTCCGCCGCCGCCGGAGTCGTCGCCGCAGGCGCCATCGCCGTGGCCCTGCGCGGCGCGCGCCGCGAGCTCGACGAGCGCACGGCGCCGCTGGCCGGCCTCGTCGCGGCGTTCATCTTCGCCGTGCAGATGCTGAACTTCCCCGTCGCCGCGGGCACCAGCGGCCATCTGCTGGGCGGCGCGCTCGCCGCGATACTCGTCGGCCCCTGTACGGCGGTCCTGTGCGTCTCCGTGGTGCTGCTGATGCAGGGCATCCTCTTCGCCGACGGCGGCCTGACCGCGCTCGGCGTGAACATCACCGTCATGGCCTGTGTGACGACGGTCGTCGCGTACACCGTCTTCCGCGGCCTGGTGAAGGTGCTGCCGCGCACCCGCCGCTCGGTGACCGGGGCCTCCTTCGCGGCCGCGCTCCTGTCCGTCCCGGCCGCGGCGCTCGCCTTCACCCTCATCTACTGGATCGGCGGGACCACCGACATCCCGATCGGCAAGGTCGCCACCGCGATGGTCGGCGTGCATGTGCTGATCGGCATCGGCGAGGCCACGATCACCGCGCTCACCGTGGGCGCCGTCATCGCCGTACGGCCGGATCTCGTCCACGGCGCGCGCGGCCTCACGCAGAAGCTGCGGCTGCGGGTGAACGGCGACCTCGTGGACGCGCCCGCCGAAGAGGCGCGCACGGCGCCCGTGGCGGCGCGCACCTCCCGGCGCACGCTGTGGGTGACCGGCCTGGTCACCTCCCTCGTGCTGGCCGGCTTCGTCAGCTTCTACGCCTCCGCGAACCCCGACGGCCTGGAGAAGGTCGCCGCCGACAAGGGCATCGACGAGAAGGTCGAGGAGCACGCGGCCGCCGACTCGCCGCTCGCCGACTACGGCGTCAAGGACGTCGAGAACGCCCGCCTGTCCGGCGGCCTCGCGGGCGTCATCGGCGTCGGCGTGACCGTCGTCGCGGGCACCGCCGTGTTCTGGGCGGTCCGCAGGCGCCGGGCGGACGACGTGTCCCCGGCGAGCACGGGCGTCTGAGGTGGGCGCGGGACACGCACACCGGCTCTACCGGCACGGGCACTCGCCCGTGCACGCCCTGCCGCCGCACACCAAGCTCGCCGCCGCCTTCGGCTTCGTGGTCGTCGTGGTGTCGACGCCCCGCGAGGCGATGTGGGCGTTCGGCCTGTACGCCGTCCTGCTGGCCTTCGTCGCGCATCGCGCGCGCGTGCCCGCCGGTTTCCTTCTCAAGCGGCTGCTGATCGAGGTGCCCTTCGTCGCGTTCGCCGTGCTGATGCCGTTCGTGGCGGAGGGCGAGCGGGTGGACGTCCTCGGGCTGTCCCTCAGCGTCAACGGGCTCTGGGGCGCGTGGAACGTCCTCGCGAAGGGCACGCTGGGCGTCGCCTCCTCCGTCCTCCTGGCGTCCACCACGGAGCTGCGGGAACTCCTCCTCGGCCTCCAGCGCCTGAAGCTGCCCCCGCTGCTCGTGCAGATCGCGTCCTTCATGATCCGCTACGGCGACGTCATCGCGGACGAGATGCGGCGCATGCGGATCGCGCGGGAGTCGCGCGGCTTCGAGGCGCGGGGCGTACGGCACTGGGGGGTGCTCGCGAAGTCGGCGGGCGCGCTGTTCATCCGCTCCTACGAACGCGGCGAGCGCGTGCACCTGGCCATGGTCAGCCGCGGATACACCGGTTCGATGCCGGTGATCGACGAGGCGACCGCGTCCCGGGCGCAGTGGTCGTACGCGCTGACCCTCCCGTTCGCCGCCCTCGTCGTCTGCGTGTTGGGATGGGCCCTGTGAGTACTGCTGCCGCCCCGGCTTCCCTCGAGGTCTCGGGCCTCGCCTTCGCCTACCCCGACGGCCACCAGGCCCTGTTCGGCGTGGACTTCTCCGTCGCGCGCGGGGAACGCGTCGCGCTGCTCGGGCCGAACGGCGCCGGCAAGACCACCCTCGTGCTGCACCTCAACGGCATCCTGACCGGCGGCGCGGGCACGGTGACGGTGGCCGGGCTGCCCGTCGGCAGGCAGCACATGGCGGAGATCCGGCGGAAGGTCGGCATCGTCTTCCAGGACCCGGACGACCAGCTGTTCATGCCGACCGTCCGCGAGGACGTCGCCTTCGGACCGGCGGCGGCCGGGTTGAAGGGCGCGGAGCTGGAGGAGCGGGTCGACCACGCGCTCGCGCAGGTCGGCATGGGCGAGTTCAAGGACCGTCCGCCGCACCACCTCTCCTTCGGCCAGCGGCGGCGCGTGGCCGTCGCCACGGTGCTCGCGATGGAGCCGGAGATCCTCGTCCTGGACGAGCCGTCCTCCAACCTCGACCCCGCCTCGCGCCGCGAACTGGCCGACATCCTGCGGTCGTTGGACGTCACGGTGCTCATGGTCACGCACGACCTGCCGTACGCCCTGGAGCTGTGCCCGCGCGCCCTGATCCTGAGCGAGGGCGTGATCGCGGCGGACGGCCGGACCGGCGAACTGCTCGCCGACGACACCCTCATGCGCGCGCATCGCCTGGAGTTGCCCTTCGGGTTCGACCCGCGCTCCGCGACAATGGGCGCGTGACGAACCAGGCACCCCCCGCCGAGGCACCCACCACCGACGGCTCACTGCGCCTCGACGAGCAGCTGTGCTTCGCGCTGTACGCGGCCCAGCGCGCGGTGACCGCCGCGTACCGGCCGCTCCTGGACGAGCTGGGCCTCACCTACCCCCAGTACCTCGTGCTGCTGGTCCTGTGGGAGCGCGGCGAGACGACCGTCAAGGAGCTGGCGTCGGCCCTGCGGCTGGACTACGGCACGATGTCGCCGCTGCTGAAGCGGCTGGAGGCGGCGGGTCTGGTGCGCCGGGAGCGCTCGGCGCGGGACGAGCGCTCGGTCCTGGTGGCGTGCACCGGGCGCGGCGAGGAACTGAAGGGGCGCGCGGAGCGGGTGCCCGCCGGTCTGCTCGCGTCGACGGGGCTGGAGACGGCGGAGGTCGCGCGGTTGCGCGCGGAGCTGTGGGGGCTCGCGGAGCGGGCGCAGGGCGCGGCGGAACGCGCCCGCTGAGCCACCCTCCTGGTGTCCGCGGCCCCCACCTGAAGTTACCCGCGGTTACTACCCCCTGGTAAACAAGTGCCTCCGTACCGGCCGGTACCTTGTGCACGATGTAATCGGGGAAGATTTGGGGGAGGTACCGCCGTGACCGAAGGCTCCGCCGTCGACGCTGCCGACACTGCCGTCGAGGCCGTCGACAGCCGTCCGACGAAGATCATGTACGTGGCCGAGGCGACCGCGCACGGAGGTCGCGACGGATATGTGACCAGTCAGGACGGCCAGATCGAGCTGAAGGTGGCGATGCCGCCGGAACTGGGCGGCGACGGCAACGGCACCAACCCGGAGCAGCTCTTCGCGGCCGGCTACAGCTCCTGCTTCCACAACGCACTGATCCTCGTCGGCAACCGGGCCGGCTTCGACCTGACCGGGTCGACGGTGGCGGCGAAGGTCGGGATCGGCCCGAACAAGACCAAGGGATACGGGCTGGCCGTCGCCCTCAGCGTCTCGCTCCCCGTCCTGGACGCCGAGGTCGCCGCGAAGCTGGTGGACGCGGCCCACCAGGTCTGCCCGTACTCGAACGCCACCCGCGGGAACATTGACGTAACGATCCTGCTTGGCTGAAGGGAGAGCCCGGCGGCGAGACGAGGAGAGCGGACGTGAACGTGAACGGTGCGGTGGCCGACGGGTTCGAACCGGTCCGGGAGGCGTTCGCGGCGAACTTCGAGACGCTCGGCGACCGGGGCGCGGCGGTGGCCGTCTACCGGGACGGACACAAGGTCGTCGACCTGTGGGCCGGCACGAAGGACGTCGACGGCACGGCCCCCTGGGAACCCGACACCGCGCAGATCGTGCGGTCGGCGACCAAGGGCGTCGCCTCCGCCGTCCTCCTGCTGCTGCACCAGCGCGGTGAGCTGGATCTGGACGCGCCCGTCGGGGCGTACTGGCCGGAGTACAAGGTCGCGGGCAAGGAGCGGACGCTCGTGCGGCAGGTGCTCGCGCATCGCGCGGGCGTGCCCGTGCTGGACCGCCCGCTGACGCCCGCCGAGGCCGCCGACCCCGATCTCGGCGCGGCGGCGGTCGCGGCCCAGACGCCCGCCTGGGAGCCCGGGACGGACCACGGGTACCACGCGCAGACCTACAGCTGGCTGACCGGCGAGCTGGTGCGCCGGATCACCGGGCGGCCCATCGGGGAGTGGATCGCCGAGGAGATCGCCGGCCCCGTCGGCGCGGACCTGTGGCTCGGGCTGCCCGCGGACGCCGCCGCGCGCGTGGGACGGGTGGGACACGTGGACGCGCCCGTCCGGGCCGGGGCGCTGAAGACCCGGCCCAAGCAGGCCGTCACCGACGCCTACGCCGATCCCGCCTCCCTCACCCGTCGCGCCTTCGCCGCGATCACCCCGCTCCCCGACGAGAACGACCCGGCCTACCGCGCCGCCGCCCTGCCCGCGTCCAACGGCATCGCCACCGCCGACGGTCTGGCCCGCTTCTACGCGTCGCTGATCGGCGAGGTGGAGGGCGGACGTCGGCTGCTGCACCCGGAGACGGTGCGCCTCGCGCGCGGGGAACAGTCCTCCGGCCCCGACCGGGTGCTCGTGGTGAGCACCCGGTTCGGCCTCGGCTACATGCTGCACGGCGCCGCGTCCCCGCTGCTGTCCCCCGGCGCCTTCGGCCACCCGGGCCGCGGCGGCGCCCTCGGCCTGGCCGACCCGGAGTCCGGGATCGCGTTCGGCTATGTGACGAACGGCTTCCGGACGAGCGTGACGGCGGACCCGAGGGCGCAGGCGCTGCTGAGGGCGGTACGGACGGCAGCGGCCCGCTGACTCTCACACGTTGATCGAGTGGGACGTCCGTCCCGACGCGCCGTCGATCTCCATGTGCGCCTTGGTGAGCAGCTGCATGGCGATCTCGTTGAGGGCGCGGGCGCCGGCGATCTCCTCGCCGACCCGGGGCTGGTTGCCGTCCACGTTGTGCCGGCTGGCGTGCCCGTGGGACCGGACCTCGGTCCCGTCGGGCAGGCGTACCAGCGCGACCGCGCGCGTGTGCCGTTCGTCCTCCTCGAACTCCAGCTCGACATGCCATCCGACAGTGGTGTGCATCATGACGATCGCCTCCGGAAATCCTGTGTCTCCAGGGTGCTCCTCCGCGCGGTCGCCCGCAGTTCAGGACAGCAGGCGGATCCCGTCCGGCACGGCGATGCCGAACTCTGCGTCCAGCACCCGGCGCGCCTCCGCCTCGTCGGTCAGCGCACGCTGCTTGACGGTGCCGTCGGCGTGGGTCTCGGTGAGGAGCGGGCCGTTGAGCAGGACATGGCCGTCGGAGGTGACGCGCTGGACGTAGGCGCGGCGGCTGAACGGCGAGCGGGGGTTGGTGGCGATGTGCCAGTTGATCACCTCGAAGTCGGGCCGCTCGAAGGGTTCGACGGTGAACGCGTACTGCGCCTGCCAGAACTCCCCTTCGGCCCCCTCGGCCCCCTCGGCCCCCTCGGCCCCCGTGGCCCTCTCGGAGCCCCCGTGGGCCTCCAGCACCCACAGCTCCAGCGGCCCGCGATGCGGGGCGTGCACCAGGCGATGACGGCGGCCCGCGCCGTGGAACTCGACGCCGGCGATCAGCGGGACGGGCTCGAGCAGCGCTCCCGGCGCACCGAACCCGACGTCGGCGAGGTACGGCTGCGGATCGCCGGGGGCTTCGACGAGGAGCGCCATGTGCGTGCGCGGCCGCTCCTCGAACCGCTCCGCGCCGACGACGACCCGAGCCGTCAGCAGGGTCACCCGAAACCCCAGCGCCTCCAGGGCGAACGACAGCAGCGAGTTGTGCTCGTAGCAGTACCCGCCCCGTCGGCTGCGGACGAGTTTGGCGATCAGATCGGCGGGCGCGAGCGAGGGCGCCGAACCTCCCAGCGGATCCAGGTTCTCGAAGGGAAGGGCACGCGCGTGCGCCAGATGCACCCCGCGCAGGGTCTGCACATCGGCGCGACGCTCCCCTCCCCAGCCGATCCGCCGGAGGTAGGCGTCGAGGTCGTCGGGGCCGAACGGTGTGGTCTCAACCATGAGTTCACGGTAGGCGCACACTCGCCCCGGCGACGTCGGCCACGGGCCCGGAGCCGTCTCGTGCGCTGGTCGCAGTCCCACCGGGGGCGGGTCATCCCGTGTGCAGCATCAGTCCAATCCCGACGACGAGAAGGCCTGCGGCGACGAGCCGGGGCGCACCGAACCGCTCCTTGAAGAACAGGGCGCCGATGGCTGCTCCGACCAGAATCGATGTCATACCGGGCTCATACAGTAATTGTCATGAGCCGATCGAAGTTACCCAAGGCCGCCGTCACGCCGGGCGAGCCCGCAGCGATCTACTGCCGCATCTCCCACACCCGCGATGAGGACCAGACCGGGGTGGACCGCCAGGAGCGCCTCTGTCGGGACATCGCCGAACGGCTGCAGCTCCGCGTCGAGCCGACGCACGTCTACGTGGACAACAACCGTTCGGCCTGGCAGCGCAACCGGAAGCGGCCAGGGTGGGAGGAGATGCTGAAGGCGATGGCAGACGGAGAGATCCGGCACGTCATCGTCTACCACCCCGACCGCCTCATGCGGCAGCCCAAGGATCTCGAAGAACTCCTCTCCATTGCCGACGACAAGCGCGTCCTGCTGCACGGCGAGGCGAACCGGCGCGATCTGTCGGACCCCGACGACCGGTTCATCCTCCGCATCGAGGTGGCCCACGCCTGCCGCTCCTCCGACGACACATCCCGACGCCTCAAGGACGCCTTGAAGGACCATGCCCGCGAAGGCCGGCCGCACGTGGGCAACCGACCGTACGGCTACACCCGCGGCGGCCACGAAATCGTCGAGGAGGAAGCGGAGATCGTCCGCGAGGTCTATCGCCGCTACCTGGACGGCGAGTCGCCGAACCGCATAGCGCAGGATCTCGCCGCGCGGGACATCCCCACGTCCAAGGGCAAGGTGTGGAACCCCGAGAACGTTCGCCACCTGCTCTCATCCCACTTCGTGGCCGGGTTGCGATTCCACCTGGGCGAAGAGGTGGCCGTCGGGACATGGCCCGCGATCATCGACCGAGGGCAGTGGGACGAGGTACAGCGGTGCCGGGAGTACCGCGCCGAACAGCACGAGGACACGAAGAAGCGGCCGACCCGAAACTACGTCCTGCGCGGTATCGCGACCTGCGCATGCGGAGCCCGCATGAGCGGGACGAACAGCGTCCGGTACGCCTACTACCGGTGCACCCGCGCCGGGAACACCGACCAGCGGAAGTGCGACCGCTCAGTCTCGGCCGGGCCGCTGGAGGACTTCGTGCGGGACGTCGCGATCAAGGTGCTGACCAAGCTGGACACCTCCGGCTACGAGCCCGCTGCGACCACGCGCCCCAAGGCCGACGTCATCGCGGACGACAAGGACCGAGCCAAGCTGAACGAGCTGAAGGAGATGTGGCTCAACGACGACGACTTCATGACCGCCGACTTCCAGGCCATGCGCGCGCCGATCGTCAAGCGGATGAAGGAGCGCCAGCGCAAGACCGTCAAGCGGCCGGTCGTCGTCTTGGAGGGGATCGCCGGCCCGGAGGCCGAAGCCAGCTGGGAGAGGCTGGAGAAGGCGGAGGACTATGCGCGTATGAACGCGATCTATCGGTTCCTGTTCGCCGCTGTGATCGTTCACCCACCCACGCGGAAGGGCAGGGGATTCGACACGGACCGGGTGGACATCGAGCCGAACCCGCTGGACTGATACCTCGCGAGCGGCGACGAAACCCTGCGAGCGCCTCAACCTCCGTGATATCAATCGCTATCGACTGATAGCGATTGATACGGCAGGTCCGTGGACACATACACCTTGAAGCAACAGCGCGTCGGGCTCTTGGAGAGCTTCCTTGCCGAGCAGAAGCGCCAACGCCAGGAGTTCGACACCAAGCTGGAGGCGCTGGACAAGAGGATTGCCGAAGCCGCCATTGCCGAGACGGAGAACTGCCGCAACCCAGAGGTCCTCGTCCGAGGAAGCCTTGGGGCCCGCAGGAAGGTCTACCACTCAGCCGACCATCCCTGCGGACGCACCCAGTACAACGGCGGAAGGCAGAGCGGCTTCATGAGGATGCGCGAGTCCAAGGCGAAGCTCATGGACGGCGGGGTGCTCAAACGGTGCACCGCATGCTGGCCCGACTGACTCACTCGGCACACCGAAGGGCGGCCCACGCCCAACATCCGGGGCTCACCGTACTGACGGTCTCGCAACGGTTACGGAATGTCATTTGTGACGCAGCTCACAATGGAATCTGTTGGGCTTTCAGGACTGCCGTAAGTCGCTGGGAAGTGTTCAAAGTTAACGGCATGACGGAGCATCAACTTCGTCTGCACGATGTCGGATCGCCCGGCTCAGCCTCTCCGACACTGCGCGCCTTACGTAGACTCATGCCAAGCAGAAGGAGCCCTCACCCGGCAGGTTCCTAGGCCTTCACGCCGGGAGGGGCTCCTTGTGCTGGCACCCATCCACGCCTTCACAACGATCGGAGCACCAAAGTGCATGGTAGTCCAGTGTCTAGCAACGCGTCACAGCCTCAGCCTGCCGTACCTGGGGACGCGCCCACCGAGGGACTCCGGCTGCGTGACCGGCTCGTACATCGCAGCAAGCCGCTGGCCGGGCGCTTTGCCCTCGGCATCGCGTACGGCGCAGGCACAGGCGTCGGGGGTTTCGTGATCTGGTGGCTCCAGTCCCGGTAACACGTCACTGGCTGGAGATTGTGGGGGCTCGTCCAGGCGGACGGGTCCCCACTCTCACGTTCGGCACTCGGGGCCGGGTGGGTGGCAACCGTCCGGCGAGGGCGTCATCGAGGGCACTGTCGCCCTCTGCCTGAGTACCGGCCAGCAAGGTCAACACCGAGATCCCCGCACCTGTGTCCGGCACCTGCCGCACGGCACCGGAAGCATCGCAACCATCTCACCGGCTGCTGTCCGACCCACCCATACGAAGGGCTCGGCCACCCAGGAGCCGCGCGAGTCGCGCAGCGCTCTTCGACCCAATCCGAGTCGGAAACTTGGCCGCCTGCCGCTCGACCGCCCGCGCCCACTGCTCACTATGGCGTCCCGTCACCAGAAACCCTCACGCTCTTCGCGGGCGATCTCCCGGTTCGCGACAATGTCCTCGGCGATCCCGGCCGCGATGAGAGCAGCTCCGGGGGTATGTCCCGAGCCCGCGTAGCGCCAGCTGGCATCCGTGATCGTGTCGGGGAGGTCGACGTGCCCGACGTGGTGGGCGCGTTCGGCGCGTAGGGCCGCGTACGTCGTCGAGTAGGCGCGGGATTTGGTGAGGATGTGGCCGCGGTAGCCGAGGGTGTGTGTCCAGGCGCGCAGGTGCAGCGGCTCGTACTCGGGGAGGCCGCCGAGCCGCCAGCAGGCCCGCATGAAGGTGCGGATGTGTTCGCTCACGGGTGCCGTGGCTATGTCTTCCCAGGTGGTGACCTTGTGGTCGGTGCCGACGCCGGTCTCGTCCGCGCCCTTGGTGACGTATTTGGCGACGTATGCGGCTACGGCGTCATCGTCGGGGCCGTCGCCGTCGGAGCGCAGTGAGCGGACGTCGATCTGTGCGCCCCAGATGAGGGAGAGTTCACCGACAGCGGGGCTGTAGGGGGTGCGGACCAGGACCCGCCCGGCTGAGGCCCGTACAGCATCAGCCAAGCGCTCGACCGTGCCCCAAGCTGGGGGTTCGTCGGCCGGTCCGTTCGGTCCGTCGAGGCGGACCACGGCGTGAATGTGGACAGCCGCCCGTTTCTGGTACTCGGCGACGCGAGCGAAGGACAGCCGGGCGTGAGCGGCGAAGCGGGACTGCACGAGGCCGGCCGAGGAGGCGAGGCGACGTCGGACGTCGATGACGAAGCGGTCCCACAGCTTGGAGGCGTATGCGTGCCAGAGGACGTGGCCGTTGTAGTCGTAGCAGTCGGGGCACAGGGGTTGGCCGACGGCGGGTGCATCCGGGGTGTGGACTGCACCGCAGCCGACGGGGCGGCCGTGCGGGCAGAGGCCGCCGTCCCGTCGAGGGCGGCAGTGTTCGCCGGCACGATGCACCGGGCCGAACGAGGGGGCGGTGAGGGTGACGAACAATCTGGGGCGGTTGCGGACGACGGCCGGAACGTTCTTGCCGCCGAGTAGGCCCGCGCGGATGAGGTGGTAGGTGTCGCCTGCGTGGAGGCGGGAGCAGGCGGGGCAGATGGTGGCGCGGCGGTTGCGGCAGCGGATGAGGAGGCGTTCGCCGGGTTCGTCGCGGGTGTCGTAGTGGTGGAGGATCTCGCCCGTTGTGCCGTCCAGGACGGTGGTGGAGCCGGAGAGGTGGACGGGGTGGGAGCATCCGCCGGTAGCGGTGATCTGCTCCAGCCAGCGGGGGAATTGAGGGAGTTGGGCGAGGCGTATTGCGTCGCGGTCGGTTTCGGAGAGCTGACGCAGGCGCGCCGCGCGGTCGAGGGCGGCGCGCCTGTCAGTGGGGGTGTACTGCGGGGTGATGGTGGTGACCTTCCAGGGCGGGCCGCCGTAGCGGCACGAATGTGGGTAAGTGGTGCGAGGTGGGTCATGGGGATCACTCCCTTGGGTAGTCGGGGCGGGGCGGGTTCAGCGGATGGTGCCGGTACCGCGGCAGACGCGGCAGCGCCGGATCCGCCCCGTCCAGGTCCTACGGGCACCGTCGCCCTTGCAGTACGGGCACCTCACGCGAGGCATCGGCATGGGGGGACGTCCCTTCTCTCTGCTCAGGTGTGGGAGAAGCCGCTGATGAACCAGGTCACGAGGCCGTGGATGGTGAAGACCACGGGGGTCTGGCCGAGGTAGACGCCGAAGAGGCCGACGCAGACCGCTTCCCAGGGGCGGACGTCGCGGGAGCGGACGAGGAGGACGGTGATGATCCCGAAGATCACCGCGAACGTGAACGCCGTTCCTTCGCTGATCACTTGGACTCTCCTTCCAGCGCCGTGAGGGCGCGGGCGACGAGGGGCAGGTTCGGGGTCATCGCGGCGTACTTGCGGGCCGTGGCCACGGCTTCGTCGGTGGGGGTGAGGTGGGAGCGGGCGCGGCTCCATCCGCCGTCCGGCCCGGTGCACACGGCCACCCCGCGCTCTTCCGGCGTGATGGATTGGGCGACGGCAACCGCGTCCTTGTTGAGGTCGCCGAGAGTCATTTCCGCCGTGCCGGGGTCGTTGACCCGGTGGCAGATGCGGCCCCCGAGTTGTGCCCGCAGGGCGGTGACGCCGGGGCCGAGGTCGGATCCGACGCGTTGGCCGGCCACGACCAGGTGGATGCCGAGGGCGGCTCCGAGCTGGGCGAGCCGCAGCAGGAGGGTCGAGCACTGTTCGGCTTCCGCCTTGCTCTCACGGGTGCCGTCGGACAGGTACAGCTCCGCGATCTCGTCGACCAGGACCACTACCGGCACCGGGCGGAGCTTGTCCGGGAGCTCCCAGACGGAGCGGACCCCGGCCGACCGGCACGCGCTCATCCGGTCCTGCATGTCGACGACGAGAGCGGAGAGGACCGCGACCGCTTCACGCCGTGAGGTGGCCAGCGCGCTCAGCCGTCCGGCGAACAGGCCGAGTTCCATGCCGCCCTTGCAGTCGACGCCGACCAGGGCGACGCGCTGTGTGGCGAGTTGAGTGATGAGCCGTGCCATCAGGGTGGACTTGCCGGACCGGGTTGCCCCTGTGATCAGCCAGTGCGGGACCAGGCGCAGGTTCATCACCCACGCCCCGCCCGTCTCCAACGCCCCGATCAACGCGGAGAGGAGTTCGGCCGGGGCCGTGACTAAGCCCGGCCGCTCCAGCGGGTCATGGGCCATGGCGGTCAGGAGCACGAGCCCGCGTTCGGGCGAGGTGACCCGCACCGCGTGCACTCTCCAGGCGTGCACGAAGGCGTCCGCCGCCTTCAGGTAGGTCGCCGGGGTCTGACCCGCGTGCAGCCGGATGATGAGCGTCAGGCCCATCGGAGTGACGCGCGGGAAGGAGCAGCGCGGAGGCACCGGACGCACCGGGTCGCCCTTGACGAGCAGGTGTCCGACGAGGGTCCGGGCCGGGAGCCGCGACACCGCCAGGTCGTTGAGCACGGCGACGCGTCGCCAGGTGAACACCACCCGCCAGCACGTCACCGGGTAGCCGACGAGGTACCAGTGCCAGACCGGACGGTGCCGACGTACCAGGTCGCCGACAACGAGCATCCAGGCCAGCACCGCCAGGGCGAAGGCGAGCACGATGGGTCCCATCACGCGTCACCGCCCTTGCCGTGCGCGGCAGGAGTCGTGCGGACGGGGGTGATGGCGTCGGCGCGGAAGCTGACGCCGTGGCGGTCGCCCATGGCCCACATGAACGCCATGAGGCCGGTGACCTTGACGATCTGTCCTTCTTCGATGCCGGTCGGTTCGCCGCTGACGGCGATCTCGATGACGGAGATCCGCCGCCGGTCCTGCCGCACGGTGACGGCCACGGTGTAGACGGGGTTGCCGTCCCGGTCCTTCTTCACCTCCTGTGTCTCGGTGTTGCTGATCTTCACTTCGGGCGCGATGGCGCACCGCAGTACGCCGAGCCGTGCCGTGTCCACGGGAATGGACTGCATTTCGTTGGCCTCCCTGGCCATCCAGACGCCCGTCATATGCGGACGTCACTTGTCCTTACGAGTGATGAGTGTGTGGTGCTGTACGGCGAGTGCGCAACTACTTATGCTGACGAGTGACGCCGCGCGTGCGACGTGC